>CAYMSD010000097.1:11668-12724 GCA_964393015.1 uncultured Klebsiella sp.
CTGCCCGCTGCACCCGCGTTTCCCGCTGCTCCCGCTGCGCCCGCGCTGCCTGTTCCGCCGCTTCCCGCTGCTCCCGCGCCCGAGCCCGCTGCACTTCCAGAGCCTTGGCCCGACGACTGCGCCCCGCCAGAGCCACCAGCACAGGGCCCGCCACTCGAGGCGGCGGTTGCTGCTGGCGATTGCCCGGTTGCGCTCGCTGCGCTTGAGGACGATTGCGCCGCGCTTGCGGCGGCGCCGCGACTCGATCCTGCCGCTGCATTCGAGCCCGAGCCCGAGCCCGAGCCCGAGCCTGAGCCCGAGCCTGAGCCCGAGCCAGAGCCCGACGCCGCGCTCGACCTGCTGCCTGCCGCACCCGTGGAGCCCCCGGCGCCCGCAGCGCCCGTGGGTTGGGACCTCCGCGATCCGCCTTGCGCGAGAGAGAGCTCCTCGCCCTCCGCGTCGCGATCGACGAGCGTCTGTGCAGGCGCTGGCCCTGCATCCGTCTCCTTCGGCTTGCAGCAGCCGAACGGCGCCGCCACCAACGACATCACGAGCACAGAGCGCACCAACCGCGAAACCGCGGCGGGCTGCGAGAGCAGAGAGCAATTCCCCAGCATGGTCGATCTCCTCCTACAGGCGAGTCCCAGGAATGTCGGGTGTCTGCGGCTCCTCGGGCAGCGCCGGCGGCGCCGTCTCCTCGAGCGGTTCCGCTGGTTCCGCCGGCACTGCGGTGTCGCTCTCGCGAATCGGGCGGTTCGCCGCAGGCTTCGCGCCCGAACCCAAACCCGCGACGAGTCGGTCCTTCGCGGCCACGCCGAACCACTTCACGACGACCGCTTCATAGCCCCACGGCACGGGAGACTTCACCTCGACGCGGCCGCGGGCGCGCATGGACCTCTCCGCCGTGCGACGAGACATGACGCCACCGAAGGATCGTGCGTCCTCCGTCTTGACCGCCACGATCGCGTTCGTCCCATCGAACCGCACCTCGCGTCCGCGCGATCCATCCTTCCCAAGCTCAAAGAGCTTGAACTCCGCGTACCAGGGATACGCCGCGTCGATCCCGAGTTCGCTCGG
>CAYMSD010000098.1:0-12629 GCA_964393015.1 uncultured Klebsiella sp.
AAACTCGTACCTGGTACCGTTCGATTCCCAACCTGCCGCAGGGCTGCCGGGTCTCCCAGGGGACCTCTCGGGGGACCTCTCGGGCGGGGTCTCCCGCCGAAAATCCGGCCCCAGGCGCGACGGGACGCCCGAGGCGCCTTGACCCCCTGGTCCGCCCGTGCCTAGAATCCGCGCCTCAGCCGAGGTCGCGTCCCGACGCAGCCCCCGCGAGCGCCCCCCGCTGACGCGGGGTCGCTCGCGCGGGCGACGGGCCGCGGTCCTCCTCCCCCTGATCGATCCCCCCACCCTTCCGCCCGCCGGCTTCGCCGGGGCGCACCCTTCTCCCCCCCGAGATACGACATGAGCCCGATCGGACGGATCTTCGTCGTCGTGAACCTTGTCCTGGCCGCCGCTTTCCTCGGCTGGGCGTCCTCGACCCTCGCGAACGCGCACAAGTACCGCAGCCAGGCCGAGAAGGTCCAAGCGGAGCTGGAAGAGACCAAGAAGTCTCTGCAGGACGAGATCGCCTCCCTGACGGCCGCTCGCGATGAAGCGAAGCGGCTCAAGGACCAGACGATCGAGCAAAAGAACCAGCTCGACGCGCAGCTCAAGGACCGCCAGGCGCAGCTCGCTTCGCTGACGGACGACAAGAACAAGCTGACCGAGCGCATCGCGTCGATCGACGCGACCCTCGGCAACTACGACGAGCGCGCCGCGCAGCTCGCCGGTGACCTCAAGGAAGCCACCGAAGCCCGCGTCGCCGCCGTCGAGGCGAAGAACACGGCGATGAACGAGCGCGAGGCCGCCCTGCAGGCCAAGCGCGACGCCGAGGAGCGCCTCGCGCGCGCCAACGAGCAGATCGCCGACCTGCGCCGCTCCGTCGAGGAGACGACCCAGGAAGTCGCCCGCAAGGAGACCCTGATCGAGGCGTACGCGGCCTACACCGGCCTCACCGCCCAGGAAGTGCACGGCAACGTGCCGACGATCAACGCGTCGGTCGTCGGCGTGTTGGAGCAAGGGGGCATGACCCTCGTGCACCTCAACGTCGGCAAGGAGCACAGCGTCAAGCGCGGCTACGAGTTCGCGGTCTACAACGGCGCCAGCCTCAAGGGCCGCGCGCGCGTCGAGGTCGTCAACAACGCCACGTCGACCGCCGTCCTCATCGACGCCCCCGAGGGCCGCAAGCCGGCCACCGGTGACCGCGCCTCGACGCGTCTCTGAACCCCCCCGGTCCTCTCCAAGGAGTTTCCACCATGGCACAGAGCCGGAAGAAGGGCGCCGCGGCGCCGGCGCGTCCCGCGACGCGCAGCGAATCGAAGAAGCCCGCGGCGAATGCGCCGCGTGCGGCCGCTCCGGCGGCCTCCGTCGAGATCGTCGAAGAAGAGAAGGGTCTCGGCATCGACGACGGCATCCTCGGGCTCACGACGATCGTGCTGCTCGCGGCGTTCCTGATGCTGGACTACCACCGCGGTACGAACTACGGCGAGGGCATGTTCTTCAAGGGCAACTACTCGGCCGCGAAGTGACGCGGCACGCGTTCGGCTGACCCGCCGAGCGAACCGAGCGCGCCCCCCGCCGCAACCGCGGCTGGGGGCGCGCTCTTTTTTTTTCTGCTTCGCGCCGGTGGAAACGCTTGTTCGAGCGCTCCCGATTCGCAACACTCCGCAAACCGCACCGCCACGGTGGGTCTGAGGGGACCCAAGTCGCCGTGGCCACGCGCGTCACCGCACCATGAGGATCCAGAGGTGAGCGTTTTCAAGCCGATGGAGTGGGCCTTTGGCCACCTGTCCGTCGACATGGGCATCGATCTCGGCACCGCGAACACACTCGTGTGCGCGCGCGGCCGCGGCATCGTCCTGAACGAGCCCAGCGTCGTCGCCGTCCGTAAAGGCACCAACGAGGTGCTGCTGGACGGCATGGCGGTCGGCAATACCGCCAAGGCGATGCTCGGCAAGACGCCGGGCTCGATCGAGGCCATTCGGCCGCTGAAGCACGGCGTCATCGCCGACTTCGACGTGACCGAGAAGATGCTCAAGTACTTCATCACGAAGGTGCACGATGGGCGCCACTGGGTGAAGCCCCAGGTCGTCATCGCGGTGCCCGTCGGCATCACGGCCGTCGAGCGGCGCGCGGTCATCCACTCGGCGGAGCGCGCTGGCGCGCGCCGCGTGTACTTGATCGACGAGCCCATGGCGGCCGGCATCGGCTGTGAGATGCCCGTCACCGAAGCCCGCGGCTCCCTCATCGTGGACATCGGCGGCGGCACGACCGAAATCGCTGTCCTCTCGCTCGCCGGCGCCGTCGTCTCGACGTCGCTGCGCGTCGCGGGCGACGACATGGACGAAGCGATCATGGCGCACCTGCGGCGCCACCACAACCTGCTCATCGGCGAGCAGACGGCCGAGCGCATCAAGCTCACGATCGGCTCCGCGTGGCCGATGGAGCAGGAGCTCTCGATGGAGGTCAAGGGCCGCGACTCGGTGCAGGGCCTCCCGCGCCGCACGACGGTGACGTCGATCGAGATCCGGGAAGCGCTCGCGCATCCGGTGCGGCTCATCTGCGAGGCGATCCGCGGCATCCTCGAAGAGGCGCCGCCCGAGATCAGCGCCGACCTCGTCGACACCGGCATCACGATCGTCGGCGGCGGCGCGCTCCTGTACGGCATCTCGCAGGCGATCGCCGACCACCTCGGCGTGCCGACGCGCATCGCCGAGGACCCGCTGACGGCGGTGGCCCGCGGCACCGGCATCTTCCTCGACAAACTCGACGTGTTCAGCCGCGTGCTGGCCACGGACGAAGACGAGCGCTGAGCGCGGGCGCGTGCTCCACGCGCTCCGGCGGTAACGTACCGACCGACATGTCGGCGTCCCGCAGCAGCACCCGCACTCTGGGCCTCGTGACCGCGATCGGGTCGGCGGCGCTGGCGCTGCGGCCCGTCCCGGTGTGCGAGCGGGCGCTCGACCTGGCGCTGTTGCCGGGCCGCGTGCTCGCGTCCCTCGCGCTGCCCTTCGGGACCCTCGCGGCGCGGGAGGGCGAGGTCGCCCGCGCGCGCCGCGCCGAGCGCGACGCGCTGGACCTCGAGCTGCACCGCGCGCTCGAGGCCCGCGTGCGCCGCGCCGCGTGGCCGCCCGACGGCACCCTCGCGCCGCACATCGGCGCGGTGCAAGCCGAGGTCCTGGGCTCCGCGCCGTCGGAGCTCGACTTCCTGCGCCTCGCGGTCGCCGAGCCCGAGCGGGTCGACGTCGGTCAGCCCGTCGTCGCGGGTGACGCCTACGTCGGCCTCGTCGCGCGCATCCCGGGTCGCGAGCCGCCGCCCCCGGCCCCGCGCGGCCTCCTCGAGCGCCTCGCCCAGCGCCTCGGCCTCGGCGCGCGGCGCACCGTGCACGCGCCGGACGTGGTGCTCGTCGAGCTCATCACGGCGCGCGACGCGCGCATCGGCGCGGCCGTCGTCGATACGGCGACCCGCGAGATCACGCGGCTCGTCGTCGGGGGCCTCGCGCCGCTCGCCGACGCGACGGTGCTCGCCGCGCACAACCCCGAGCGCGCGACGGCGCGCGGTGTCGTGCGCGTGCACGAGCCCGAGGCCCTCGCGGGGGAGCTGTCGGTGCTCGCCCACGGCTTTCGCATCGGCGACCTCGGCGACGAGGTCGCGCCGATCCCGGGCGCGGGTTTCGGGCGCGCGCTCGCTGCGGTGCGGCCGTACCTCGACTACGAAGCGGGCTTGCACCAGGTGCTCGTGCTGACCGCGGACGGGCGCCAGGAGCGCACACCGGAGCGCGAGCGCACGGTGCTCTCCGATGGCCGCTGGCGGAGCGCGCGGTTCCTCGTGCGCTTCGAAGCGAGCCCGTGGCGCGAAGGGCGCAAGCTGGACCTCGGGCGACAGCACGGCGTCGAAGCCGGCGCCGCGGTCGTCAGCGGCGCGCGCCTCGTCGGCCGCGTCGCGCGCGCGGGGCTCGCGTTGTCCGACGTCGCGCTGCCGGGGGACGTCGGGTTCCGCTTCAGCGCGCTCGCCGAGCTCGAAGGGGTGCGCGGCGAGGGCTCTGCGCCGCTCGTGCTCGGCCGCCTCGTTTCGCTCGGTCGCGCCGAGGACGGGCGGGTGCGGTTCGAGTGGCGTCCGCAGCGCGCGCTCGGCGGCGGTGAAGCGGCGGACGGGGGCGAGCTCGCGGGCGTGACCCTGCCCGTGACGCTGTGGACGGGCTCGGGGGAAGCCGGTGTGCCGCGCGGTTTGCTCGTGGGCACGGCCGCGCTGCCGGTCGGGCCCGGGCCGCATGTGGTGCTCGTCGAGCAGGCCGACGGCGCCCGCGATCCGCGCGGGCTCGTCGTGCGCACCGGCCGCGGCCGCGGGGAGGTGCAGCGGTGAAGCGCTTGCTCGCGTACGTCGCGCTCGCGATCTGGACGGCGATCGCGACGCTCGTGCAGGGGCTCCTCGTCGACGTCCTGGGCCTCGGGGTCTGGGCGCCCGACGTGCCGCTCTTCCTGCTCGTCGCGGCCCTGGCGCAGCTCCACCGCAGCGACGCTGTGCGCGTGTCGCTCGTCGCAGCGCTCGCGCGGGCGACGTTCACCGTCGCGCCGCCGTTCGGTGTGCTCGCGGGCACCCTCGCCGTCGGCCTCGTCGCGGACACGGTGCGGCGCGTGGCGGAGCTCTCGCGGCCCGTGACACGCGCGGCGCTCGTGGGCGCTGCGGCGCTGGCCTTCGGCCTCTGGCTCTTGCTCGTCGACGCCGTGCGCGCCGGAGATGCGGCGCCCGCGTTGCTCGCGCGCGCCGGTGGGCTCGTGCCGACGGCGCTGACGTCGGCGCTCCTGGCGCTCGCAGCATGGCCGCTCGCGCGCAGCTTGCCCGGGCTGCGACCCATCGCGCGGAGGATCTTCTGATGCGGCGCTTCGAGCTCCCGATCGCGGTCCTGGTGCTGGCCGCGGCGTTCCTCCTGGCGCGGCTCTACGACGTGCAGGTCACGCAACATCCGACGTGGGCGAAGGAGGCCGCGAACCTCGTGCGCTCCTACCACATCGAGCCGTACCGGCGCGGGGCGCTGCGCGACCGCAACGGGGTCGTCATCGCGCGCGACGAAGAGGTCTACCAGCTCGAGTTCGTGTGGCGCGACTTCCGCCGCGGCCATCCGCTCGGGCAGGTCGCGATGGCGTGGTCGACCGCAGCGGGGTCGCCCTTGGCGCTCGACGATGCGCGGCGCGACCTCGAGGTGCGTGCTGGGGCCCTCGTCGCGCTGACACCGGGCGCGGTGCGCGCGTTCGGGCGCGGCGCGGGGTTGGAGCTCGGTCCGTACGGCGCCTTGCCCGCGGCAGAGGACGAACGGGCGGGAGACTTCGGTCGCGCCGTCACGCGCGACGAAGCCGCGCTGGCGCTGCGGCGGCGCACACGCGCCGGGGACCTCGCGTATTACGTCCTGCGCCTGCTCGCGCTCAGCGAGCGCGAAGAGCGCGAGCTGCGGCGCCTCGTCGATGACGGAGGGCTCGCGGGGAGCTCGTACCTGAGCCTCGCCGCGACGGTGACCGGCGTCGGCGAGGCCGAGGTCGCGCGCGCGCTCGCGGGGCGGCTCGCCGAAGCCGAGCGGCACCTCGCGCGCCTCGCGGACGAGCTCGATTGGAGCGACACTGCGGCACCTCCGGGCCTCGACCCGCGCACGTTCCAGCGCCTCGCGCCGCTCGACAAACTGCTCGCGGTGGTCGAGGCGCGGCGCGTCGATGTCGACGACGACACCGCCGACGCCCTGTTCCAGGCCGCGGTGGGTGCGCCGCCGTGGCGCTTCGACCAGGCGAACCTCGCGCGCTTCGACCTCGCTTGGTTGGATCCGTTGCTCGGGTGGGACCCCGCCCGCCGCCACGCTTGGCTCTTGCGCCGCGGCGCGGCCTTCCCGGCGATGGTGGAGGACTGGCTCGCGGGCCACGTCATCGCGCGCGCGAAGCTCGCGGTGCGCGAGGCCGACGCTGCGCCGACCGATGCGCTCCTCGCGTCGCTCGCGCACGCGTTCCGTGCGGACGCGGAGGACTGGGCGCGCCAGAGCGGCGTCCCCGAGGACTGGCGCAACGTCGATGAGCTCGAAGGCCTCGCCGGGCTCGAGGTCGCGCTGCAGCGCGGGGCGGAGCTCGACACGCGCCTCCTGCGCGGCGCGTTGCCGTTCCAGGCAGCCGCTGCGCGCGGTTCGAAGGCCGCGGACGAGGACCTCTTGCTCGAAGTCCTCGGCGCGCGCCTCGGCCCCTTGGTGCCCGTCCTCGAAGCCGCGCGCAGCGGTCTCCCGAATCGGTGGCGCCAAGGGCCGCCGATCACGCCGCTGCGGGTCGCGCGTTTCTTGACGGAGCTCGCGGCGTCGCCGAGGCGCGACTGGGATCGGGTCGACCGCGACCTCGCTGCGGGGCTCTTGCTGGCGCTCGAGTCCGACCTGCAGCGCCGCATCACCGAGGTGCTCACGGGGTTGCAGGGCACGGACGGGGCCCCCCTCGCGCTCCGCGCCGAGGCGCGCGGGCGAGCCGAGGAGACGCGGCGCTACGTCGTGCGCGACCGCGGCTCGCGGCCGCGCATCGTCGGGCGTGAGCCCTCGTACGAGCTCGTGCACCTCGTGACGCGCCATCCGCGCGAGTTCGCGGGCTTCACGGTGCGGCCGCTCACTCGCCGCGTGCGACCGCACGCGGCGGCGTCGGGCAAGAACCACCATCCCGATGGCCTCGAAGTCGCGGCGTTCCTCGTCGGTGAGGTGCGCCACCCGTACCTCGTCGACCTCCTGCGCCAGCGTCCGGGTGAGGTGGAGCTCGCCGAGATGCAGCAGAAGCTCGCGCTGCCGGACGAAGACCGCGAGGCGATCCTGGAGCTCGTGCAGTCCGCGTGGCATGCCGGTGAACGCATGGGGGGCAGCGGGCTCGAAGGTTGGTTCGACCCGGAGCTGCGCGGCCGCGAGGGGTACAGCGAGTTCCAGGGCTTGCAGGACCGCAAGAGCGCGAACCGCGCGCCGATCCACCAGCCCGCGATCGACGGGCAGGATGTGTGGTTGACGCTCGACCTCGACCTGCAGCGCTCCGCCGAGGCGCTCCTGCGCGCGCCGCGGATCCCCGATGATCCGAAGACCGACCCGTACTGGTTCATGAACCCGGTCGGCGCGCTCGTGCTCGCGACGGTGGACGGCGAGGTGCTCGTCGCGGCGTCGACGCCGCTCGTCCCTGGGCTCGCGCCCGCGCCGGACACGGACGGAGAGCGGCGCAACGCGCTCGATCGGACGTTGCGGCGGCCGAAGGGGGAGCCGCCGGGTTCGGTGATGAAGCCGATCTTTGCGCTCGCGGCGCTGCAACACGCTTCGGTCGGCTTCGACGAGGGCCTCGTCGTATGTTCGACCCATGTGCCGCGGGAAGGGGCGGACGCCAAACGATCGCGGATGCCGGGCTACGGCAAGGTCGACTGCAACGTCAGCGCGGGTCACTCGATCCTGTTCGGGCCAGCGGAGCTGCATCGTGTGACGATGGCGCAGGCGCTCGTCGTCTCTTGCAACACGTACTTCGCAGCCCTCGGCGAGCGCCATTTCGACGGTGGCTCGATGCGGGCGACGCTGGAGCTCTTCGGTTTCGGTCAGCCGACCGGGGTGCGATTCGCCCCCGACGGTCGCAGCGGCCTCGTCGAGAACAGCGCGTTCGGCGACCGAACCGCGTTCCCCCCGGGGGGCGGGCCAGCGACGCCCGGCATGCGCCAGTACGTGAGCAATGGCCTCGTGCACCTGAACGTCAACGTCGTGCAGATCGCGCGCGCGTATGCCGGGATCGCGACGGGCGCGCTGCCTACGATGCGGGTCGTGCGGCGCATCGGCGCCGAGGACTTCACCGCGGAGACCACGCCGCTGCCGATCGACGCGGTGCATTTCGAGCGGGTGAGGGGCGCCCTGCGCATGGTCGTCGCCCGCCGCGGTGGGTCCGCATTCGATCGGGGGCTCTCCGACGCGGAGCTCGGCTTCAGCCTTGCGGGGAAGACGGGCAGCGCGGACTACCGCTCGATCCCCGAGGGTGAGTCGGAGCTCCAGGGCCGGACCGAGGGTTACATGCGCAAACACGCGTGGTTTGCGGGGTACTTCCCGCACGACGCGCCGCGGTACGTCGTGGTCGCGTACCTGCACGACACTGCGGCGACAGCCGGGCACTCTGCGACGTACCTGACGAGTCAGTTCCTGCGCTTGCCCGAGGTGCAGGCGTACTTGAGGCAGGAGCTCGCGCGATGAGGTCCGGCCGAGGTAGCGGTCCGCTCTCGGTGCGGCATGTCCGCTGGTCGGAGCTCGACTGGCACGTGCTGCTCCTGGCGTCCCTGTTGCTCGGCGTCGGGCTCTTCTTCATCCATGCGATGTCCCTCGCGCCCGGCAATGACGAAGTCGGCGGGGTGAGCTTCGAAGGGCATCGCCAGAAGCTCTTGATGGCGGTGCCGGCGCTCCTCTTCGGTCTGTGCCTGCGGCCGCACTGGCTGCGCGCCAACGCGTGGGTCGTGTACGGGCTCGCGCTCGTCTTGCTGGCGTTGGTGCCCTTGATCGGGGACGAGCGCAACAACGCGCGGCGTTGGATCGAGCTGCCGATCATCCAGTTCGACTTGCAGCCGTCCGAGCTCGCGAAGATCGCCGTGATCGTGATGTTGGCGAAGGTGCTCGAGTTGAACGAGCTGGTCTCGCTGCGCGATTGGGTCCGACCGTTGCTCGTGGCGGCGGTGCCGATGGCGATGGTCGCGGCGCAGCCGGACCTGGGCACTTCGCTGACCCTCGTGCCGGTCACGATCGGCTTGATCCACCTCGCGGGCGGGCGCCTCTCGGTGTTGCTCGGCCTCGCGTTGGCAGGCATCGCCGCGGGGGCGCTCGCCCTCGCCACGGGCGCGGTGCACGCGTACCAGTTGGAGCGGGTCGAGACCTGGCTCGACTCGTTCTCGGCCGAAGAGCTGATCGCTGCGCGCACCGGCCCGGGGTTCCACACCTACCACGCACGCGTGGCCATCGGGAACGGCGGCCTCGAGGGCCGCGGCATCGGCGAGGGGGTGGCCAATGAGACGGGCCTGCTCCCCGAGCGCGATTGTGATTCCATCTTCGCCGTCATCGCGGAAGAAGGCGGCTTCATCGGCGCGAGCGCCCTCGTGCTGGTCTATCTGTTGATGGTGCTCGCGATGATGTGGAGCGCCAGCCAGATGCGCGACCGCTTCGGCCGACTCGTGGTGGGGGGCGTGGCGCTCTATTTCGGCGCGCACCTCTTCATCAACGTGTCGGTGAACCTCGGGGTCCTGCCGATGACCGGGCTGACCTTGCCGCTCTTGTCCACGGGCGGCTCTTCACTCCTGGCGACCTTCCTCGCGCTCGGTCTCGCCCTCGGTGTGGCGGCCCACCACGAGCCAGCCCTCGACCGGGACGCCTTCCGGCCCTACTGACGCCGGCCCGATTGGGGGGCCGGTCCGAGTGAGGCCGGCCCGAGTGAGGCCGGCCCGAGTGAGGCCGGCCCTGCGCGTGGGAGCGAGCGGGGCTTGACGTGGGACAAGGTGTCGCGCACCCTGTCCAGGGCTGCTCGCGCATGGCTCCGCCCGGGAGCACGCCCACCCGATCTTTCGCCGCCGAAGGAACACTCCGATGCGAACACTCGTCGCCTGCCTGCCTGCCTGCCTGCCTGCCTGCTAGGGCTCTACTCGTCGCGCTGCTGACTGCGGCGTCCGGAAGCGCCCAAGTGCCCTTGACCAAGCTGCACGACGTCCACCCCGGTTCCATGCCGAACACCTTCACCGGAACCGAGGACGGCCGAATCCTCTACCTCGGGGAGGGCGCCCAGATCGCGGTCGTGGACCTGACCACGACGCCGCCGGCCGCGGGGCCAGGGTTGATGCCGACAGCGTCGAAGTCCTTCCAGGTGGGGGACTTCGCCGTCCTACCTGCAGACCTCCTGCTCGACCCGGCGCTCTGTTTCATGATCGACGCGGACCATGACGGCGAGGAGAAGAACGACTGCGCGGACCTCCTCTTCGTCGCGGGCGGACACATGGGGCTCTGGGCGGTCTCCGCGGATCCGACACCGGGGAACCCGAATCGGGCGCTACGGATCGACGACCAGCAGGACCTCGCGCAGCCCTTGTCGAAGCAGGACAGTCTGACTTTGCGCGACGACCCGGGGGTTCCCGGAGTGAATTTCGGATTCGATCTCGCGAGCACCCAGCGCATCGAGACGGCCGGTACGCCGTTTCGGGTGCGGATTCGGCCGGCGGGTACGCACGGGCCGAAAGCGTTGCTCGTGACGGACGCGATGGGTGGGCTGCGGATTTACGGGGAGGAGGGACAATGAGTCGGCCCTTGAGGGTTTGGCTTCCTCTAGTCGCGATTCTGCTCCTTTTGTCAGCCCATGCGCAAATTGCGCACGAGCACATCGAGGGTCGGCGAATCGACGGGGTGACGCGCGCTGAAGTCATCGGAGACGTCGATGGAGACGGCGTCGAAGACCTGGTCGTATGCATTCATGCCGGCTTTCCCAACTTCCAGGGAGCCTTCATGATCTTGTCTGGCCGTGACTTTCGTGTCCTGGTGCCACGTGTGAGTGGCCAATCCAACCCGAACGAGGGCCCGACCTCCTGGGTCACAGGCGCCGGGGACTTCAACGGGGACGGTATCCCGGATGTGATCCGCGGGAGCCCGGACTGGGGCCTCGGATTCAGCCCGCGCTTTCGGGTATTCAGCGGCGTCGACGGCAGCACGCTGCACGACTTCCCTGACCCCGGAGTCAACGACTGGGGCGCGGCGGTCGCGCCACTGGGCGACGTCGACGGCGACGGTTTCGGCGACGTGATTCTGGGTGAAGAGTACGGCGACAACTTCTTTGTCTACGGAGGGCCCGACGGACACCTCATCCGTGAGCACCGCAACCTGATCGGACAGTTCATTTCGGTGCGCTCGATCGGGGACATCGACCTGGACGGGGTGCCGGACTACGCCTTCGGACTCGGCGCATGGAATGCGGTGCGTGTGCATTCGGGCGCCACGGGCGCTGTGCTGCTCGAAGTCACGGGCCAGGGCCAGTTCCCGCTGGGCCTCGACGTGTGCGGGGTCGGGGACTTGGACGGGGACGGGCGCGCGGAGTTCGCGGCTTCGGCGGGGGTCGGTAACTTCTCCAGCGCGGCGCCGGGCGAGGTGTTCGTGTTCCGCGGCAGCGATGGCGCGGTGCTGTTCCACTTCCGCGGCGAAGGCACGACGGTCCAGACTGCCGCGAACCTGGGCATGTTTCTGGACGGCGGGCGCGACGTGAACGGGGATGGGGTGCCCGACCTGATCGCATCGGCGCCCTTGCCCTGGAATCGACGCGGCGAGCCCGGTTACGTCAACGTCTACTCGCTGCGTACGGGAACGCTGCTCTGGAACCGTCGGCGCACCGACACCACCGCGGAGAACCTGCGTTATTGCCGCCTCTTCGGCGACCTGGACGGTGACGGACTGTCCGAGTGGGGCTTCGGCGACAGCCACGCCGACTACTCGGCTTTCGGCGCCGGCCGCATCTGGATCTACCGCGGCGCCCCCGGCGACGCGGACGAGTTCTGCGCCGCGACGCCGAACTCGACGGGTGCCGCCGCGCGACTCCTGTGGGAGGGCCCGACGAGCGTGGGCCATCCGCGCATGAAGATGCGCCTCGTCGGCGCTCCACCGAACTCGTTCGCGGTGTGGTTCTATGGCGTGGCGGGCAGCCCGACCCCGGCGGGTGCCGGGAGCCTATGCTTGAGCGCACCCCTGGTGCGCCTGTCCCCGCCGGTGGCGCTCGACGCAGCGGGCGAGGCGACGCTGACGGTGGACTGGCTGAACGGCCCGCAGGCCTCGGGCCCTTTGGCCTGGAGCGCGGGCTCGGCCTGGGCCGTGCAAGCCCTCTACCGCGACGCGGGCACCCCGCCGGGCGTCGCCCCGATCCACACGACGAGCGCGTGGAGGGTGGTGTTCCTGCCATGAGACCCAATGCGCAAGAGAGTCCACACCGAGCTGCGTGCATCGAGACGGCCGGTATGCCGTCTCGGGTGCGGATTCGGCCGGCGGGTACGCACGGGCCGAAAGCGTTGCTCGTGACGGACGCGATGGGTGGGCTGCGAATCTTCGGCGAAGCGGGACAATGAGGCCCTATCTCAAGCGATGGAGCTCCGGCTTCGCGATTCTGTTCCTCGGGGCGGCACATGCCCAAGTCGCGCACCAGCACATCGACGGTGAGTGGGTCGATGGCGTGACGCGGGCGGAGGTGATCGGAGACGTCGACGGAGTCGAGGTCCTCGCGTCTGTATTCGTAGCGAACTACCGAGCGGCGATAGGGCGCTCTCGATCCTATCCGGGCGAGATCTTCGAGTACTGGTGCCGCGTGTTCGCGGCGATTCCAACTTGAATGAAGGTCAGACCTCGTGGATCACTGGCGCCGGGGACTTCAAAGCGGACGGCATCCCTAACTTGGTTGTGCGCGTCGGTTCTCGATGTGTCCGACGCGGGTTGACGCACGGGTACGCAAGGGCAGATCGCGCCGACTTCCAGCTCGGCGAAGTCGCGGTCAATCGAAGGTGATGGCCAAGCTGCCGGAGAAGTTGGACGAGGCGGGGGTGCCGGGCTGCCGGTACCAGATTTGGAAGTGCCAGGTGGCCCCGGCTTGGACCTGGAAGGCGCCGGCCTGGCCGGGGGCGGGCAGCTCCA
>CAYMSD010000099.1:0-12214 GCA_964393015.1 uncultured Klebsiella sp.
CGACAGCGAGCAGGGCGGCATCATCCGCTCCGGCGCGAAGATGGTGAACGCGATGTCGAACTGCGTGGTGCCGAAGATCTCGCTCGTCGTGGGCGGCAGCTACGGCGCGGGCAACTACGCGATGTGCGGCCGCGCGTTCGATCCGCTGCTCACGCTCGCATGGCCCGGCGCGCGTTTCGCCGTGATGGGCGCCGCGCAGGCCGCCGGCACGCTGCTCTCGATCGACCTCGCCGCGCGCGAACGGAAGGGCGAGAGAATCGACGAGGAGATGCGCAAGCAGCTCCTGGCCGCGATCACCGCGAGCTACAACGAGCAGCAGGACATCCGCTACGCCGCGAGCCGCGGCTGGGTCGACCGCATCATCGATCCGAAGGAGACGCGCGCGGAGCTCGAGCTCGCGCTTGCGGTCGCCGCGCAGGCGCCTGCGCAGCAGAGCGGCGTCTATCGCACGGGCGTGCTGCAGACCTGAGGCGCTTCAGCGGCGTCGACGCGCGCGCGCGAGCGCGGCGAAGGCGAGCACGGCGCCCGCGGCGGGCGTCGGGATCGGCGTGAACTCGATCTCGAGGCGCGGAACGACGCCGCCGAACGCGGCGCTGTCTGCGCTGTCGAAGCGGCGCGCCGTACCTGTCGACGATTCGTCGCCCAGGATGAACCAGCCGAGATTCGCCGATGGATCCGCGAGGAACGCCTGGATATCGGCGACGAGCCCGGCGCTCGACCAGGTCTGAAGGCCGCTCGTCGTGGTGAGAAGCGATGCGCTCGCCGCGGCGAAGTCGCCGCCCGCGTTCTGCCAGAACGCGCCGCCGCCGAGGCCGTCGGCGCTCGCGTGCAGCCAGGTCGCGTCGCCCGCGAGCGCGGGCGCGCCCGAGGCTTCGGTGCCATCGGGGTCGCTCGCGCCCGTCGTCCACGCCGTGAGCGCGCGATGCACGGTCATCGTGCGGTTGCCGCCGTTCGCCTGCGACACATTGAGGATGAGACGCACCGAAGTGATGGTCGCATCGGACGGCACGAGCGCGCCGATGTCGAACCAGAGCACCGATCGGCGCGCGAGGTTCTGGTTGGTCTTGCCTGCGAAGAGGTACTGGCCGGCGCCGTTCGCGAGCGAGCCGTCGAACGACTCGTAGAGCGTCGCGTCGCGCGAGGCGGAGATCGAGACGAGATCGCCCTGCGCGGTGGTCGCGATGGCCGAAATCACGAGAATGGCGACAGCGGTCCTTCTCAACGAGGATCCCTCCGTCCTGTAGGCTGACACGGTTCAGGGAGACGGCAAGGCCGTCGCGGGAATCCACATGAAATCACTCGTCATCGCCACATCGAATCCGCACAAGGTCGAGGAGATCGGCGCCGTTCTCGGACAACTCGGGATCGAGTGCCTGCCGCTCGGCGACGCCGGGATTCCCGAGCCCGAGGAGAACGGCGAGACCTTCGAGGCGAATGCGCGCATCAAGGCCGTGGCGTACGCGAAGGCGCTCGGGGGCACGGTGCTGGCCGACGACTCCGGGCTCGAGGTCGATGCGCTCGGCGGCGCGCCTGGCGTCCACAGCGCGTACTACGCGGGTGTCGGCGCGACGCGCGCCGAGCGCGATGCCGCGAACAACGCGAAGCTGCTGAAGGCGCTCGAAGGTGTGGCCGACGCGCAGCGCACGGCGCGCTTCGTGTGCGTCCTCTGCATCGCGCGGCCCGACGGCACGATCCTCGCCGAATCGCGCGGCACCTTCGACGGCGTGATCGGCCACGCGCCGCGCGGCGCCAACGGCTTCGGCTACGACCCGCTCCTCGTCCTGCCCGATGGCCGCACGAGCGCGGAGCTTTCGCCCGACGAGAAGAACGCGCGCAGCCATCGCGGCAACGCGCTGCGGGCGCTGGTGCCGAAGTTGCGGAGCTTGTGAGTCACACGCTCTCGCGCATGATGCGGCGCAGGCCATCGTCGAGGCGGAAGTACTCGAGCCGCAGGCGTTCGCCGACCGAGCCGAGCCATGGCGCGCGTCCCGCATGACGGTCGACGCGGCCGAGCGCGTCGCGCACATCGTCGAGGGTCGCGTGCTCGTGCCCGCGCTTGGCGGCGAGCGCGCGCGCAAGCCACGCCGTGCAGGCGATGTTGAGGACGAGCGCCTGCAGGCCGCGTACGGCCGGCCAGCCGTAGTAGCCGGCGCCCCACGCGCGGCCGCCGAGGATCGTGGCGCGCGCGTAGCGCGACAGCAGCTGGTCGATCGCGTCGCGGTCGGGGCTCTCGGAGAGCGTGGGAACCGCGGCGACCGCCGCGAAGTCAAGGCCGTCGAGGAGCCCACGCGCGACCGCAGGCACCCGGCCCTTGCCGCGCGTGAAGGCGCGGCTTGAGAGAAGCTGCGCGAGCACCGTGCGCCAGCGCCCCTTCGCCTTGGCCTGGTTGACCTGCACATCCTCGAGCCGTGCGTAGACGGCCTGGCGCAGGAGGCGCAGCTGCTTCGGAAGGGCCTCCTCGAGCGGCAGATGCTCGAGCTCGTCGGGAAGCGCCGCGACCAGCACCTGCACGAGTTCCGTGAAGCGCTTCGCGCGGACTTCCGCGAGCTTCGCGCGGCCGAGGCTCGCGGCGGTCCATGCAAGGCCGTCGAAGCGGTCGCGCATCGTGAGGTCGCCGCGCGCGAGATGGCGGTCGAGAAGCTGCGCGAGCGCATCGACCTCGCCGTCCTTCGCCCGCATGGCGTCCGCGAGGTCGGGCGGCGCCGTCGCAAGGCGCGTCTCCGGCACGCCCTGGCTCATGCGGTGCACCTCCTCGAGGTGGCTGCGCAGCTCCGCGCCCTTGTTCTCGCGCACGCTCTGGCATGCGAAGCTGATCCCGATGTGCGTCCTGCGGTCGTCGGGCACGAGCACGAACGGGAAGAGCTGGCACGCGACCGGCTTCTCCGCGAATCCGTGGTCCTTGTGGATGCGGCAGAGGCCGTCGTCCATGAGGAACACGCAGCCGCCATCCTCGCGCTGCCTGAGGTAGGTGACGCCGCGGAACTCGGTCGTGACCGGCATCCCGAGCTTCGTCTCCCAGTCCTGCGCACGCAGCTTCTCGAGGTCGGCGGGCCGCAGCTGCACCGTGAAGTCGCGGCAGCAGTTGCCGCAGCCGTGGCAGCTGTAGCGCTGCTCGCGCACGGGGAGCATGAGGACCGGGAGGGCGATGGGCTTCGGTTCGTTCATGTCGCGTGTCCGCCGGGCGCGCTGCGGGGCGCGCGTTCGCCACGGCGAAGCGTACGCGCGCACCAGATGGTGCCGACGACGCCGAGCGGAATGGTGAGCGCGGCCTCGCCCGCGCTCTCGAGGAGCGCAAGCTGCGCGGTCAGCGCCTCGATGTCCTCTGCGCCTCCGCTTCCCGAAAGCACCGCCGGCGCGATGAAGGCGACCAGCGCCTCGCGCCACCCGATCCGTCCGAGCGGGTTCCCCGCGCCGAGGATCGCGACCGACGCGAGCAGCGCGGCCTGCGCGGGATTGAGCGACACACCGACGATCTGCGCGGCGGCCCACATGCGCAGCGACCACATGGCGACATCGATCGAGCGGAAGAAGACGCCGCCTCCGAGCGCGCGTGGGTCGGTGAGCGCCCGCTCCGCGCCCTTGAGGAACCGCGCGAGCGGGGGAATGCGCCCGATCGCGATGGTGACGGTGCACCCGACCGCGATGGTCCCCGCGAAGGCGAGGAGCCAGAGCCAGTCGAGGAGCGGCACCTCGCGACCCGCCGCGATCTGCGCGAGCCCCGCCGCGAGCCCCGCCATGAGCGTGCCGAGCGTGACGACCGCGACGCCCGCGATCCATGCGCCGAGCTCGGGCGCGCTCATTCCGTCGCGGCGCCAGTGGAACGCGCAGCGCAGGAAGAGCCCGAGCCGCACGGGCGCGTAGTTGAAGAGCGACGCCATCAGGTTGACCGCCTGCATGTCGAGCACGCGGAAGCGGCGGATGGGAAGCGCGACCGTCCAGAAGGTGTACCCGGAGCAGGCGATCGAGCCGAGCGTCGAGCCGAGGAGCACCGCGACGAGCGTCGGCTCCGCGGTTCGCAGCTTCTCGAGCCCCGCGCTGCCTTGCGAGAACGCCCGCTGCGCGCACCAGACGACGAGCGCGCACCCGACGACGAAACCGGCGATCTGCAGTCCGACCTTGAGCCGCGATGGCCGCTTCGGGAGGTCGGTCAGGTCTGGAGCCGTCACATGCGCGAGTGTACCGCGCGAGACAAGCGCTTCGTCCTGCGGCGCTCGCGCCACAGCACGACGAAGACGCGCAGCCCGTCCTTCATGCGGATCTTCTTGCCCTCCTCGAAGCTGCGCGGCGCGTAGGACACGGGCGCCTCGCGCACGCGGAGACCGCGCCGGGCCGCGGCCGCCACGATCTGCGGCTCGATGCCGAAGCGCTCCTCGTCGAGGTCCTCGATCACGCGGCGCATGGCGGGCACCGTGAAGAGCTTGTAGCAGCACTCCATGTCGTGGACGGCGAGGCCGGTCGTGAGGTTGCTCGCGAGCGTCAGGAATCCGTTCAGGAGCCGATGCACGAGCCGCTTGAGGCCTTTCGGCGGCGTCGCCCAGCGGTTGCCGAGGACGAGATCGGCCTCGGCCGCGACCAGCGGCGCGAGCAGCGCGGGAAAGTCGGCGGGGTCGTACTCGAGGTCCGCGTCCTGGATCAGGATCGCGTCGTCCTCGGCTGCGTTCGCGAGCACATGCGCGAAGCCTGTCCGGATCGCGGCGCCCTTGCCGCGGTTCCGCGGGTGGGCGAGCGTGACGACTCCGGGCCTCGCCGCGAGCTCGGAGATCGCCGCCTTCGTGGCCGCGTCGGAGCCGTCGTCGACGAGCGTGGCGCGCACCTGCCAGCCCGTCGGCACGGGTGCCGAAAGCACGCGATCCACCGCCGCCGCCAGCGTCGCAGGCTCGTTGTAGACGGGCATGACGACATGCAGCGTGCGCATCGATGCAGAGGACGGCGCTCAGCCGTGCTCGGGCTGGCCGCCGATCGCGGAGCGCATCTGCGTGTCCGCGAGCATGTTCTGCATGCGGTAGTAGTCCATGAGCCCGAGCTTGCCCGTGCGCAGGCTGTCGGCGACGGCCTTCGGGACATCCGCCTCCGCGAGGACGACGAGGGCGCGGTTCTTCTGCGCCTCCGCCTGGAACTCCGCCTCGAGCGCGACCGCGAGCGCGCGGCGCTGCTCGGCCTGCGCCTGGAAGCGCTTGGTGTCCGCCTCCGCCTGCGCGGCCTGCAGCTGCGCGCCGATGTTCTCGCCGACATCGATGTCTGCGATGTCGATCGAGAGGATCTCGAACGCCGTCCCCGAGTCGAGGCCCTTGGCAAGCACCGTCTTCGAGATCTTGTCGGGGTTCTCGAGCACGCTCTTGTGGTCTTCCGCCGAGCCGATCGTCGAGATGATGCCCTCGCCGACGCGGGCGATGATGGTCTCCTCGGTGGCGCCGCCGACAAGGCGGGAGATCGCGGTGCGCACCGTCACGCGCGCCTTGGCGCGCAGCTGGATGCCGTCCTTCGCGACCGCGTCGATGGTGGTCTTGCCCGACTGCATGCTGGGGCAGTCGATGACCTTCGGGTTCACCGAGGTCTGCACGGCGTCGAGGATGTCGCGGCCCGCGAGGTCGATGCCCGTCGAAGAGTTCCAAGGCAGATCGATGCCGGCCTTGTCGGCCGCGATCATCGCCGCCACCACGCGGCTGACGTTGCCGCGGGCGAGGTAGTGGGCCTCCATGAGGTCGGTCGGGATGTCGAGGCCCGCCTTCTTGGCGGTGATGCGGTTGAGGACGATGACCTCAGGCGGCACCTTGCGCAGGCGCATCATGATGAGGTCGAGCATGGCGACCTTCGCGTCGCTGAAGAGCGCCTGCACATACAGCTTCAGGACACCGAGCATCACGAAGAAGACGAAGAGGCCGATGAGGCCGGCGATGCCGAGCAGGACCCACAGCACGATGTCGCCGGCGGTTCGCGGGGTGGCTTGCGCGAGGAGGTGGAGCATGGCTTTCCCTTGTGAATCTCTCGAGGCGCGCGGCGCGGGGCCGCGACAGGGGTCAGACTGTAGCAGGGCGGTCGTCGCGACGAGGTCGCACGCGCACCTGCCCATCACGGATGGAGACGACCTCCACAGGCGTGCCCGCGTCGATCAGATCGCCTTCCGCGGTCGCATCCATGCGGCGGCCGTTGATGCGCGCGAAGCCGGCGGGCCGAAGCGGCGTGATGGCCTCGCCCGCATCGCCGACGGCCGGCAGCGACTGCACGGGCGCGGGCTCCGCCCCCGTGCGCGCCGGAATCTCGGCGGAAAGGACGAGGCGGCGCCCGATCGGCGACTTCGCGGCGACGCGAAGGCCGATCATCAGCATGAACGGAGCTGCGACGGCATAGATGGCGAGCAGCACCATGCCCGCCGTGGGGTCGTACATGAAGCCGAGGACGATCGAGGTGAGCGCCGTGGCGACGCAGAGGATCGCGAGCAGGCCGCCCGTCGGGATCAGCAGCTCGACGATGAAGATGCCGAAGGTCGCGACGCCGAGGAGGACCGCCGCGATCAGCGAACCCGATGAACTCTCTTCGCTCATGCGCGTGAACCCTTGGATCCGCTCGGTGTGCCGCCCTGCTCGACGCGCTCGACGATGAGCGAGCCGCCGAGCCGCGACACGACCCGCACCTCGGACCCGCGGGGAATGTACTCACCCGTCGACTGTGCGTCGAAGAGCTCGCCGCCGAACTCCGCGCGGCCCGAAGGCCGAAGGTCCGTGTCGGCGCGGCCGACCGCGCCCGCGGAGGGAAGCCGCGCGACCTCCTTGAGCGGTGGCTCGATGTTGCCCGTCGCGGAGGTGGCGAGCACGGCCCTGCGGAAGACGGAGGTCTCGCGGAACCAGCGCGAGGCGAACCAGGTCATGATCGCGCCGAGGACAAGCCCCGCGATGGTGCTGGCGGACGCCGTGAGCAGCACGCCGCGCTCGGAGGCGCTCGTCGGGTCGGTGCCCGTGAAGCTTGCGACGAGCCCGACCAGGATGCAGACGGCGCCCGCGATGCCCGCGATCCCGAGCCCCGGAAGCACGAACACCTCGATCGCGACGAGCGCGATTCCTGCGAAGACAAGGAGGATCTCCCACCACTCGGCGAGGCCCAGCAGCGCGGGTGCGCCGACAAGGAGCAGGAGCGCGCCCAGCGCGACCGCACCCGCGACGCCGACGCCGGGGTGGAGGCCCTCGATCACGAGCGCGACCACCAGGACGCCGATGAGCACGATGCGCATGGGCCATGAGATCAGGAACCGCACGAGCGACTCGGTCCAGCTCTCGGGCAGCCGCACGACCTCGCGCGCGCCGAAGAACGCCGTGAGCGCCGCGTCGTCTCGCACCACCGCGCTCGCGAGCCCCCAGCGCATCGCCTCGTCGGGTTGCACCACGAGAAGGCGCGTGTCCGTGTCGACGACCTCCGCGACCCGCCACGCGCCGCGATCCGCGTCGGTCAGAGGGAGATCCGTACCCGTGGCCGGACGCGATGGGACGAGCGAATCGAGATCCGCGGGAGGCTTGATCGTGGCGACGGACGCCGCCGCATCGAGGCCGAGCAGCTCGAGCTCCGCGCGGTCGGCGAAGCGGCGCGTGCCGTCCGACGGGCGCTCGAGCACCCACAGCTCGCGCTCCACGCTGACGAAAGCGTGAAGGAGCCGGGGATCGTCGCCGCGGCGCGACGCCGACGCGTCCAGTTCGTCGAGCAGCGGCGACTCGAGCTTCGCGCGCTCGGCGACCGGCAGCGGCGTCAGCCCCATGCCCGGCATCATGGTGATCGGAGCCGCATCGCCGAACGCGGCGCCCGGGGCCACGACCAGCTCTCGGCAGGCAAGTGCGATGAATGTGCCGCCGCTGTATGCCTTGCGACGCACCCATGCGACGCTGTTGGCGGGTGCGTCGTCGCGGAGGCGCATGCAGATGTCGAGCGTGGCCTCGACCTCGCCTCCCGGCGTGTCGAGCTCGATGACGAGCGCGTCGAACCCGAGTTCGCGAACCGCCTTCAGCCTGCGTTCGATCGACCAGAGCGTGACCGTGTCGATCGGACCTGTCAGCGGAAGCACGGCCACGCGCGAGGCCTGGCGCTCCGTGGGGATCGCGCGCGGTGCGTCGGGCTCGGGCGACTGCGCGGCGGCCGGCAGGCAGAGCAGCGCCGCGAGGACGATGTGCACGAGACGCGCGAACATGGAGCGGATCGTACGCCGCCTCTCCGATGTGCGGAGCATGGCAAAAAAGCGGACGGCCAGCGCGAGGCTGGCCGTCCGTATGCGATCACGCCGTGATCAGGCGCCTTGTGCGCCTTGCCCGAGCTCCTGTCCCGGAGGAGAGGCGGCCGGGCGCGTCTCCTGGATCAGTCCCACGCACGCGAGGGCGCGCCCGAGGAGCTCATCTGGTAGACCATCGTCAGGAACGCGTCGCCCGTGAGGGCCTCGGGATCGTCCTTGAAGATGTTGTCGTCGATGGTCGTGTTGTTCGAGGTGAACTGCACGATGCCATCGGGCTGGAACTTCTTGTCGTAGATCACGTGGCCGTCGTTGAAGCAGATGTTGCCATCCCACTCCTTGGCGCCGCCGTGGATCTGGAGGGTCTTCGAGGCGTTGTAGATGTTGGCGGTGTAGTCGCCGTTCTGGACGCCGCGGTTCGCCAGGACGACGAACTTCGAGTCGAGGGTGTCGCGCCACTGCTTCGCCTTGCGCTGGCCGTTCAGTTCGAGCGTGCCGTAGCTGACATGCGCGATCTGGCCGGGGCGAAGGTCAGCCTGGAACAGCGGATCCCAGTACTGGTCGTTCGTGATCGGCTGGTACGCGTCATGGTTGTAGTTCGCCATGACGAGCACGTTGGTGCTGACCTCGGCGGGGGTGACGAGCACGTCCGTGCTGAACGCGTTCTGCGCGATGCAGGCCGAGTAGAGCTTGGCGTGGTCGTTCTGGCTGACATCCTCGTTGCCCGCGCCGGGACGGTTCTGCCCGTTCACGGGCAGGCGGTCGATCAGGCCCGGGGTCGGGAAGACGCCGTTGAACTCGCGGGCGAGGGTCAGGAAGCCCTTGTGGACCTGCTGGATCTGCGTCGCGTCCTTGACGCGCTTCGTGGTGGCGCGCGCCCTGTTGAGGGCGGGGAGGAGGATCGCCAGGAGCAGCGCGATGATGCCCATGACGACGAGGAGCTCGATCAGGGTGAATCCTGAGCGGCGCCCGTTTCTTGGCCTATGCATGACAAGTTCTCCAGATGAGGAATGAGGAATGGAAATGGAACGAACGGTCGTCGAGGCCGCGGCGCTCAGGACGGCGTGGTGCCGTCGGTGAGGCGCTCAGGAGCCTGCGTGTAGCTGGTGTTGGTGGGGGAGCCGATGCCGATGCACATCCAGGTGTCGCCTTCCTGGATGCCCTTGCAGCCGCCGGTGGCGAAGTCGGAGAAGGTGTAGATGTTGTCCTTCTTCAGGGTGATCGAGCCGCACTCGTACTGGACGGTGTCTGGGATGATGCTGCGCTCGAGGTTCACGTGGTTGTCGCCGTAGCAGATGTTGCCTTCCCAGGTGTCCTTGGGCTCGTGGAAGAGGAGCGTGTAGCTCTTGCTGTAGTTGGTGCCGCTGATGGCGCCGTTGTGGGTGCCGCGGTTGCCCATGATCGGGCGGGTGCTGCTGGCCTTGTTGTTCCAGTAGAACTTCTTGCGGTCGCCGACGAGGGCGAGGTGCGCGTAGCTGGTGTGGCAGACGTTCGTCGCGCCGCCGTCGGCGATGGCGAAGATGTTGGCGCGGAAGCTGGCGTCCCAGTGGAAGGGGCCGAAGGCGTCGCCGGTGCCGGCGGGGTTGTAGCTGTTGAAGTTGTAGTCGTTCTTCAGCTTGACGACGGGGTTCTCCTCGACGGGCGAGATGAGGATGTCGGTCGTGATGAAGTTCTTGGCGATCATCGAGCTGTAGAGGTTCGCCGTGTTGTTCTGGTTCTGCTGCTCCTCGCCCTGGCCCGGGACGAATGCCGAGGCGCCGTTGTTGCCGGCGCCCGGCACGGCCGCGCGGCGGATGAGGCCTGGGAGCGGGAGGCGGCCCTTCGGGTCGCTGTTGGCGTAGGTGAGGAAGCCCTTGTGGACCTGGGAGATGTTGGCCGAGTCGTTGAGGCTCTTGGCGGCGCGCTGCGCGCGGCCGAGGGCCGGGAGGAGGAGGCCGATCAGCAGGGCGATGATGGCCACGACGACGAGCAGCTCGACGAGCGTGAAGCCTCTGCTGGTCCGAAGGTTCGATCGATTCATGAATGGTTCTCCTGAAAAGGGGACACACGGAGCTGAAGCGTGGCCGAGATCGGCGCACGCGAGCGGGAATGAGACGGTGCCAAAGAAGACACCGATAACAGCGGAGGGGGAAGAAGCGCTCGAGATAGGCCCTCGCCTAAGGCCTCGCCTCAGGACCTCGCCTCAGGACCTCGCCTTCGGCTCTCGTCAGCCGTTTGCCATGGCTGAATAGGCCGAGCGGCCGGAGCGAGGAGACCCCGCGGGATGCGCTTCAGGCGCGCGAGCGGACTCGCGAGCGAACCGAGGCAAGCCTCAGCGGTGCCACGCACGAAAGAAGGTTCGGGGCACGGAAGGGCTCGAAGCCTCGGGCACGCGCCTGTCGGGGGGATTCGCGCAGCACTGCGGGAAACGCAATGCCGCGGAAGACCGAGGACGAGGGGAGTGCGAAGCTGCAACCGCAGAACAACTCGCGGGAGCGCGTGATTCGAATTGTCGGCGGTTGCGGCTCGAAAGCGTCGGGGGGCCGACAAAGAATGGAATCAGGACAGGGAGAAGAGGAGCGAAGCGCTCGACCTCAGGGAATGTCCGCAACCGTCATCTGGCAGGGGCAGAGTAATACGGCCGCTCCGCCTGTCAAGTTCCCGTGATGCGACGATTCGGCATTTGCAATCGGACTCTTGGTTTCGATCGCGCGGCCTGGAGGGGGAACTCGTTTCGTCGGGCCTGCGCGTGGAGAGGCATGCCGGACTGGCTGGGGGAGGTGCATGGTCGCGCAAAGCATGCCGCGGCAGGGACTTGCGTCCCTGCCGCAGCATGAGGGAGTGCGCCAATCGGGAGAGCGTGCCACGCGGCACGGGGTGTTCCGAGCGTTGATCGTGGCCGAACTCTCGGTCAAGGCGAGACTTATGGCAGGGTGCCGTCCGTCAGCCGCTCCGGCGAGCAGGTGTAGGTGGTGTTGGTCGGGGAGCCGATGCCGATGCACATCCAGGTGTCGCCTTCCTGGATGCCCTTGCAGCCGCCGGTGGCGAAGTCGGAGAAGGTGTAGATGTTGTCCTTCTTCAGGGTGATCGAGCCGCACTCGTACTGGACGGTGTCTGGGATGATGCTGCGCTCGAGGTTCACGTGGTTGTCGCCGTAGCAGATGTTGCCTTCCCAGGTGTCCTTGGGCTCGTGGAAGAGGAGCGTGTAGCTCTTGCTGTAGTTGGTGCCGCTGATGGCGCCGTTGTGGGTGCCGCGGTTGCCCATGATCGGGCGGGTGCTGCTGGCCTTGTTGTTCCAGTAGAACTTCTTGCGGTCGCCGACGAGGGCGAGGTGCGCGTAGCTGGTGTGGCAGACGTTCGTCGCGCCGCCGTCGGCGATGGCGAAGATGTTGGCGCGGAAGCTGGCGTCCCAGTGGAAGGGGCCGAAGGCGTCGCCGGTGCCGGCGGGGTTGTAGCTGTTGAAGTTGTAGTCGTTCTTCAGCTTGACGACGGGGTTCTCCTCGACGGGCGAGATGAGGATGTCGGTCGTGATGAAGTTCTTGGCGATCATCGAGCTGTAGAGGTTCGCCGTGTTGTTCTGGTTCTGCTGCTCCTCGCCCTGGCCCGGGACGAATGCCGAGGCGCCGTTGTTGCCGGCGCCCGGCACGGCCGCGCGGCGGATGAGGCCTGGGAGCGGGAGGCGGCCCTTCGGGTCGCTGTTGGCGTAGGTGAGGAAGCCCTTGTGGACCTGGGAGATGTTGGCCGAGTCGTTGAGGCTCTTGGCGGCGCGCTGCGCGCGGCCGAGGGCCGGGAGGAGGAGGCCGATCAGCAGGGCGATGATGGCCACGACGACGAGCAGCTCGACGAGCGTGAAGCCGCGTGAGCCGAGGCGGCTCCATGGCCGGCGCGGGGGACCCGCGCGATGGCGGGTGTGGCTCGGGTGCGAATGGGACGGACGATCATGCATGTTCCGGTCCATGAGGACCTCCTGAAAGGGGTGATGCCCAAGGACAGAACGGCCCTTGGACGGGGATGAACCGGCGCCGAAAA
>CAYMSD010000100.1:0-10526 GCA_964393015.1 uncultured Klebsiella sp.
AGGAGCGACGCGGAGACGGCGTGGATGGTCGCGAGGCCGAGCATGGTGGTCGTGTCTCCTCTGAAGCGTTCTCTCTCGATGGACATCGCCGCACGCGTGGCGCGCCGTCCAAGCTACGCAGGCCCGCGCGCACGATTCGATGCGGTCAGAGACGGGTTGCCCAATCGGGTGCGATCGGCTGCGTCGCGTCCGTGAACACGACACTTTCCTTCGCAGCCGTACCCAGGTCGAGCGACTTGCGTCGCATCAGCCGCGGTCGGCGAGCGCGAGCGTGGCCATGGCCTCGATGCCGAACGGGATCGCGGCGTCGTTGAAGTCGTAGGTCGGCTGGTGCAGGTTCGCCGAGCACCAGCGCCCGTCCTCCATGCCGAGGATGTAGAAGCAGGCGGGGACCTTCTCCGCGTAGAACGCGAAGTCCTCGCCGCCCATCACGGGCACTTCCATGTGCTCGAGCCGCTGCGAGGGAATCTCCTCGCGCACGATGCGCTCGAACTCGGCCACGCTCGCGTCGTCGTTGCGCGTGACGGGGTAGCCGCGGATGTACCGCGCGATCGCCTCGCACCGGTGCGCGCGGGCGACCTCGCGGGCGACCTCGCCGATGCGACGCTCGATGTGCGCGCGGGTCTCCTCGCGCAGGGCGCGCGCGGTTCCCTGCAGCGCGGCCGACGCGGGGATCTGGTTCGTCGCCGTGCCCGAGTGGAAGGTCGTGACGCTGACGACCGCGGCGTCGAGCGGGTCGATCTCCCGCGACACGATCGTCTGGAGCGCCGTGACGATGGCGCTCGCGGCGAGAATCGGATCATGCCCCTGGTGCGGCCACGCGGCGTGGGCCGCCTGGCCGCGCACCTCGATCTCGAAGCGGTCGCTCGAGGCGAACAGCGAGCCGCGGCGGGTCTGCAGCACGCCGAGCGCGACCCCTGGAAAGTTGTGGAGGCCGTAGATCCTTCGCACCGCCGGGCCTTCGGGCCTCGCGTCGAGCGCGCCGTCCTCGACCATGCGCCGACCGCCCGCGCCGCCTTCCTCCGCGGGCTGGAAGAGGAACCGAACTGCGTTCGGCAGCGTGGTCTCGCGCGAGAGGCGCGCGAGGACGCGCGCCGCGCCGACGAGGATCGCGGTGTGGCCGTCGTGCCCGCAGGCGTGCATGCGTCCCTCGGTGCGCGACCTCCACGCGGGCGTTCCCTCCTCGACGATCGGAAGGCCGTCGATGTCGGTCCGCAGCGCGACCGCGGACTCGCTTGCGCCCGCGAGGAAGGCGAGGGTTCCCGTGCCGCCCGCGAGGCCGTCCGCGTGGGGGATTCCCGCGGCATCGAGCTCCGCGCGGATGCGCGCCGCGGTGCGGACCTCCTCGTAGCAGATCTCGGGATGCGTGTGCAGCTCGCGGCGCAGCTCGACCGCGCGCGGCGCCTCCTCCGCGACGAGCTGGCTGATTCGGGCTCGGAGCGCTGCAAGGGGCGTGGACACCATGCCCCGATGGTAGCGGGCGCGGCCTCAGCTCTTCAACTTGGAGAGCCCGACGGCCTCGCGTCCCTCGTTGATCTTCGCGAAGGCGTGGCGCTCGTGGCGGATCAGGCGCGTGAGCTGGCTCATCGTCACGCCGAGGATTCCCGCGGCTCCGGCCACATCGAACCTGCGCGCGACGACCACATCGAGCGCCTCGGCGAGCAGCGCCGGGTAGTCGGGATGCTCCGGGTTCACGGGCAGCTTCTCTCCCTGGCGACGCTTCTTCCAGAGTTCGCTCGGCTTGTGCTGGTCGCGGCTCGTCGGCGTGCGCACCTTGCAGGCGAGCTTCAGCCGCAGGCGGAAGATGGCCATGCTCCTGTTCTGGGCCTGGCTGCGCCGCTCGGTCGCGTGCGACTCGAGCTCGGTCGCGAGATGGCGGATCCGCACGGCCGTGTCGACCTTGTTGCGGTGCTGGCCGCCGGGGCCGCCCACGCGCCCCGTGGCGATCTCGCACTGCGCGAGGAACGCGTCCTCCTCGAGCGTCGCGGGATGCGGCGGTTCGACGAGGATCGAGCGTTCATCGATGAAGGGCGGGCGATAGGCCATGGCTCGGTGGGCTCTGCTCTCTGGCGCGACGAAAGTGCGCGCGGCATTCTCTACCATGTTCGGCGATGGAGTGCATCCTCGGCATCGAGAGTTCCTGCGACGAGACCGCGGCCGCGGTCGTCGACGGCGCCATGCGCGTGCGCGCGAGCGTCGTCGCGTCGCAGCACGACCTGCATGCCGAATACGGCGGCGTCGTTCCCGAGATCGCGAGCCGCGCGCACCTCGAGCGGATCCTTCCCGTGGTCGACCGCGCGCTGCGCGAGGCGGGCGTCGATCGCGGCGCGCTTGCGGCCGTGGCGGCGGGGGTGCGCCCCGGACTGATCGGCAGCATCCTCGTTGGCGCAAGCGCGGCGAAGGGACTCGCGTGGGCGCTCGGAAAGCCGTTCTACGCGGTCGACCATGTCGCGGCGCATCTCGACGCGGGGCTCCTGCGTGCAGGTGATGCAGCCGCCGACGGACGGCACGCGCCGGTCGGCGCCGCGCTCGGCCTCGTCGTCTCGGGCGGGCACACGAGTCTCTTCGCGCTCGCGGCCGATGGCTCCGTCGAACTCCTCGGCCGCACCATCGACGACGCGGTCGGCGAGGCGCTCGACAAGGCGGCGGCGATGCTCGGGCTTCCGCATCCAGGCGGTCCGAACCTCGAGCGGCTCGCGCGCGCGGGCAACCCGGACTCTCTCCGGTTCCCGGTGCCGCGCCTGCCGTCGCCGCTCGACTTCTCGCTCTCCGGCCTGAAGACGAAGCTGCTCTACGAGGTCCGCGGCGTGCCGCAGGGCCGGGGCGCTGCGGCCGCATTCGCGCGCACATGGGAGTCGCTCGACGAGGCGCGGCGCGCCGACCTCGCGGCCAGCTTCCAGAAGGCGGCGTTCGCACAGGTGCTCGACCGCCTCGACCGCGCGGCGGACGCGGTCGCGCCTGCGGCGCTCTTCGTCGGGGGCGGGGTCGTCGCGAACGATGTCCTGCGCGCAGGCCTCGCCGCGTGGTGCGAGGCCCGCGCCATCCCGCTCGTGGTTCCCGAACGCGCGTACTGCGGCGACAACGCCGCCATGATCGCGGGCCACGCCGTCCGGCGCAGGCTCCGAGGCGATGCAGGCGACAGCCTCGCGACGCCTGCGGAGGCCGTGTCGCTCCTCGCGCGCGGCGTGCGCCCTGCGCGCGGCGCTCGCGTACAGTGAGCGCCTGCGCAGTTCCGCGCGCCCCGCCCGAACTCCTCGCCATGAACACCAATCCCAGAGAAGGCTCCGGCGGCGGACTCGGCGTGCAGGCCGAGCGCGCCGTGCTCGTCGGCGTGCGCGTGCGCGGCTCGCGCATGGACCACATCGATCCGCTCGGCGAGCTGCGCGCGCTTGCGGAGACCGCGGGCGCCGTCGCGGTCGGCGAGCTCATGCAGAACCGCGAGGCGCCGACGGGCCGCACCTACCTCGGCAAGGGCAAGGTCGAGGAGCTCGCGGCGATGGTCGCCGAGCTCGAGGCGCGCGTGGTCGTCTTCGACAACGAGCTCGCACCGTCGCAGATCCAGGAGCTCGAGAAGGAAGTCAAGGTCAAGGTCATCGACCGCAGCGAGCTGATCCTCGACATCTTCGCCAACCGCGCCACCACGCGGGAGGCGCAGCTTCAGGTCGAGATCGCGCAGCTCGAGTACACGGCGCCGCGGCTTCGCGCGATGTGGTCGCACCTCGGCCAGGTGACGGGCGGCGCGCCGGTCGGCGTCGGAACCCGCGGCCCCGGCGAGCAGCAGCTCGAGATCGACCGCCGCATCGTGTCGCGGCGGCTCGTCGCGCTCAGGCGCGAGCTCGACGAGGTGCTCGTGCGCAAGCGCCGCGAGGTCGCGGAGCGCCGCGCCGAGCACTTCACGGTTGGAATCGTCGGCTACACGAACGCAGGGAAGAGCACGCTCTTCAACGCGCTCACGCGCGGCGGCGCCTACGCGGCAGACAAGCTCTTCGCCACGCTCATGACGCGCGTCGAGCGGTGGCCCGTCGGCGGCGCGAACGCGGTGCTCCTCTCGGACACCGTCGGGTTCATCCGCGACCTGCCGCACCATCTCGTCGCGAGCTTCCGCGCCACGCTCGAGGACGCCGTGCACGCGCACGCGCTGCTGATCGTCCTCGACGCGAGCGACCGCCTCGCGCCCGCGCAGCTCGAGACCGTGCGTGGCGTCCTCGACGAGATCGGCGCGAACACGCAGCCGAGGTTCCTTCTCCTGAACAAGATCGACCGGATCGACGCGCTGCCCGCCGACGAGCGCGCATCGCTGCGCACGATCGAGGAGTGGCGCGAGCGCGAGCCCGACCTGCTTCCGATCAGCGCGCGCGACGGCACGGGTTTCGACGAGCTGCGCGCGCGCGTGCTTGCGCTCCTCACGGGCGGCGTGCGACGCCGCACGCTCACGGTTCCGCTCGCGTCCGCGCGCCTGATCGACGCGATCGAGAAGCGCTGCACCGTCGAGGAGCGGACCTACGGCGACGACTCCGTCACGCTCGTCGTCGAGATCGGCGACCGCCAGATCGAGTCGCTGCTGCCGCTCGGCGAGGCGTTCCTCGTCGACGGCGAGGATCCGCGCCCGAAGCGCGGCGGCTGGGGCGCGGGCAAGCGCCGTGCGCCGCATCTCGTCGAGTTCGACGAGCGGGACGCAGGGGACGCGGACGGCGTGTAGATCCGCCCCGCGGAACCTACGCGAACACCTCGCGCGCAAGCTGCGACGCGCGCACGGCGCTCGCCGCGCGCGGAGCAGGCTCGCGCACGAAGAGCAGCGGCTGCGCGCCGTGCTCGAGGGGCCAGTAGGCCGCAAGCCGCGACTGGTTCCGCATCGACCCCGCCCAGAATCCGTCGCCGCCGCGGCCATAGGCCACGAGCTCGCCGACGCGCGGGCGCTTGTCCCAGCGCTCGATGTGAGATCCGAGGAGCGCCGTCGTGAACGCCTCGAACGCGCCCGGGCTTCCCGCGACGACGATGATGTTCTCGACGCGGGGCATGAACTGGGCGAAGGCCTTGCGCAGCGTGTGCTGGAACCTCGGCACATGGTCGTCGAACGCCGTCGAGAGGTCGGCGACGAGCTCGATGGCGCGGCCCGTCGATGGCGCGAGCGCCCGCAGCCGGGCCGCGGGAAGCCCCTCGCCGTCGCGCAGCAGCACCTCGTCGCCCACGGACGCCTGCTCGACGAAGTGGAAGGCGTCGTCGAGCGCCGCATGCAGCGCGCGCCCGCGCAGGTTGCGTGAAAGCGACAGCGCCACGACGAGCGGGCGCCGCACCGTCTCGAGCGCGCGCCACGACTGCGGGATGGCGATGCTTGCGTCGCGCAGCGTCGGCCTCGGCGCGCGCTTCACGTGGACGCAGAGCTCCGCGTCGGCCCGCCGTGCGCGGAAGTCCGCGCGCTTGCCCGCGGGGGTCTCCGCCTCGTGCTCGATGGCGCAGCCGGCGCCGAGGAGCCGCTCGGCCACGAGAAGCTCCGCGCACGCCGACCTGATGCGGTCGGACTCCGCGTCCGAGCAGGGGCCTTCCGCGAGAAGCGTCTCCATGTCGGCGAGGATCCGCCTGAAGCGGCGCAGGAGCCGCGGATCGGCAAGGGCCGTCCATGCGGACTCCTCCGCTGCGAAGCGCTCCGACAGTGCGTGCACGAGCGGTGCGAGCGGGGTCTCCGTCGCCAGGCGAGGCGTGCTCCGCGGGGAAGGCCGCGGGCTGTTCTGGTCGGAGGCTCGGCGGGCCATGCCGTGTTTATCGGCGTTCTCCGCCCCATCTGCAAGCGCGGCTGCGGCTGGCGTGTGCGTCGTAGGGGCTGCGCGGGCTTCCTTCCAGCGCTTTGCGCGATCTTGACTGCCATGGACGCTGCGTGCCGCGGATCGCGCCGAAGTCCGTGTCGGAAGGAGTGTGCATCAATGCGGATCGGAGAAATGCTCGTCCGTATGCGGATCCTCAGCGTGGAACAGGTCGACGCGGTGCTCGCCGAGCAGGCGAGCACGCACGAACCGTTCGGCGTCGTGGCGGAGCGCCTCTACGAGGTGCCGTCGGACACGATCGAGCGCGCGTGGATCGAGCAGACGCAGGAGCGCGCCACGGAGTTCGACGCCGTTCGCGGCATCGAGGACGGCGCGCAGGAGATCGTCGTGCGACGCCAGGCGTGGCAGTTCGGGATCGTGCCGCTGAGGCTCGACGACGGCTACCTCGTGGCGGCGACGAGCCGCAGGCTTCTTCCGCGCGCGGTGCGCTTCGCGACCCGCGTGCTCGGGATGCCCGTGAACTTCGAGATCACCGACGACGAGACGCTGGCGCGGCTCCTCGCCACGCAGTACCCGATGCGCGGGATGGACCACACCACCCTCGGCGGAAACCCGCTCGAGGGGTTCCTGAAGCGGGACGCGGCGTAGGTTCCGCGCCACTTGACACCGTGCCCGCGCACGCTACGCTTTCCGTCCGCTCCAGCGCGGAGACGCCAACTTAGCTCAGTTGGTAGAGCATCGCATTGAAAATGCGAGTGTCCCCGGTTCAAGTCCGGGAGTTGGCATGAGAACCAGACCCGCCTCGCGCGGGTCTGGTTCGTTTTTCGGCTTGGCTGGCTGTTCGACCTGCGTCGCCGTGTCGCCCGGCTGCATCTTCATGTCACGCCAGCTGTTCGCCGACGAGTCGCAGCGGGATCGGCCTGCCGATGTGCTCGCGTCGGATGGCGAGGCGGCCCTCGGCGCGTTCACGCTCGAGCGTGCCGAGGAGATCCTCGACGAGCCAGAGACGGATCGGCCTCGACCCGTCGTAGCGCACCAGTCCGCCTTCGCCCGCGCGCGAGCGCCGTTCCAGAGAGGTCCAGTATCGGCGCGTCCAGGTGAGCGCGAGGGTCTCGGGAAGCCGAGAGAACGCGGCGCGCGTCATCGACGGCTCCGCGAAGATCCAGAGCTCGTTCCACGCGTTCGCGCGGCCGAGGCAGCACGCCGCCGCGACCGAGAGGTCGGCGATGCACGCCACGGGCTTGAGGTAGTTGCCGCGCGCGATCTGCGGCTCGCAGAGCGCGTGGGCATGGGAGAGGAGGTCATCCGCGGAGATGCGGTACCGCGTCGCGTAGACCGCAGCGTCTCGATAGAAGGCGCGGAGGATCTGCGTGCGATACTCGCTCCACTCGCGCGTGAGCAGCGGCGCGTCCTTTCCCGTGTTTCTGCGGGAATTCGCGTGGCGCACGCCATCGTCGGCGCCGCGCTTCCGCGAGGTGCGTGAAGCTCCGCTTCCTGCATCGACGCGTGCGCCAACCTCTCGCGCGCACGGCTCTCCATGTCGATCGTTGTTCATCAATCGGTCCCTGCGCGCCGGAGTCGTGCGGCGCGCCCGCAATGTAGCGGCTGTCCGCGCATGCAAGCGCGCGGCGAGGTGAAATCACCGAAATCGCGTGACGCGCGCAGCGCTCGATTCTCAGACGCGTCGAGTCGTGATCGAGCCGAGAAGTCCGTCGCGCGTGTCGCGCAGCGCGCCGAACTTCGCGCGCCAGGAGTCGAATGCCGCGCGGTCGAAGGGAAGCGTCACGCATCTCACTTCGTCGCGCGCCTCGTCGATGCGCTCGCCGAGCGATGTGATGGCCACCGAGCCTCCCGCGTACTCGTGCGCGGGGTCTCTTCCCGTGCGGTTCGCCGCGATGACGCACGCCTGGTTCTCGACCGCGCGGGCGAGAAGCAGGGCGCGCCAGTGCTCGTGGCGCACGCTCGGCCACGACGAGCCGACCGCGAACACCTCGGCGCCCGCGCGGGCCGCAAGGCGCCAGAGTTCAGGGAAGCGAAGGTCGTAACAGATGAGCGGGCAGACCTTTGCCGCGCCCGTGTCGAGCACCACGATGTCGGCGCCCGCGACAAACGACGCTCGCTCGCTTGGGAAGAGGAAGTTCTTGCGGTAGATCGCGCGGATGTCGCCGTCCGGAGCCGCGACCGCCACGCTGTTCGCGATGCCGCCTTCGGGCGTGTGCTCGCCAAACCCCGCCTGCAGCCACACTTGCCGTGCGCGTGCGGTCGCCGCGATCCACTCGAGCGAGCCGCGCACGACCTCGAGATGCGCGCGATCGGAAGTCCACGCCGTCTCGCACATCTCGGGTGCGACGACATAGTCGCCCTGCGCCATCGAGCCCGCCCCGAGGTGCTCGTCGAGCATCGACTCGATGCGCCGTCGGTTGCCCGCGACATCCTGCCAGACAGGGTCCGTTTGCAGTGCGTGAAAGCGCATGCCCGAAGCGTACCGCGAAGGCCCACTCACGCCCCGCGCGCCGCGCAAACGCCGGCACCTCCACCCGCCTCATGCACGCCAAAGCGTGCAAAGGGCTTCTGACCCGAGGCTTCGCCTCGGGTCCGAAGCCCAGTTGCACGCGCTCAAACAATGCGTGGAAGCGCATGGCGGAAGCGTACCGCGGAAGCCGACCGACGCCCCAGCGCCTCCATGCACGCCAAAGCGTGCAAAGGGCTTCTGACCCGAGGCTTCGCCTCGGGTCCGAAGCCCAGTTGCACGCGCTCAAATCAAGGGAGACCAACGGGGATCGAACCCGCGACAGCCGAAACCACAATCCGGTGCTCTACCAACTGAGCTATGGTCTCCGTGAGGGGCAAACGATAGCGCACCGCGGGTTTTCGGTCAATGGCTTCGGCTGCGGAAGGGGCGGGGGATGTGCTACCATCCGACCCTTTCACCGCGCCGTTCCGACCCGTCTTGCAGTCGGAGGGCGGGTTCGGTCGAGAAGGACGCCCCCGCGCCCAACCAGGCGGGCGGGCATGCGACCGAGATCATCCCAGTCCCCACCCAACGCTACCGATCATGGCACTTCCCACGCTTCCCGTCGACTTCGGTTCCGCCTCCGTCCATGCGAACCTCGCGACCGCCCGCCTGATCGAGCTTGCGCTCGCCCGCGGCGAGGGCCAGCTCGCCTCGAACGGCGCCCTCCAGTGCGACACGGGCGAGCGCACGGGCCGCAGCCCGGACGACAAGTACCTCGAGGACACCGCGGGGATCCACGGCAACATCAACTGGGGCAAGGTCAACCAGCCGATCTCGCCTGAGAACTTCGAGAAGCTGAAGGCCGCCGCGCTCAAGCACCTCTCGTCGAAGAGCGACCTCTTCCGCTTCGACGGCTACGCGGGCGCCGACCCGAAGTTCCGCCTCAAGGTCAGCGTCTTCACCGAGAAGGCGTGGCACTCGCTCTTCGCGAAGACGCTCTTCATCAATGTGCCCGAGGCGGAGATGCCAGCCTTCAAGGCCGACTGGACGATCATCAACGCCTGCGGCATGAAGATCACGAACCCCGCGGAGTTCGGCCTCAAGACCCACATCGGTATCGCGCAGAGCCTCGAGAAGAAGACCGTCATCATCGTTGGCACCGAGTACGCGGGCGAGATGAAGAAGTCGATCTTCTACGCGATGAACTACGACCTCCCCGACATGGGGGTCTTCCCGATGCACTGCTCGTGCAATGTCGACCGCAAGGATCCGTCGAATGTGGCGCTCTTCTTCGGCCTCTCGGGCACGGGGAAGACCACGCTCTCTGCTGATCCGAACCGCGATCTCGTCGGCGACGACGAGCACGGCTGGTCCGACTCGGGCGTCTTCAATGTCGAGGGCGGCTGCTACGCGAAGTGCATCAAGCTCTCGAAGGAGGGCGAGCCCGAGATCTGGAACGCGATCCGCTTCGGCTCGGTCCTCGAGAATGTCGTGATGGACCCCGTCACGCGCGTCCCCGACTACGACAGCGCGAAGAAGGCCGAGAACACGCGCGTCACCTACCCGGTGTCGTTCATCGCGAACGCCAAGATCCCGTCTGTCGCGGGCCATCCGAAGAATGTGGTCTTCCTCTCGGCCGATGCGTTCGGCGTGCTGCCGCCGGTGTCGAAGCTCTCGCCCGAGCAGGCGATGTACTACTTCCTGAACGGCTACACCTCGAAGCTCGCCGGCACCGAGGCTGGCGTGAAGGAGCCGCAGCCGAACTTCTCGCCGTGCTTCGGCGGGCCGTTCCTTCCGCGCGCCCCGATGGTCTACGCGGAGATGCTCGCCGAGCGCATCAAGAAGCACGGCGCCAATGTGTGGCTCCTGAACACCGGTTGGACGGGCGGCCCGTACGGCGTCGGTCACCGCTTCAAGCTTGCGTACACGCGCACCTTCGTCACGCGCATCCTCGACGGGTCGCTCGCGAAGGCGTCGTTCGAGCAGCACCCGATCTTCGGGCTCTCGATGCCGACCGCGGTCGAAGGCGTGCCGAGCGAGGTCCTGAACCCGCGCGCGACCTGGGCCGACAAGGCCGCGTACGACGCGAAGGCGACCGAACTCGCGATGAAGTTCCGCGAGAACGAGTCGAAGTTCAAGATGTCCGACGCCGTGAAGGCCGCGGGGCCGCGGGTTTCCGCTGCGGCTCCCGTCACGGTCGGCTGAACGCGACCGCGCGCTTCCCACTGAAGAGTCTCACGCGAGGAGCATCCTTCCATGGCGATCAAGTACTTCGAGCTCGACGCAGACGGCGCCCCTGGGCTCCTCGGCCG
>CAYMSD010000100.1:10626-12061 GCA_964393015.1 uncultured Klebsiella sp.
GTCTTTCACTCGTTGTCTTTCACTCGTTGCGCGCCGTCGGCAATAGGTCGTTTTGAAGAGACATCCAATTCAGGATGCTGTTTCTCTCCGTGCTTCCGTGCCTCCGTGAGAGATTCAATCGCCTCAGCAGCAGGAAAGAGCCGGACGCAGTCACGTGAAGGTCGCCCGCGGGCGGGTCCGCGTCAGGCGAGCGCCCGCGTCCGCGCGGACTCGCTCGTCGCCTTCGCGACGATCTCGCGCGCCTTTGCGGCGATCGACGCTGGGTCGAGGCCGACCTCGGCCAGCTGATCCTTGCGCTCGCCTTGGTAGACCCAGCCGTCGGGCATCGCGAGGCGCGTGATGTGCCGCGTGTCGATGCCGCGCTCGTTGCAGGCCTCGAGGACGCACGCGCCGAAGCCGCCGCGGATCGAGTGGTCCTCGACCGTGATGATCGGGACGCCGCGCGCGACGAGGCTCGCGACGAGATCGATGTCGACGGGCTTCGCGAAGCGGGCGTCGTAGAGATCGGCGTGGATTCCCTCGGCCGCGAGTTCCTTCGCGGCCTCGCCGGCGTCGATGACGCTCGTGCCGTAGCCGAGGATCGCGACCTGCGGATCGGCGTGCTTGATGAGCGCGCGCGCCTTGCCGAGGACGAACGGCGGGCACTCCTCGGCCGCGAACATGCCGCTCACGCTGTCGCGCGGGTAGCGGACGGCCGAGAGCCCGTCCTCGAAGTTCGCCATGAACTCGACCGAGGCGCGGAGGCTCGCTTCATCCATCGCAGCCATGAGGCAAGCCTTGGGCAGCGTCGCGAGGAGCGCGATGTCGCAGAAGCCGTGGTGCACGGCGCCGTCGCCGCCGACGAAGCCGGCGCGATCGAGGCAGAGGCGCACGGGCAGGCCCTGGAGCGACGCCTCCTGGAAGCACTGGTCGAAGGCCCGCTGGAGGAAGGTCGAGTAGACGGCGAAGAAGGGCTTCCAGCCAGTCTTCGCGAGGCCCGCCATCATGTCGAGCGCGTGGCTCTCGCAGATGCCCGTGTCGAAGACGCGGTCGGGGAAGCGGTTCATCACCTTCGAGACGCCCGTGCCGTCCGGCATGGCGGCCGTGCAGGCGACCACCTTCGGGTCGCGCGACATGAGGTCGCCGAGGATGTCGCCGAACGCGCTCGTGAAGCTGCGTGCGCTCTTCTTGAGCTCGACGCGGCAACCCTCGCTCACGAGTTCCTCGCCCTCATCGTTCACGACGCTGAACGGGCTCGGCGAGTGGAAGGTCGTCGAATCGCCCTCCGCGAACTTGTAGCCCTTGCCCTTGATGGTCTTCACATGGAGCACCATCGGGCGGTCGAAGTGCTTGGCCTCGTTGAGGATGTCGATGAGCGACGGGAGGTCGTGCCCGTCGACCGGGCCGACCGTGACGAGCCCGAAGTGCTCGAACCAGTTGTCCTCGCTCACGAAGC
>CAYMSD010000101.1:0-7378 GCA_964393015.1 uncultured Klebsiella sp.
GCGGGCTTCACGCTCGTGGAGCTCCTCCTCGTGATCGCGATCGTCGTGATCATCGTCACGCTCATCCTGATCAGCCTGCGGCAGCTGCAGACCCGCGCCCGCGCCACGGCGTGCCTTTCGAACCAGCGCCAGATCGCGCTCGCGAACAACGCCTACGCGGCCGACAACAACGGCAGGTTCGTGAGCCCGCGCACAGACAGCCTCCCCCCCGCGGGCAACATGCGCGGCACCCCGAACCCGTGGGTCAACACCGCGCGTCCGGGCGCGCTCGCGTCGGGCGTCGAGACGGTGAAGAGCCTCGAGGGCGGCGTGCTCTGGTCCTACCTCGGCGAGAACTCGAAGGCGTATGTCTCCCCGATGGATCCGACGGGTCGCGTCCGCTCCTACTCGCTGAGCGCCTTCGTCGGCGTCGGCGAGAGCGACTACACGCGCCGCGCCGACGACTGGTACGACTTCCCGGATCTCGAGAGCCCCGACGCTCCCGACGCCGTGCGCAACACGCAGTTCAAGACCGTCACGCTGTCGCAGATCCCGCAGCCATCGCGCACGATGCTCTCGATCACGGAGGAGGACGCGTTCGGCTTCAACTTCCAGGGCTGGGCGATCGAGGTCGGTCCGCCGACCGCGTCGGGCGGCCTGTGGATCGACACCCCCGCGCTCTGGAACACGGGGCGCGTGAACCTCTCGTTCCTCGATGGAAGCGTCGACGCGCCGAACATCATCTACGAGGAGCTCGAGCGGATCATGCAGCCGAATCCCGCTGCGCCGCCGCTGCACGCGGTGACCGAGCTCGGCGGCCGGCCTGCGTTCCGCTTCATGGCCACGATCCTGCTGCCGGGCGTCGTGCGCCCCGAGTTGCAGTGACCGCGCGGACGCGCGCGTCATGCGCAGGACATCACTGCGCGCCGCAGGTCACTTGCTGAGTTCCGCCAGCTTCGCGTCGTCGAGCGCGCTCACGGCGTTCCAAGCGGCGAGTTCATCGGCGCTGAGATCCGCGGCCTTCACGGCTGCGGCCACCGCGCGCGACGCCTCGAGCACCTTGCCGAAGAGCTGCTGGTAGCGCTCCTGCTGCGTCTCGTCCATGCGACCCGCGACCTCGTTGTTGAAGACGGCGAGCTCGCGCGCAGCGGCGCGCTGCGCCTGCAGCGCCTTGATGAGCGGCCTGAACTTCGGGGTCTTCGCCAACTCGAGCGCGGCTGCGGGCGCCTCGTAGGGCGGCGGCGGCGGCGGGTATCCGCCAGAGGGCCCGTCGCATGCGGCGAGGAACGCCGTGCACGCGATCGGAAGCGCGAGTGCGGAGAGACGCGTGAACGCTCTGCGGGAAGGCATCGGCGCAGGATAGCGGAGGCTCGGTGCGGCTGAAAGAGCGGACTCCCGCAATGTTGCGGCTCCCCGCGAATCCCTGTCGATATTCGCGCGTGCTCGTCGAACGGACCGGCTCCGATGGCGTCGTCGTGCTCGCAAGCCCCCTGCTTGCGCGCGCTGGTTTCGCGCATGCGTTCTCGACGCGGCGTGGCGGTGTCAGCGCGGCGCCGTTCGACACCCTCAACCTTCAGTCGACGCAGGCGAACGCGCGCATTCCTGCGGGCGACCCGCGCGACCTCGATGCGAACATCCGCGAGAACCATGCGCGCTTCGCTGTGGCGGCGGGCCTCGCGCGCGACGCGACCGTCGCGGACCTGAGCCAGGTGCACAGCTGTTCGGTGGCGCGTGCGGTCGATGCGCTCGCCGCGCGCGTGCCGGCCGATGCCGTCACGAGTCCGCGCGGCGGATGCGCGGTGCTCGTCCGCGTGGCCGATTGCGTGCCTGTGCTGATCGCCGATCCGTCGAGCGGGCATGTCGCCGCGGTGCACGCGGGCTGGCGCGGCGTCGTGAGCGGGATCGTGCCCGCGGCGGTCGACGCGCTGCGCGCGATCGGCGCCGATGTGCGCGCGTGCGTGGCGGTGGTCGGACCGTGCATTTCGGCGAAGCACTTCGAGATCGGGCCCGAGGTCGCCGAGGCGCTGGTCGCCGTGGATCTCGGGTCGTGCGTGGTCGCGCCCGGCGTGCACGGGCCGAAGCACCACGCCGATCTCGTCGCCGCCGTCGCGCTGCAGCTCGCGCGCGCGGGCGTCGCGCGCGAGTCGATCGACGCCGAGCCGCCGTGCACCTACGCCGACCACGCGCGGTTCTTCAGCTATCGCCGCGACGGCGCGGCGAGCGGGCGGCTTGCGGCGTTGATCGCGCCGCGTGGGTGAGGCAACCGCTGCGTGACAAGCACCAGAGTCGGTGCGGCTCAAACCACGGGTGCCCGTGGACGAAGTCCACGGAACGACGGTCGTCGGAGTCGACGGCTGACACCATCCGTTCCGCATGCTGAAGCATGCGGGCACCCAGGACTTCCGTCCCGCAAAAGGCAGCCGCCGCAGCGGCGACCGCTCAAACCGCGGCCGACATGTCACCTGCCGTTCGCCGCGCGCCTCGCGCGTTCCGCTGCGATCGCGTCCGCCGTCCTCTCGGCAAGCTCCTCGAGCTTGCGCGGCTGGTCGAACGCGCGGTCGAGCCCTGGGGCCATAATCACGAAGATGTTCCGTGGATCGCGCCCGAGTGCCGCCGCCATTTCAACGAACTCGCTCCGCAGCAGAGCGCTCTCCTCCTCGCTCTCCGCGGTCGCGACGGCGATCGCCTTCGTGTAGTAGGCCCGTGCGCGGTCCTCGATCTCGCGGCGCGACGGCGCAATCGTCGCTGCGACGGGGCCTCCCATGAACTCGACCGCTGCGATCGCACCTCCTCGGCCCCCACGGTCTGCGCCGACGCTCGACCATGAGGAGAGCTCGCGCATCAGCTGCCCGTGCGCGCGCGGCAGAAGCAGGCCGTCGCCATCGCCGTCGTCGCTGTAGCAGCGCTGCACGAGGTCGCGCATCATGTTCCACTCGCCCTCGAACCCGACGACGAAATCGACGCGCTGTCCCCGCACGAGCCGCTCGAGCCGCGCGAGCTGTGCATCGTCGAACGCGCGCGGATGCCGCGCGACCGCGGCTCCGATCGACTCGATCACGAGGCTCTTGATGCCCGACTCGACGAGGCGGCAGATGAGAAGCCCGAACTCCCCCGCGTGCACCCCCGCAGCCATCGCGGCCTCGAAGGATGCGATCGCGTCCTCCGCGCGCCCTTCGTGTGCGGCGAGGGCCGCGTCGACCGCGAGAAGGCGCGCGCAGCTCCGCAGCATCGACGCCTGCGGAAGAAGCGCGCCGATCAAGGATCCAGCGAGGACGCCGCTTTCGGCATACGCCCCTCCGACGAGCGAATCCTCCCCGAAGAGCCCGACCGCGGTCGCGTCGTCGGTCGAACTCGTCACGACCGCGAGGCCGAAGACGGGCCGCGACCGCACCTCGCGAAGCACCTCGAGGACGCGCCACCACTCGTCGACGAACTCCCTCACGCTCGCCGCCGCGGCTTCGTCGGAGTCGATGTGCTCAAGCACCTCCATCGTCGCATCGATGCCAGGGTTCAACCGGTCGCCGAGGGTGAGGGCGCCCCGCTCGCCGAGCGCGGCTGCATAGAGTTCGAGCGCGCGCCCCTCGGGCCCCGCCTTTGGCAGACGCGCGTTCACGGCCGCACGCGCATCGAACGAGATCACGGGCTCGCGGAAGTAGAGCGCGGCCGCGGACCCGAGATAGACGGCGAACACCGCGGCGGCGCCGATGCCCGACCACTTCACGAGCACGCCCGCCGCGCGGTCGAGCGCGCTGCGCTTCGCGATCGCGCTCGCACGCAGTTCGCGTGCGCTCTGACGCGCGTCGCCGTATGCGGCGATCAGCGCATCGGAAGTCCGCCCTGCGGCGAGCCCTTCGCTGAAGTGCGAAGTCAACTCCGCGGCGATGTCGAGCTGCTCCGCGCGGCGCAGCCGCGTGCGTGCGACAAGCGAAGCGATGAAGGCCTTGAGCTCGTCGGGCAGCGTGGTCGCTGCCAGCGCCGCCTGCACGGCGCGTCGGGTTCGTCCGAACATGGCGCCTCCGGTCACTTTGTCGTCTTTGGTTCCACGAGCGCCGCGAGCCGCGCGAAGTCCGCACGCGCCTCCGCGATGCGCTCCTCGACGGCCACGGGCTTCGTCGGCGTGAGTCCGCGCAGCGCGGTGCCGGCGTCTCCGTCGCGTGGCGCGATCGCAGCGTCGATCCGCTGCTGCAGCTTCTCCCGCTGGGCGAGCGCCTTCTCGAACGCCTCGATGTCGAACAGCGGCCGCACATCGAGGATCGGCCCGTCGAACGGGCAGTCGCACTTCGCGGCCTTCAGTGCGGCGCGGTCAAGCGAGAGCGCTGCTGAGAGGAACGCGATCGAGTCGGGCGACAGGTTCGCCAGCCGCGACCGCGAGAACGCGCGCTTGTCGTCTTCCGCCGCGTGCCGCAGGCCCGCGGAGCGCGAGATGCGCAGGCGTTCGGTGTCGATGGCGCGGCGGATGCCGAACGGATCGTCCGACTTCAGGCGCGCGAGTTCCTTCGCGAGACGCTCGCGTGCGCCCGCGTCGAGCGCGCCCTTCGCATCGAGTTCGGCGAGCGCCTGCGCAACATCGCGCCCCACGCGCTGCGCGACCAGCGCGCGTCCGAGACCGTTGTCCGTCGAGATATGGCGGATCGCCGAGATCACCGCAACGCACGAGTCGACCGCGGACGGTGCGTCCTCGGGTCGGTCGCCCGGCAACAGCGGGTCGAACAGCGCCACGCGCAGGGCACCGAGCAAGCCCTCGCTCATCGACGGGAGGAGATCGGTCCGGTCGTAGGAATCCTGGTCGAAGACGCAGCGCGACATCGATGACGCCTGCATGATGTTGGCGATCACGCTCGCGCGCAGCGCCTCGATGGCGCGGCGGGCTTCGCGCCGATCCGCTTCGGTCAGCTTGTCGGGCGCGAGGCGGAGCGCCTCGATCGTGCCCTGCTGCTCGGCCGACAGCGACTCCGCAGCCTTCGCTGCCATCTGGTAGAGCCGCGCGGCGTTCGCGAAATCCTCTGGCTTCATCTTCCCGCTCACGATGTCGGCGAGCAGCGCGTCCTGACGCGCGAGCTCGGCCTCGACGATTTCCAGCCGAAACAGCGCCTGGCTCAGATCCGCGCCGAACACCTTGAGGAAGTCGCCGAACTCGCCCGCAGCCACGCGGGCGGCCAGCGCCTCGACCGCGCCGCGCATCGCCTTCGGGTCGGTGTTCGCAACCGCCGCCTTCGTGGCCTCGTTGTAGCTCGACGCCTGCGCCTTCCACTTCTCGACGCTTGCGGCGTCGGACGCGATCGGCTGGTCGATGCCGAGCTGCGAGAAGCGCGCGAGACGCCCCGCATCGTCGAGCTCCGCGAGCCTTCCGACCTCCTGCACCAGGATGCCCGACTCCATCTCGATCGACGCTGCCATCTGCGTGCGCATCGATGCGGCGAGGCCCTCCCGCGACCTTGCGAGCCGTTCGGCGCCATCGCGGTCGATCAGGCCATAGTCCAGCATCTCGTCGAGCGCGTTCACGCCGAGCCGCGTGATGCCCATCGAGACGAGCGAGCCGATGACGACACGGTCGCTGCCCGCCTGACGCCCAAGTGCCATCTGGGCGCAGAGGTAGTCGATCGCGGCCGACCGGTCGCCGCGCTGCGCGGCATCGTGTGCGAGCAGGCGTGCCGTTCTCGCCAGCTGCCTCTGTCCCGAGTAGTGCGGAAGCAGCAGGTCGAAGCCCTGCGAATAGTCGAGGTCGCGCGCATAGGGCCGCCGCGAGGCCGCGACGAACTCGCGCCCGAGCGGCCGCGCCTGCTCGAGCCAGCGCTGCATCGATTCGTCGATGACGCCGTGGTACATGAACGCCTCGCGCGACTCGTCGGGCGCGAGGTCGTACAGCTCGTTGAAGCGGTTGTTCAACCGGTCGTACGCATCGGCGGCGCTCTCCTCGGCGGCCTGCTGCGGCGGCGAGGCGGCGCTTGCGGGCCCTGCCGGCAGAACAAGCGCCGCGCATGCCATGCATGCAGTCGCCGCGAATCGCAGCCACACCGCGCGCTCGAGCCCGAGCGACGCCATCGCGCGCGTGATCGCGCTCCACTCGTCGGCGTCCTCCGCGAGGCGCGTCTTTCCGGCCTTCGTCAGCGAGTAGTACTTGCGCGGCCGCGGGCCCGACTCGTCCCATCGCGCCTTCACGAGGCCCTTCGCCTCGAGGTTGTAGAGCATCGGATAGACCGTCGCCTGCCCGAGATGCAGCGCCTCGCCCTTGGTCTTCGCCAAGGCCTCGACGATCGCATAGCCGTACAGCTCGCCGCCCGCGAGGACCTTGAGGACCGCCAGCATGCCCGCGCCGCGGATGAATTGATTCTCGTTCGCCATGGGACTGCCTCCGTCGGCAAGGGTCGAACCCTGCCGCGCATACTGTGTCGCGCAGAGTATACGCATGCCTCGAGCCTGCATTTCGGAATCGCGATACTTTGTCGCACAAAGTACTAGCGCCGCTGCGGGTTTTCGGCTCTTACGGAACCGCCCACCCCTCCGCGACCGTCACCCACGCGCGGTTCGCCGGCGGGTCGACCTCGAGCGACACGAGCGCGCCGCCGCGGACTTCGGCGGTCACCTGCGTGCCGCCGGCGCCATGGAGGCGGAAGCGCGCGTCCCACGACTTCGGCCACGCGGGGAGCAGCACGATCGTGCCGTCGGGGCGCGACTGGAGCAGCATCTCCTGCACGGTCGTCAGCAGGTTCGAGCCGTGGCACTGGTCGGGCACCCAGTCGAAGTTCGGGCCCCAGAAGGTCGGGTAGCGGAAGTTCTTGTGCGTGTTGCCGAGCTTCGCGCGCACATTCGCGGCGGCTTCGTCGGCAAGGCCGAGGCGCGCGGCCTGCATGCCGTCCTGCGTCCAGCCGTGGGTCATCCTCTCGATGCGCGCGGCGTAGCTTGCGCGTCCGACCGCGAGCATGTCCTCCGGCAGCCAGAACGGCCACACCGCGTAGAGCTCGGGATTCTCGCAGTTCGAGCGCACGGGGTCGAACTTCTCCGCGGGCGCGAGCTTCGCGCCATCGGCCGTCATTGGCAGCGGCGGACACGACGCGCGCATGCGCTCCCAGAGCGCACGGTCGTCGTCGGTTCCGAAGCCCGCGGGCAGCGAGAGGAGCCGCGCCGTGATCTCGCGCAGGCCTGCGACCGACGGAAGATCGTTCACCACGCCCGTCCAGTAGGTCTCGAGCGCCTGCGTCGGCGAGATCACGAGAGTGCCCCGCTCGTCGCGCGTGAAGCGCGTGTCGAACCAGCGTAGCGCGGCGTGCGCCATCGGAATCGTTCGCTCCTCGAGCATGCGCTCGTCGCCCGTGTGGTCCCAGTGGTCGAGAAGAAGCGCCACCAGCTCGAGGCTCTGGTTCCACTCCCACTGCCACCACGGGCACTGCACGACGCCCTT
>CAYMSD010000101.1:7478-11834 GCA_964393015.1 uncultured Klebsiella sp.
CGCGCGCGAGCATGCCGTGGTACGGAAGCCGCGTGTTCTGCCACCAGTAGTCGCCGCCCCAGCGGCGGAAGTCGTCGTTGTAGGGCTCGCCGTTCACGAAGCGCGGCGCGACCGTGAAGATCGAGCCGTTGAACTTCACGGGGAACACGCCGCCCGTCGCGGCAAGCGCAGCCGCCCGCTGCGCGGCGTAGGCCTGCGACAGCGCGAGCGCGCCGCGTTCGGCCTCGGGCATGTCGACGAACACCCAGCTCTGCGTGAAGCGCGCGCCCCACCACGCCGCGGTTCGCGCGCGCGACGCGGCGTGATCGGCTGCATTCGCGGCCACCGACGCCAGGCGCCTCTGCCACGATGCAAGGTCGTCGGCCTGCGAGCAGGCGACGGTGACGCGCAGCGCGTGGCTCGTGTTCGGCGCTGCGCTACGCATCGTGTTCGGGTCGGTGCGCGCGAAGCCGTCGCCATCGATGCGGCCGCCGAAGGTGCGCAGGATGAGCGGATCAGGAAACGCCGTCTCGAACGCAAGCAGCCCTTGGTGCTCGAGCGTGAACGCCACGATCGACGACTCGTTGCGGTGGTACCACGCGACCGCGTCGGGCGACTCCCCAAGTGAATCCTCGGCCGGTACCACGATGTCGGCCGATTCCGTCAGCGCGACCGACGCAGGCGCGTCGCGCATCACCCACGAGCTGTTGCGCTCACCGCCTTCAAGCGTGCGCGCGGCGTCGCGCCAGTTCTCGAGCGTGGCGGCGACCATGCGCGGGCGCGCGCCGTCGACCGTCACATGCAGCACCTCGCTCGCGCTGTCGATCCACACGCGCACGGTCGCGCGGTCGTCGCCGGCGCCAGCCTCGACCTCGATCATGCCGTCGGCGAAACGCATGCGCTGCGCGAACGGCGCGAGCGCAAGCGGCGGGTCGCACGAAACGCGCACGCGGCCGAGCTTGAGCAGGCGCTCGATCTCGCTGAAGGCGTCGGTGTGCGAGAGAAGGAGGAGCAGGTCGCCCTTCGCGTCAAACCACGCGTTCGCGCCGAAGGTGCCGTTTCCGATCGGCATCGACCCCGCTTCGTCGCCGCCGGGCGCAGTCCACGCGACATCGTGCGTGGCGAGTTCGGCGAGCGCGCGCGCGGCGGCCGCGTCGCGCGCGGGCGCGCCCTTCGGCTCGACCGCCTCGCGCGGCTGCGTGGCACACGCCGCCACGATGGCAGTGGCGACGACAAACGCGAGGCGAGAGAACGACGAGAGGCGCCGGGCGGTCATGGGTGGCCATCTTCGCGGCGGACAGCCGAAGTGTCACTCGATCCCGTGGTCGAAATCGAAAAAACGCAGCAGCGGCGCGGCCCCCATTTCGCTCGGGTGTTCCGCGCGGCTGCTGCGCCGTGTCAGATTGGTGGTGCGTGCGTTCGTCCGTCAGCCGGTCAGTTCACGCTGATCCTGCGCGGCGTCGGACGCGGCGTGTACGGCACCGTCACCGTCAGCACTCCGTCGGCGAGGTCGGCCTTGATGCCTTCGCCCGAGACGCGCTCGGGGAGGTGCAGCGCGCGGCGCACGCTCGAAGTCGGGCGCTCGCGCACGAGCGTGCGCGTGGCCTTCGCGGCGGGCGGCTGACAGCAGCCCGTGCCGCACGACTCGACGGACGGCTTCTCTGCGCGGGTGGCCGAGATCGTCAGCACGCCCTCATGGAACTCGACTCCGACCTCGTCCTTCGTGAATCCCGGCACATTTGCGGTGACGGTGATGCCGTCTTGGTTCTCGCTCACATCGATCGGCATGCTCGGGGCCGCGGCGGCGTACGGCGCGCCTACGACAGCGTCGAAGAGTTCGGCAAGGTCGGTGGTGGCGAAGAACGGCGAGCGGCGCGAAGCGGTCATGTTCATCACGGTGTTCATGTTGGTTCTCCTGACGCCCTCGGGTTCTCCGAGCGGCGACGGACCTCCACACGCGAACGCCGTGCCAACCCCCGCGCCGCGTGGCGATGCGTTTCGACTGCCAACTTGTGCAAGGTGCGAGAAGTTTGCGCCGCCACGGCAGCGGATGACCACAGGTCTCACTTCAAGGGTACGGCGGCCGGCGCCGGCGCCGGTCCTTCGGCCTTCGCAGCAGGCTTCACGGCCGCCTGAATCATCGCCGCGCACGCCTCGTCGCACGCCCCTTCGGCCGCGTCGCCGCCCTGGTTCGTGGCCGCCAGCACCGCAAAGCCCTTCTCGGGCGCAAGCCACGCCACGCAGTACCACATCGTGTTCGAGCCAGCGTGCATGAGCACGGCTCCGCCCCACGGCCGTGTCGCGCTCTTCCAACCGAGCGCCTCGTTCGGCGCGTCCGTCGCGCGCGCATGGAGCTTCGGCAGCTCGCGCGCAGCGCCCTCGAGCGCGGCTGGCGCCTTCGCCCCGAGGTGGAACGCAATGAACTTTGCCCACTCGCCAAGCGGCATGTGCAGCGTGCCCGCGGGCGCGATCGAATTCGGGTTGTCGATCTCGCGCGGCGCGCCCTGCTCGGTGTGACCAGCGGGCGACGCGGCGTCGGCCTTCGTCGGCACGCCGAAGCCGAAGCGCGTGATTCCGAGCGGCGCAAACACGCGCTCGGCGAGCAGCGTTTCGTAGTCCTTCGTGTCACCTGCCGCGATCTCGATCATGCGCCCCGCGATCGCGTAGCCTTGGTTCGAGTAGGCGAAAGTGCCGATGCCGACAGGCGATTTCGCCAGCGCCGCCTCGACGAACGCGGCGCGGCAGGCCTTGGGCGAGTCGCCGCAACCGAACGCCGCAGCCCACGCCTTCGGATCGGGCGCGGTCGGCACGCCGCCGCGATGACGCAGCAGCTGCTCGAGCGTCACCGCGCGCCACGCGGGGTCGATGTGGGGAAGCGACAGCGCGACCGTCTCGCCGATCGAGGTGTCCCACCGCAGCGCGCCTTCTGCGACGAACACAGCGGCAAGCGTCGCCGTGAACGCCTTCGTGCACGAGCCGAGGTGCATGCGGTCGTCGACCGTGGCCGCGGCCTCCTCGCCCACGCGGCGCACGCCGTCCGCGCCGATCGCGTGGACACCTTCCTTCGTCACCACCGCGCAGACGAGTGCGGGGACCCCCGTCCGCGACCGAACCTCGCGCGCGACCGCCGCCGCATCGACGGGCGGCGGCCCATCCGCCGTCGCCGTCGCAGGCGCCATCGAGCAGGAAATCACGGCGAAGACGGCAAGCGCTGCACGCAACATGGGCGCAGCATACGCTCCGCGCATGGCCAGCCCGGCGCTCCCGCCGCTCTCAGACAAGCCTTCCGCGCGCGATCGCGCCGCGGGCGCGCTGCGCGTCGGCGAGCGGGCGCTCTTGCGTTTCGCGCAGCCGAACGATGCTGCGGAGTTCCTGGCGCTGATCAAGCGCTCGCGCGAGCACCTCGCGCCGTGGATGCCACGCTCCGCGCGCGCGAGCGACGAGACGCTCGCAAGCAAGTTCGAGCGCATGCTGCCGCCCGCCTGCAACACGCCGACGAAGCTGCGCGTCCTCGTCTGCGCGCGCGAGGCCGACGCCGCAGGCCCCGCAGGCCGCATGGTCGGCGTCGTGTCGCTTGGCAACATCGCGGAGTGGCCGCAGCTCGCGGCGACCACCGGCTACTGGCTCGGCGCGGGCGAGACGGGCAAAGGCTTCATGCGCGACGCGCTCGCCTCGATGCTCGACATCGCGTTCGAGGAGAAGAAGCTCCACCGCGTGGTCGCCAACATCCTTCCCGCGAACCGCCGCTCGCACGCCGTCGTCGAGGCGCTCGGGTTCACGAAGGAAGGCGTCGCGCGCGGCCTCGTCGAGATCGACGGCGCGTGGCGCGACCATGTCGTCTGGTCGATCCTGTCGACAGACTGGCGCGGCGGCAAGCTCGACCGCACGGGCACCTCGGGCGCGCGGCGCACGACGGCAAAGGGCCGCGCGGAAGGCTGAAACGGCGCAGCCGAACCTCGGACCGCAGTTATCCGCGCACCGCTCGGGCGGGATTCCACGCGGTCACTTGCCCAGAGGCGGTCTCCGCAGTACGCTTCCCGACCCGCGGGAGCCATGTCCGCGGCACAACTCAGCGGGCCTGTAGCTCAATTGGGAGAGCGCTTCCATGGCATGGAAGAGGTCGTCGGTTCGAGCCCGATCAGGTCCACCTCAAGACTCGCCGCAGGCAGAAACGCCTGCGGCGGTGTCGTTTTGGGCGGAGCTCGCCCTCACCCGCGGTCCACGCGATAGATCATCCTCGCGCTCGGCACGCCGCCGACGGGGACCATCTCCTCGCGGTCGAAGCGTGCGCCGATCTTCTCGAGCGCGCGCTGCGAGCGGGCGTTGCCCGGGCTGACATGGAACCACACGGTGCGCGCAAAGCGGAACGCGTGCGCG
>CAYMSD010000102.1:0-11596 GCA_964393015.1 uncultured Klebsiella sp.
TCGCGCGTGCCCTCGCCGCCAAGTCGTACCTGGTACCGTTCGACGACCAACCCGCGACGGGCAGACCGTCAGCGCCGGGTCGGCTGCGGTTCGTTGGCGGCGACCCCGGCGCGGAAGGTCGAGTAGACGTAGACCGGAATCCCGAGGTCCCCGAGGTGCTGGCGCACGAGCGGGAAGACGTCGTCCCACTCGAGGCCGCCCACGCCGGTCGCGAGGCGCGGCAGAGCGAGGCTCTCGAGGCCCTCGGCCTCGACCTGTCGGGCGAGGTCCGCGAGCGCGTGGGCGACGTGGGTCAAGGTCGCGCGGCCCGGCTTGGCGCCGTGTTCGTGGCGGCCCTCCTGGGTCAACAGGTTGAAGATGCGCACGCCGCCTGCGCCGCCCCAGAACCAGGTGCTGCCGGGTTTCGGGTGCTCCTGGTGTGCCCAGTGGCGGAAGTCCTTGGCCATCGCGGGCCAGCGCTCGCGCAGGGCGAGGGCGAGGCCGCTGTCGAAGTGGTCGTTCGGCGCGACCCCGTGGGCGATCGCTTGGGCCTTGGTGAGGAGGATGTCGCCGGTGACTTCGTGGATCATGTCGGTGAGAGGTTGGGCCCCGGTGCGGGGCGGACAGGCAGAGTCTCCGGTCCGCAGGGGCCGCCGTCGCTACGCCCGAGGGACCGTCTCCGCGGCACAATGGGGGTACCCGCGGCCCTGCGTGCGTACGCCCGCGGCTCCGCCCTACGCCGAGCGGCGCATGGCGTCCCGCCGCGCTCGGCGCTACCGTCGGGCCATGGCTGACCCACGCACTTGCCCGCGCGACCGCGCGCTGCTCGTCCCCATCCAAGTCGGCGGGCTCGAGCTCGACACGTGCCCGGACTGCCGCGGCCTCTGGTTCGACTTCGGCGAGCTGCGCCGCGCGGAGGCCCTCGAAGACCCGGACCTCGAGTGGCTCGAGTTCACGCTGTGGCACGACGAGGCGCGTTTTGCGCTGACCCCGTCGCCCTTGCCTTGCCCCCGCTGCGCGGCGCACCTCGGCAGCGCGCTCTACCACGACACGGGTGTGCTCGTGCACCTCTGCCCCGCGTGCGAGGGGACGTGGCTCGACCACGGGGACCTGGAGCTGATCGTGCGCCGGCTCGAGGCCGAGCTCGACGCGCTCCCCACCGGCTCGCTGCTCGCGGCGAGCGTGCGCGAAGCGGCCCAGCTCGTGACTCGCCGTGCGACGCTCGCCGAGGAGTGGGTGGACCTGAAAGGGGTCCTCGCGCTGCTCGCGCGGCGGCTCGGCAGCCGCCACCACGGCCTGCTCGCGCGGGTGTCGCAGGCCGCAGCGGACGGCCCCTGAGCGCCCCACGTTACGCTAGGAGCGGATGGTCCTCTTCACCGCCGCGCTCCTCCTGACCCAGTCGACCCCGCCGCCGGACTTCGCGCGCGAGGTCCTGCCCCTCCTGGCCCGCAAGTGCCTCGCGTGCCACGGCAACGACGAGCACACACGGGCGGCCGGGCTGCGCCTCGACCTGCGCGAGGACGCCACCGCGCCGCGGGATGGGTTCCCGGCCCTCGTGCCCGGCGATCCGGACGCCTCGGAGCTCTTCGTGCGGATCACCGACACCGCCGATCCGATGCCGCCGAAGAAAGCCGGCGAGCCGCTGACGCCCGACGAGGTCGACCTCCTGCGGCGCTGGATCGAAGCCGGCGCACCCTACGGCGTGCACTGGGCCTTCGCGCCGCCGGTCCCGACCGACGTCCCGCTCGCGCCCGAGCCCGCGTGGGTGCGCAGCCCGATCGACGCCTTCATCGCCACGCGCCTCGCGGCCGAAGGCCTGACGCCGTCACCCGACGCGGACCCCGCGACCCTCCTGCGGCGCGTCGCGCTGGACCTGACGGGCTTGCCGCCCGACCCCGACGAAGTCCGCCGATTCATGCGCGAGTGCGCGGAGGGCGACCCCGACGCCGCGTACAAGAGCGCCGTCGAGCGTTTGCTCGCCTCGCCGCATTACGGCGAGCGCTGGGCTGCGGTCTGGCTGGACCTCGCGCGGTACGCCGACTCCGCGGGGCACGGCTCGGATCCCTTGCGCACCATCTGGCGCTACCGCGACTGGGTCATCGACGCCTTCGACAAGAACCTGCCGCTCGACACGTTTGCGAAGCTGCAGCTTGCGGGGGACCTCCTGCCCGAGCCGACCCTCGACTCGCGGCTCGCCACGGCGTTCCACCGCAACACTCCCACGAACACGGAGGGCGGGACGGACGACGAAGAATTCCGCGTCCTGGCGGTGAAGGACCGCGTGAACACCACGGGCCAAGTGTGGCTCGGGCTCACCGTCGGTTGCGCGGAGTGTCACAGTCACAAGTACGACCCGCTGAGCCAGCGCGAGTACTACCAGCTCTTCGACTTCTTCAACCACACCGCCGACACCGATCAGAACGACGATCGGCCGCGGATTCCCACGCCGACGCCGGCGCAAGCCGAGGCCCTCGCGCGGATCAACGCGGAGCTCGAGGCGCTCGACGCTGAACTTCAACGCATCGAGCCCGACCTCGCCGTCGGGGCCGCGCGTTTGCGCGACCGCGAAGCGGCGTGGCACGACCACGGCACCTGGACTCCCGAGCCCGGCCCCGACGGGGTCCGCACGGACGTGATCTCGCTGCCCTTGAAGGACGAGGTCGCGGCACTGCGCATCCGAGCGCTCACCGATCCGAGCCTGCCGCGCAGCGGCCCGGGCCAGAGCCCCGGCAACGGCAACTTCGTGTTGACCGAGCTGCGTGTCGAAGCCCTCTTCAGCGCGGGCGAGAGCGAGGTCACCGCGCTCCTTCCCATCGTCGCGGCCAACGCGAGCCACGCACAGGCGGGCTACGGCGTCGGCGCTGCGTTCGATGGCGCAGAGCGCTCGGGTTGGGCGATCGCGCCACAACAAGGCGTCGAACACGAGGCCGTGTTCTCGCTCGGACCGGCCGCGGAGGCCGCAGCGCAGGGTGCGCCGACCGGGCTGCGCATCACGCTGGCCCAGGACTACGGCAGCGGGCACACCCTGGGGCGCTTCCAGCTCGCGACCGCGGCCGAGGGTCCCGCGCCGCGGGCGCTCACTGCGGGCGCGCGGCGCGCGCTGCAGCGCGACCCCGCGGCGTGGGACGACGCCGACCGCGCGGCCCTGCGCGCGCAGCTCCTGCACGACGATCCCGCGGCGGTCGCCTTGCAAGAGCGACGCGCTGCGCTCCTCGCCGAGAAGGACGCGCTCGACGTGGTCACGACGCCCGTGATGGTCGAGGTGCCGCGCGAGCGGCGGCGCACGACGCATGTCCTGCACAAAGGCAACTTCCTCGAACCCGGCGAGGTCGTCACCGCGGAGACTCCGGCTGCGCTGCACCCCTTTGGCGAGCGACCGCGCGACCGCGCGGGCCTTGCGGATTGGCTCTTCGATCGCGCGAACCCTCTGACCGCGCGAGTCACCGCGAACCGCATCTGGGCGCGCCTCTTCGGCCGCGGCCTCGTGGCCACCGAAGAGGACTTCGGCGCCCAGGGCGCTCTGCCGAGCCATCCCGAGCTGCTCGACTGGCTCGCGCTGGAGCTCGTGCAGCTCGGCTGGGACCAGAAGCAGTTCTTGCGCCGCATCGTGCTGTCCAGCACGTACCGCCAAGCCGCGCGGGTGTCGCCCGAGCAGCGCGAGCGCGATCCAGCCAACGTCTGGTTGGGTTCGTTCCCGCGCCAGCGGCTCGAAGCCGAGATGGTGCGCGACGTCGCGCTCAGCGCGGCCGGCCTCCTCTCCGCGAAAAAGTTCGGGCCCAGTGTCTTCCCGCCCCAACCACCGGGGCTCTGGCAGGCCGCCTTCAACGGCGAGCGGGATTGGCAGGAGTCGCAGGGTGAAGACCGCTGGCGGCGCGGCCTCTACGTCTTCTTGCGGCGCACGACGCCGTACCCGATGTTGCAGACCTTCGACGCACCCAGCCGCGAGGTCTGCACGCTGAAGCGCCCGCGCACCAACACGCCGCTGCAGGCGTTCGTGACGCTGAACGACCCCGTCTTCATCGAAGCGGCCGAAGCGCTCGGTCGACGGGCCGCAGCCGCTGAAGTCGATACGGACGGGGTGGCGCTCGTCCTCTGGCGCGCGACGCAGCGTCCGCCGACGGAGGCCGATACCGCGGAGCTCACCGCGCTGCTCGCCGACGCGCGCGCAGCGTTCGCGGCCGAGCCCGAGGCCGCAGAGGCGCTGCTCGCCGCGAGCCGCGGCGCGCTCGGGCCGTTGCCGACCGAGCTCGCCGCTCTGGATGTCGCCGCGTGGACGCTGGTCGCCAGTGTCGCGCTGAACCTCGACGCAGCACTCACCAAGGAATGATCCCAATGGCGGACCACGGCGAACATCCGGGAGCTGCGTGCGAGCATCCCCTCGACGCGACGCGGCGCACGTTCTTGCGCGGCGGGGTCGGGCTCGGCTCGATCGCGCTGGCGGCGTTGGCAAGGGGCGAGCGCTCGCCCTTCGGGCCGAGCGCCGACGAGCCCTTCGAGAACCCGCTGGCACCGAAGGCGCCGCCGCTGCCTGCGAAGGCGCGGCGTGTCATCTACCTGGCGATGTCGGGCGCGCCGCCGCAGCTCGACATGTTCGATCCGAAGCCCGAGTTGAACCGCCTGCACGGGACCCTCGCGCCGAAGGAGTTCTTCGAGGGCAAGCGCCTCGCGTTCATCAAGGGGCATCCGAAGCTGCTCGGCGCGCCGCACGGCTTCGAGCGCTACGGCGAGTCCGGCATGGACGGCTCGGTGTTGACGCCGAACTTCGGGCGGTACGCCGACAAGGTCTGCATGGTGCGCTCGATGTGCACCGACCAGTTCAATCATGCGCCCGCGGACTTGCTCCTCTGGACCGGCAACGCGACCGTCGGCAAAGCCTCGATGGGCTCGTGGGTCACTTGGGGCCTAGGTACGCTGAATCAAGACCTGCCGGGTTTCGTGGTGCTCGTCTCGGGCGGCAGCGACCCGACGGGCGGCAGCGCGCTGTGGGGCAGCGGCTTCCTGCCCTCCGAATACCAAGGGGTGCGCCTGCGCTCCGCGGGCGAGCCGGTCCTGTACGTCAACGACCCACCCGGCCTCTCACGGCCGATGCGGCGGCGGATGCTGGACGCGCTGCGGCGCGCCAACGAAGCCGGCCACGCGCGCCACGGCGATCCCGAGACCCTCGCGCGCATCGCGCAGTACGAGCTCGCGTTTCGTATGCAGACCTCGGTGCCCGAGGTCATGGACATCAGCGCTGAATCAACCGAGACCCTCGCGGCGTACGGCGCGACGCCCGGCCGCGCGAGCTTCGCGAACAACTGCCTGCTCGCCCGGCGCCTCTGCGAAGCCGGCGTGCGGTTCATCCAATTGCACGATTGGGGCTGGGACCTGCACGGCACGTTCAACGGTGATGACCTTGCGACGATGTTCCCGCAGAAGTGCCGCGAGATCGATCAGCCGATCGCGGCGCTCATGGAAGAGCTCGATCAGCGGGGCCTCCTCGAGGACACGCTCGTCGTGTGGGGCGGCGAGTTCGGCCGCACGCCGATGCTCGAAGCGCGCAACGGCTCGACCTTGCTCGGGCGCGATCACCACCCGGATTGTTTCACGGTGTGGCTCGCAGGCGCCGGTGTGAAGCGCGGCCACGTGCACGGCGCGACGGACGAGCTCGGTTATGCGATCGTGGAGGGGCGCACGACGGTGCGCGACCTGCAAGCGACGATCCTGCACCTCCTCGGCTTCGACGCCGAGCGAATGCGCTTCCCGTACCAAGGCCTCGACCAACGCCTGATCGGCGTCGAAGAGGGACCGCGGGTCGTGCGGGAGTGGCTGGCTTGAGCGCCTTCCGCTTCGAGTCCAGCCCCGAGACGTTCCTCGTCGAAGAGCTCGACGAGCCGAGCCCCGGCGACGGCGCCGGGGACCACCTCGTCCTGCGTGTGCGGGCCGTGGGCCTCGGCACGAACGATGTGGTGCGGCGGGTCTCGCGCGCGCTCGGCGTCGGACCGCGAGCCGCGAGCTTCGCAGGCCGCAAGGACGTCCATGCGACGATCGTGCAGCACATCGCGGTCGAGCACGGCGACCCCGCGCGCCTCGACAGCGATGACGCGCGCGCCGCGCTCGGTGAGCGCATCGAGGTGCTCGAGGTCGCGCGGCGTGCGACGGGGCTGCGCGCGGGTGAGTCGCGCGGCAACCATTTCCGCTTGCAGCTCACCGAAGTCACCGATCCCGCGGCGTTGGCGCGGCGCCTTGCGGCGCTCGCGGCGCGCGGGCTGCCCAACGCGTTCGGCCCGCAGCGCTACGGCCGCGACGGTGCGACGGCGGACCTGGGCCGGACACTCGTCCTGGGCGACCCGCTCGACTACATCGACGCGCTCGCCGCAGCGAGCGACGAGCGCCACCGCGAAGCCGCGCTCGAGCTCGCGCGGCGCGCTCGCTCCGGCACGCCCGGCGAACGCCGCCGCGCCACCGAGCTGTGTCGCTCCCTCGACCGCGACCTGGCCGACGTCGCACACCAACTCGCGCGGCGCCGCGACGACCCCGAAGGCCTCGTCCGAGCGCTCTCGAAGGACCTGCGCGGCCTGCACCTCTCGGCCCTGCAATCGCGGGTCTTCGACCGCGTCCTCGCGGCGCGCGTCGCGGAGGGCACCTTCGACGTCCCCTGCGAGGGCGACGTGCTCCTGCGCCCCGGCCGCGGGCCCTTCGTCCTGCGCAGCGCCCCCGACGTCGGCGTCATCGCCGCCGCCTCCCTCGGCCACCTGACAGCCTCGGGGCCGATGTGGTCCCCGCGCATGGTCATGGCCGAAGGCCAAGTCCTCGCCGCCGAACGAGCCGCCCTCGCCGCCGAAGGCCTCACGCCCGAGTCCCTCGAACGCCCCGGCGGCCTCGCCCCCAAAGGCGCCCGCCGCGCCCTGTCCGCGACCGTGCGCGCCGCATCCCTCAGGGTCCTCCAGGACCAGCGCGCCGAGCTCTCGTTCTCGCTCCCCCCGGGGGCGTATGCGACGACGCTCCTGGAGGCGCTCTCTTGAACGCCTCAGCGCCCGGTTGACCAAGGCGTCTTGAGACGCGATGCGGTGCCGCTGTGCATGGCACCGTAATCCGCCGAAACGGACGGGTGCACAACCCGATTCGCCTTCTTCTTGGCTAGGATCATGGCAACATGCGAGCTGACGCCAATAGGATCGCGCTCAAGGCGATTCGCAACATCCTCGAGGTTACCAAAGCTCCGAACATCAAGGTCGCCGGGGTGGATGTGGCCTGCACTGTGTCGCGGGTGTCTGCTCCGCCTTGGCGCGAAGGTGGTTTGCAAGGTCTCGACGAGCACGTCGACGGGCCATGGCCTGCGCCCGTCGATGTCGACTGTCGGTGGGATGGTGGACGGTGTAGCCTCCAAGTCCGCTGCGAGTACTGGGGGAGCGGACAGTACCTACACCAAACAGGCCTGATGGTCCGGCTTCGTGATCGAGCGCAAATGCTCATCTGGATCACCTTCCCACGGTTCATCCGAGATCTCGAAGACGGTTCTCGGCCGAGCATACAGGCCTCCGTTTCCACGTTCAAGCGGAAGAGTGATGCTGACCCAGAGATCGGTCTGCGACTCAAGGCCGTGATGCAGGAGCTCCTCAGAGCCTCTGAACTGCCACTTGTCACAGCTAGCCGTGTTGAGATCTGCGCTATCGACGTCCCATCGGGTGCGATCGTATCCGGCGCTGAGGTCGCCTTCGAACGCCTCGTCCACTTGGCGCTCTTGAAGCTCGAATTCGTCGACCGCGGACCCCAAGCCAAAGAGCGGGGTCGCGCGATCGTCGATCTCAGTCGATGGGGGATCGAACTCGAGAAATTCGGCGTCGAGGACGAGTCGATCAGCGACGAGATGACCGACGACGAAGCCATAGACGAAGACGATGCGCGGTTCGAAGGTCGCCGGTACTGGGCCGGTGGTTTCGGCGCTCCAGAGCGGCTCCAGGAGTTCAAGAACGGCGGATTCTGGCAGATCGGCTGGGAACGCAGCGCTGTTGAACACGCAGCCGTGAACACATGGAGGCGCTTCGCGTCGATCCAAGTGGGAGACTACTTTGCCATCAAGGGCTATGGCGGGTCCCATGACCTTGTCGTGCACTTCGTGGGCGAGGTAACGACCATCGAGCCAGATCAGGGTCGGGTCGGACTGAAGCGACTCGACATTCCGCTCTATAGGGGCCAGGCACCCCGCGGCCGCGGCGCTGGAGGGTGGTTCGATACACTTGTGCCCGTCCGTCGACCCGACGTGATCGAGCAGATCTTCGGCGTCTCACAGGCCCAAGTTCCGATCGAACGCAAATCTCTCGGGATCTTGGATGGCATCCCAGCAAACCTGATTCTCTACGGTCCGCCCGGAACAGGGAAGACGTATGAACTGCAGACGAAGTACTTGCCACGTTTCGTCGCGCAGCCGACGACGGCGCAAACAGACCTCTCTAGCGTGGTGGCCGGCCTGAAATGGTACCAGGTCACCGCTTTGGCGCTGAACGATCTCGGCGGCCGGGCTCGTGTTGGGGACTTGCTCGCGCATCGCGCATTGAAGGCGAAGCACGCTGCGCAAGCGATCCCAACGACGCTGCGTGAGATTGTCTGGTCAACGCTCGGTACGCACACCGTCGAGGGCAGCAAGACGGTGAAGTTCAAGCAACGCAGTGGCGAGCTTCTGTTCGACAAGGAGCAGGACGGTACATGGGTCCTCGCTGAGCCACTACCTGAGGCGCTGCAAGAGGTCGCGAACGAGTTCGAACGGCCGAACGGAGTGATGGGTGCGGTTAATCACTCGTTCGTGACGTTCCATCAGGCGTACGCTTACGAGGACTTCATCGAGGGCATTCGTCCTCGCATCGACAGCGTGAACGATGAGGATGGCGGGACAGTTACCTACGATCTTGTTGACGGCGTCTTTAAACGCGCCGTGAAGGCTGCGCTGCAGCTTGCTGGCTTCGACGGCACGATCGACGACTTTTGCGCCTTGAACCCGGAGGAGCGCAGGCGTCAACTGGAGCCCGCCCCCCGATTCGCAGTGTTCATCGACGAGATCAACCGAGGCAACGTCGCGCGTATCCTCGGCGAACTCATCTCTCTCATCGAGACCGACAAGCGCCTTGGCGCGGAGAATGAGCTGATCGTAACACTTCCGTACTCGGGTACGCGCTTCGGTGTTCCTTCGAACCTCCACATCATCGGCACGATGAACACGGCGGATCGGAGCGTTGAGGCGCTCGATGCAGCGCTCCGTCGGCGTTTCGAGTTCGAAGAGATTCCACCCCGACCCGAACTTCTCGACTTCACGATCGAGGGCGATATCGACCCTTCCGCCTTGCTACGCACGATCAATCGGCGGCTCGAGGTCTTGCGCGACCGCGATCACGTCATCGGGCATGCGTACCTTCTGGATCTGAAGGACGATCCGTCGTTGGATGCGCTCAAGCATACCTTCAAGAGCCGTATCATTCCGTTGTTGCAGGAGTACTTCTTCGGCGACTGGGGCAAGATCGGCCTCGTGCTCGGCCGTAGTTTTGTGCTGAGGCGCGAGCTGTCCACTGTTCAGCTAGCAGCCTTCGACCACCCGGAGCGAGACGCGCTCAGTGATCGTACAAGCTGGGAACTCGTCGATGTGATGGGGCTCACTAACCTCGACTTCCGGAGCGTCTATGAGCCGGTTCAAGGCGTTTGAGCTATTCGAACACCAGTCCATATCGGTCGGCGAGTTGCTGCGGGCCTCGGATGGCTGTGCGGCTCGATTCACCGAGCGGCATTTCGAAGATCTGGCGCGGTTCAACGACGCCAACGGCGGCCGGTACTTCACGATCGGGCACAGGCGTATCTCACTGAGTCACTACGTCGGATACCTCGAGGTCGGCGAGCTCGCGCTCGAGATTCTGCCGAAGGCTGACAAGGCGCGTGCTGAGCCAGGCGATGCCATGGCTTGGCGGAACGGGCTCTTCGAAATGCTGCGGATCGCAACTGGCCTGCGATTGGAGGCGCTGACTTCGGCCTCGCAGCGTACGGGGCGTTCCAGCCTCATCGACCTCGTCGCATCTCGGTTCGTCGACGAGGTTCAAGTTCTGCTGCGCCAGGGATTGACGAAGGGCTACCGCGAGCAGATCGAGAACGGTCCGACCTTCCGTGGGCGGCTCTTGGTGGCGGAGCACGTTCGTGCGAACCACGCGCGCGCCGATCGGGTTTACGTGAAAACGCAGGTGTACGACCGGGACGTGACGCTCAACCAGATCCTAGGTGCTGCGCTCGATGTTCTAGGTAGCCTTGCGCTCTCGCCAGGCTGCGCCGCACGGGCTGCTGACTGTCGTGCGGCGTTTCCTGAGACGACGCATTCGGTCGTTACTGACAGGACGTTCGATCGCGTTGTCCTCGGGCGCTCGACCGTCCGGTATGTAAACGCGCTGACGCTTGCACGCATGCTGCTTTCGCAAAGTGCTCCTCAGCTACGATCCGGGAGATCGCGGGTCTTCGCGCTTCTCTTCGACATGAATCTGCTGTGGGAACGGTATGTTGCGGCTCTCTTCCGGCGCGCGGCTGGCGCATCCCTCGAAGTCTCCACGCAGGAACGGCACCTCCTCTGGACGGGCGAGACCCATCGGCGCGGCATTCGTCCGGACATTGTCGTCCGCTCTCGTGCTACGAACAAGGTGTTGTTGATCGCGGATACGAAGTGGAAGGTGCTTCGAGAGGGGCCTCCGCTCGACAGCGATCTTCAGCAGATGTTTGTTTACAACGAACTCCTTGGTGGGGCTCGGTCACTCCTGGTGTATCCGAGCGTGAGCGGCTCGAAGCAGGTGCGGGGGCGCTTCACGGATCGACAGCACGACTGCGGGACTTTGCACCTGCAGCCGCTCGTCGGAAAGGAGTGGGCGTCCAGCGCGATGTACACCGAGGTCTCGGCTCTGTTGCGCGGACTGGGGGACCCAGAATCGTGCGCTGTCGGACGTTCGGAGGCAGGGATGGCGCCCTGAGCGGCGGACGCTGGGTCGGGGTTCGCCGAAGACGTAGGCTCGTAGGGCGAGTCGAGGGAGGCTCCGCCTGGGTCGGGCGCCTTCGCGGGGAGAGTGGCCCTGGGGGGGGGCGCGAGCAGCTTGACCCGGCGCCGCGGGCTGTTCGGGGGCTGTGAGGAGGTGCTGGGGCAGGGCCCGGACGAGGCGCGTTGACACGAAGCGGGACACCGTCCCGAATCCGCTCGACCCGGGGACCCGATCCGGTCGATCGGTCGAGGAGCGATGAGCCCCCCGGAGCCGACGCCCGTCTCGACCGCCAGCCCGTTCCACCCGCCGACTGCGGCGGAGCTGGGGCGGCGACGCCAGACCGATCGGCGGACTGCGCCGACGCCGCGGATCTCGCGCTACGCCCTGCTCGGCGGGCGCCGGAGGCGGGTCCAGCGGCGGGAGGAGCTCGAGGGGTCGTTCATCGACATGTACTCCACGGCGATGCTGTGCTGGGTCCTGTGGGTGTCGCTGATGAACCTCGGGGACAGCTTCTTCACCCTCGTGCACCTGCAGGCAGGGGGGGTCGAGGTCAATCCGGTCGCGGATGCGCTCCTGAAGACGGGGCGGTTCGGGTTCGTCTTCGCGAAGGGGACGCTGATCGGCGTGGCGCTGCTCGTCCT
>CAYMSD010000103.1:0-11501 GCA_964393015.1 uncultured Klebsiella sp.
CACGCGAAGCCGCTCAATCCTCAGGCGCCTCGCGCGCCACGCGAGACCTGAACTCGGAGACGAGCCTGCCCGTGATCGGGCCGACGCGGCCCTCGCCGATCGCCGTCCCGTTCACCGAACGCACGCCGATCACCTCCGCGGCCGTGCCGGTGAGGAAGATCTCGTCGGCGGTGAAGAGGTCGTCGAGCCGCAGCGTCCGCTCCGCGACATCGATGCCGCAGGCAGGCGCGACCTCGTTCATCACGAAGAGGCGCGTGATGCCGTTCAGGAGCCCCGCGGAGACGGGCGGCGTCACGATGCGCGAGCCACGCACGAGGAAGATGTTGTCGCCCGTGCACTCGCAGACCTCGCCATCGGTGTTGAGCATGATGGCCTCGTGGCAGCCCGCCTCGATCGCCTCGACCTTGGCCAGGATGTTGTTGAGGTAGTTCAGGCTCTTGACCGCCGGGTCGAGGCACTCGACGGGAACGCGCGGGCGCTTGGCCACGATGACGGGCATCCCCTCGACGTACATGTCCTCGGGGTAGAGCGTGATGCGGTCGACGATGACGATCGTCGCAGGCTTCGGGCAGGTGAACGGATTGAGGCCGAGCGGGCCGGCGCCGCGGGTGACGACGAGGCGGATGTAGGCGTCCTTGAGGCCGTTCGCGGCCACGGTCTCGCGCACGGCCTGCTCGATCTCGCGGATGGTGTAGTGGAGCGTGAGGTGGATGGCGTGGGCGCTTGCGGCGAGGCGCTCGAGGTGGCTCTTCAGCTTGAAGACGCGCCCGTTGTAGACGCGAATACCCTCGAAGACGCCGTCGCCGTAGAGGAGGCCGTGGTCGTAGACGGGAACCGTCGCGTGCTGCTTGTCAACCAGATGCCCGTCGAGCCAAACCTTCATGAAGCCTCCTCTGCTGAGGCCGCAGTGTAACGGGGTCGGAAAGCCGGGGCTTTGGCGCGACGGCGCGCTCCTGCGGCGAGGCCGGGCGTGCGGCGCGAACGGTCGCGGCCGCGGGCGCTCAATGCCGCTTGCGCAACGGCGCGGACGGGATCCCGAGCTGCTCGCGGTACTTCACGACGGTGCGGCGGGCGATGGTGACGCCCTTCTTCTCGAGCTCCTCCGCGATCGCGCGGTCGGAGAGCGGCTTCGACTTGTCCTCGGCGTTGACGATCTCCTCGACGATCGCGCGCACGGCCGCCCACGACATCTCCTCGCCCTCCGCGTTCTCCGTGCCGAGCGAGAAGAACGAGCGCAGCGCCACGAGGCCGCGCGGCGTCTGCATCCACTTCTCGCTCACCGCGCGAGAGACGGTGCCGACATGGATGCCGAGGAGATCGGCGACCTCCGTCATGGGCAGCGGCTTGAGGTGCGCGGGCCCCTGCTCGAACCACTCGCGCTGGCGCGTCAGCACCACGCGCACGACGCGCATGAGCGTGGTGTTCCGCTGCTCGACCGCCTCGATCACGCTGCGCGCCGCGCGCACGCTCTCCGCGACGAAGTTGCGCGCCTTCGCGTCGAGGTCGATCTCCTTCATCATCGACTCGTAGTCGGGCGAGACCCGCACGCGCGGCATGAGCTCCTCGGCGAGCCGCGCCGTGTAGTCGCCCGACTCGGGGTCGTACTCGACGAGGATGTCGGGAATGAGCGCGGTCGACTCGGCGGGCACGAGCTCGCGGCCGGGGTTCGGGTCGAGCCGCCGCAGCGAGCGGCGCGCGCGGTCGAGCCGCTCGGGGGAGAGGCCCGTCGCCTCGCGGATCCTCGGGATGCGGTTCGCGAGGATGTCGTCGTAGTGGCGCTCGAGGATCACGATCGCGTCGCCCCATGCCTCCGCCGCGTCGAGGTCCGTCTCCTCGTCGAGGCGGTGGCGCGACTGGATGAGGAGGGCCTCGCGCACGCTGCGCGCGGCGATGCCCTTCGGCTCGACCTCGCGCTGCACACGGAGGAGCGCCGCCTCGAGCGTGGCGAGCGACCAGTCGCAGCCCGGGAGATGCTCGCTCTGCTCGCGCACCGTCTCGAGCGGGGTGGTCATCAGGCCGTCGTCGTCGATGTACTCGATGAGCCGCGCCCCCGCCGCGCGGAGCGCGGGGTCGTGCACCTCCGCGAAGCTCCACTGCTCCTGCAGTTCCTCGACGAGGCTCCGCCCGCGCGAGGGGGCGTTGGCCATGGCGTCCATCTTGGCGTCGCGCTCGCGGTTGTCGCGCACGGCGCGGCGGCCGTCGGTCTCGGAGTTCCACTGGTCGCCGTACTGCCGCTCGAGGCGGCGCAGCCGCTCGAACTCCGTCGCCCCCCCGCCCTGCGGCGCCTCCTCGCGATGCTCGTCGCGCGCGCGCCGGTCGGGGTCGTCGGAGGAGCCCGGCGCGATCAGCTCGAGCGCCACATTGCGCTCGACCTCCTGCTCGAGCCGCTCGGCGAGCTCCATCGAGTTGAGCTGGAGGATCTCCGCGGACTGGATCAGCTTCGGCGACAGACCCATGGTCTGGCCGAGCTTCATGCCCTGCGAGGTTTCGAAACGCATCCCTGCCATCGTCTGCGGATCCTCCGCGGCCGAGGTTCGGCCCGACGCCGATCGTATCGACGGGAACACCACGAGAAGACGAGCCGATGGCATCAATTTTCGTCTTTCCCGCGGTTTCGGCGGGCGACGACCTCGATCGACGCCCCAAGCGCACAATCGACGGCGGACATCTTCCTTTCCTTGGACTTCGTCCAAGGGCACCCGTGCGTGTCGTGTCGAACGATCTTCCCCGTCGGAGTCGACACCCATGGGTGCCCGTGGACAGAGTCCACGGAACGCCGACCGTCGGAGTCGAAGCCGGACCTTGGCCGCACCGAAGCGAGCAAAGGCGGCGGACCTGAGGCGAAGCCTCAGCCCGCCGCCAGTTGCGAGCGCTACAGGCTCGTCCGCCCCTTCAGCGCGTCGCCGATCACGGCCGGATTCGCATACTCAAGCTGCGAGCCGCTCGGGAGCCCGCGCGCGAGCCGCGTCGAGCGGACACCGCGCTCGCCCGCCTCGCGCGCGATCCACAGCGCGGTCGTGTCGCCCTCGAGGTCGGGGTTGAGGCCGAGGATGATCTCCGCGACGGGCACGCCGCGCGCGTTCGCCTCCGGTCGCTCGAGGCGCCTGATGAGCGCGTCGAGCGTGATCGCATCGGGCCCGACGCCGCCGAGCGGGTCGAGCCGCCCGAGGAGCACGTGGTAGACCCCGCGGTAGAGCCCCGTCTTCTCCATCACGAGGAGGTCCTTGGGCTGCTCGACGACGAGCACGGTGGATGCATCGCGCCGCGCGTCGGCGCAGATCGGGCACGGATCGCCGTCGGCGAGGCTCCAGCACACCGAGCAGTGCTTCACCTTCTTCTTCACGTCCTCGACCGCGCGCGCAAGCTCGAGCGCCTCCGCGGGCGACTGCCGCAGCACATGGAACGCGAGCCGCTCCGCGCTGCGACGGCCGATGCCGGGCATCGCCGCGAACGCGTCGATCAACCTGCGCACGGATTCGGGGTAGGCGGCGTTCGACATCGTGCCTCAGGCGAGCCGTTCGAGGATGTGCGGCGGAAGATCGAGGCCGCTCTCGCGCGCGGCGCGGCCGATCTCGTCGGCCATCCGCGCGCGGGCGCGTGCGAGGGCGTCGTTCACGGCGTCGGCGACGAGCCTGTTGGCATAGTCCTGGTCCGCCTGCGAGCCCGCCGCGATGCCGCGGAAGACGGACGGATCGAGCGTGACCGATGCGACGCGCAGGTCGCAGTGGACGAGCGCGCGCACGGCGCCTCCGCCCGCGGAGCCCTCGACGGTCGTCTCGGCGAGGCGCGCGCGCACCTCCTCCATCGTCGCCTGCAGGCGCGGGAGGTCCTTGAGAAGCCCCGCCATCTGCGTCGCAGCCTTCAGCTTGTCGAACACTCGGTTCCTCCTTGCGGTCGTGGCGCGATGCTATCCGTCCGACGGCGCATCCGCCGAGACACGCGGCGTGACGGCGACGATGGTGGCGTCGAAGAGATCGACCGCGCGGCGCACGAGGGGATCGGCGCGCGCGGCCTGCTCGTCCGCGGCGGACGCGGCGGCGGACTTCGGCGCAGGCCGCTCCTCGCGCTCGGAGCGCTCGATGTCGACGCGGACCGGCCTTCCCGCCGCGCGGGAAAGGAGCGCACGCACCGGCTCGGGGTTCGACGCGAGGTAGGCGGCGCCGCCGTCGCGCGGAAGCGCGATGCGCACGATGCCTGCGTCGAATGCGCGCAGCTCGATCTGCGAGAGAAGCGCCTGGTCCTTCGAGCTCTGCGCGCACAGCGCCTCGAGCCGCGCGCGGAGCGAAGGCAGGTCGGCCGCCTCGACGGGCGCCGCGGCAGGCACATCGGCGGGGACCGGCTTCGCCTCGATCGACACGGGCTTCAACGGCGCGGCGACGCCCGCCGTCGTGCGGCGCTCGTCGCGCGTTCCCGTCGCCGACGGCCCCGAAGCGCGCTGCGCCGCGGGGTCACCTGCTTTTTTTAGGTCGGCCCCGCGGGCTGGACCGTTCGCGAGCAGCGCCGCGCCCGCCGAGAAGCGGTTGGTGAGCGAGAGCCGCGCGACGCAGGCGTCGTAGAGGGCGCGCGGGGCGCTCGACCCGCGCGCGTTGCGCGCCGTCGCGTCGCAGAGGGCGATCGCGTGCACGGCGCCGGCCGCGTCGGTGGCGGCGGCGATGCGCTGCACGCGCTCGCGCATCGACTGCGCGACCTCGAGGAGGTCGTCCGCGGCATCCTGGCCCGTGGTCGCGGCCGCGACGAGGATCCAGCGAAATCGCTCGGCGAGGAGCTCGAGCGCCTGCTCGACGCCGCTTCCCCGCTCGAGGAGCCGCGCGCCGTGGCGCAGCGCGTCCGCGGTGCGCTCGGAGACGCACGCCTCGATGATGTCGAGGAGGATCTCGTCGTCGGGAAGACCGAAGACCTGCTCGAGCACCGCCGCGTCGACGCGGCCCGTCGCCGCCGCGAGCAGACGGTCGAGGAGCGAGAGTCCGTCGCGCATCGAGCCGTTCGCGTGGCGCGCGCCCGCGCGCAGCACATCCTCGGTGACCTCGCTGCCCTCGCCCGTGGCGACGGCGCCGAGGTGCGCCGCGATCTGCCGCGTGGGGATGTTGCGGAAGTCGAAGCGCTGGCACCGCGACTGGATCGTCTGCGGCACCTTGTGCGGCTCGGTGGTGCACAGGATGAACTTCACGTGCTTCGGCGGCTCCTCCATCGTCTTGAGGAGGGCGTTGAACGCCGGGGTCGTGAGCATGTGCACTTCGTCGATGATGTAGATGCGGTACTGCCCCCGCGTCGGCGCGAGCGTGGCGCCCGCGATGAGGTCGCGCGCGTCGTCGATGCCGCGGTTCGAGGCGCCGTCGATCTCGATGACATCGAGGTCCTCGCCGCGCAGGATGGCCTCGCCGATCGCCTCGCCCTCGGCGAGGCCGCGGCGCTCGTTGAGCGCGCGCGCGAAGATGCGGGCCATCGAGGTCTTGCCGACGCCGCGCGTGCCGCAGAAGAGGTAGGCGTGGGCGGTGCGGCCGGTCAGGATCGCGTTCTGGAGCGTCCGCGCGATCGGCTCCTGGCCCACGACCTCGCCGAAGTCGCGCGAGCGGTAGCGCCGCGCAAGCACGGTGTACGGGCGGGTGGCGGCGCCATCCGACGCGCCGTCGGCGCGGGCGGAGGCATCGGTCGCCGTCGCGGCGTTCGAACTTGTCGCGGGCTTCTTCGCCATCGACCTTTCTCTCGCTGTCGGTCGCATCTCATCGGCCGAAGCGGCCGATCTGGAGCCACCGAGGACGGCCAGGCGACCGTCGGCTCGGACCGGGACGCTTATGGCTGCTGCGGTCAAGCCCTGACCAGGTTCGCGACCAGCCCGCCCGCCGGGCCCGGCCGTCCTCGATGGCTCCAGAAACTCGATGGTAGCCGAGATCCGACCCTCGGTGGCCGTAGAATCCGAGCCTCTCCCCCGTTTGAGGTGCCTATGCCCGATCGAGCCCGCGCCCAGTCGACCGACCCAGCCGAGACGGCTCCGCTGCCGCTCACGGCTCGGCAGCGGAGCACGAAGCTCATCCTGCTCGCGGCGCGCCTGATGTTCATGGCGCTTGTCCTCGCGACCCCGGCGATCGTGGTGGGAAGCCTGAAGACCGAGTTCCCCTTCACGCTCGTGCTCGGCCTCACGCTCGCGTCGGGCTCGCTCGGCCTGATCATCGTCGTCATCGACTCGATGACGCCGAACAAGCAGCTCGCCTCGATCTTCGGCATCTACTTCGGCATCTGCCTCGGCCTGATCGGCGCCTACGCGATCGGCACGCTCCTCGACACGATCATCGCCGCGTGGACGCTCGACGAGCAGATCAAGGACCTTCCGATCTACATCAACCTCTTCAAGGTCTCGATCGGCCTCATCCTCTGCTACATCGCCGTGTCGGTCGTGATGACGACGAAGGACGACTTCCGCCTCGTCATCCCGTATGTGGAGTTCTCGAAGCAGAACCGCGGCGTGCGTCCGATGCTCCTCGACACGAGCGCCATCATCGACGGGCGCATCCTCGAGCTCTCGCAGACGGGCGCGCTCGATGCGCCGTTCGTCGTCCTCCAGGCCGTGCTCGACGAGCTGCAGCGCCTCTCCGACAGCAACGACAAGAGCAGGCGCGCGCGCGGACGGCGCGGCCTCGACATGGTGGCGCGCCTCCAGGCGGCGCCGCGCATCGACCTCTCGATCGAGGACTCGGCGTTCGAGGGGACGAACGTCGACCGCGGCCTCGTCGAGGTGGCGAAGCGCAACGGCTACCGCGTGGTCACCACGGACGCCGCGCTCGCCAAGGTCGCCGAGATCGCGGGTGTTCCCGCCGTGAACATCAACAGCCTCGCGGGGATCCTGCGCACGCAGTCGATTCCCGGCGACAGGCTCGAGATCGACCTCGTCAAGGCGGGCGAAGGCCCGACGCAGGGCGTCGGCTATCTCTCCGACGGCACGATGGTGGTCGTCGAGGGCGGCGCCCCCTGGATCGGACGCAGCGTGCACGCGATCGTGACCAACACGCTGACCACGAACGCGGGGCGCCTCGTCTTCGCGCGCTTCGAGCCGGGCGACCCGCCGCCTCCGGGCACTCCCGAGAGCATGGCCGCGCGCGCGACCTCGCAGCCGAAGCACCGCGGCGACGCGCCCGCGCACGACGACGCGGGCCGCGAGGGCGGCGACGCGCGCAGCCGTGGCCGCAACCCGCGGCGCTGAGCGCCACGCTTTCCTCGATCGCAGCGGGCGCACTTCCTTCCCGAACGAAAGACGCCCCGCGAACCGACTGACCAGTTCGCGGGGCGGAGGAAGTCGCTGAAGGCCTTGGATCCGTGCGCTTACCGACCGAGCGCGAGGAGCTGCGTGATGAGCTCGTCGGTCGTGGTGATGACGCGGCTTGCGGCCGAGTAGCCCGTGCTCGCGAGGATCATGTTGATGAACTCCTGCGAGAGGTCGACGTTCGACTGCTCGAGCGCGCTGCCGACGAGCCGGCCCGTGCCGAACTCGCGCGGGCGCGTGACGAACGCGGTGCCCGAGTTCGGGCCGCTGCCGAAGAGGTTGTCGCCGAGGTCGACGAGGCCTTCCGGGTTCGTGAACTTGGCGATGGCGATCTGGCCGATGGTGCGCGTCAGGCCGTTCGTGAACGAGCCCGAGATGCGGCCGTCCTCGCCGATCGAGAAGTTCGACAGCGTGCCGATCGGCGAACCGTCCTGGAAGACGGCGGCGAGCGCCGAGCCCTGGTCCGCGAGGCTCGAGACGCCGTAGGTCTCGGAGTCGAGGTCGAGCGTGAGCTGCATGGGCGACACGGCGCCGTTGTCGCGGATCAGGGTCAGCGTCTGGTTGCTCGCGGACTCGAAGCGGCCTGCGTTGTCGAAGGTGACCTCGGCGAGGCCGACGATGCGGTTCATCGCGGCGGTGTCGTCGCTCTCCGCGACAAGCTGCCAGGTGGTGCCGCCCGAGATCGTGGTCGCCTGCAGCACGAAGGTGAGGTCGATGGTGACCGCGGTGCCGAGCGAGTCGTACACGATGAAGCTGGTGCGCACGCTCTCGCCGTCGGCCTCGGCCGTGCGGTTGAGCTGGAGAGGCTGCGCGAGGCCCGAGCCCGCGCCCGACACCGTGATGCTGACGGAGTCGGGGCCGATCGACTGCGCGGTGCCCTCGTTGCCCGTGATCACGAGCTGGCCGCCCGCGTTGATGGTGACCGAGCCGCCGAGGTTCGAGTTGGCGCCGACATTGGTGTTGTCGAGGCCGAGGATGTCCTCCATGAAGTCCGCGAGGTCGCCGAGCGTGGTGCCGAAGCCCTGCGCGCCCGCGACGGCGGTGCCGTTGAAGGCGAAGGTGGTGGCCTCGATCGACTTGCCGCCCTTCTCGAAGTTGTTGAAGGTGATCATCTTCGGGTTCGCGGTCGAGTCGAACGCGAGGAGCGAGCCGCCGAGGCCGTCCGACATGTAGATGTCGGTGGTGGTGATGTCGGTCGCGGCGGTCACGGGAATCGTGAGCGCGGCGTCGGTGAACCACGCGCGGCCCTCGAGGACGGTGCCGGTCGTCGCGATCGCACCGCCCGCGTTGAGGTTGCCGTTGAAGTTCACGGAGCGCGTCGCCTCCGCGACCGTCAGCGTGCCGATCGGGATCGAGATCGGCGCGAGGTTGCCGTCCTCGATGTTGAACTGCTCGTTGACCGCGTATCCGAGGACGCGCGCACCGGTCTGGGTGACCATGTCGTTCTGCGGATTGCGCAGGAAGTTGCCGGCGCGGGTGTAGTTCTGCGCGCCCGCCGAGTCGACGATGAAGAAGCCGTCGCCTTCGATCGCCACGTCGGTGGCGACGCCCGTGCCGCCGATCGGGCCGTTGTTGAAGTTGCGCTGCGTGCTCGCGACCGTGACGCCGAGGCCGATCTGCGAGGGGTTCGAGCCGCCCGTCGTCGCGCCGGGCGAGGAGCCGAGGGAGAACGAGCGGCTGAAGCTCGGGGAGAAGGCCATGCGCGTCGACTTGAACGCGGTGGTGTTCACATTCGAGATGTTGTTGCCGATCACATCGAGACGACGCGAGTTCGCGACGAGTCCCGAGAGGCCGGTGAAGAGTGAGGTCGTCGATGCCATGCTGGAATCCTCCGCGTGGTGTGGCCGTCATGCGCTCGCGCGCCGCGGCTCCTGGTGCCCAAGTCCGTCGTTTCCGATGTGGTTTCCGAAGTCGTTCCCGATTTCCTGTCCGCCCGAGGCGAGGGCCTCGAGCTGCTCCGCGACTCCGCGCGGAGGAAGCGAGCGCGGCCCGAGGGCGCGCGCGGCGTATGCGGCGGTCTCGCCGCGGATCACGATCGCGGCGTCGACCTCCTCGAAGACGAAGTCGTCGCGCGTCTCGAGCCTTTCGAGGCGGCGCTCCGCCACCTCCGCGATGAAGGCGCGTCCCTCCGCGACGAGCACGGCGCGGCGCGCGCCGCGGCCCTGCGCGAGGTCGAGCGCGCGGCCGACCTGCGCGAGCGTCGCGGGCTCGAGCACGGCGCCGTCGGCGAGCACAGGCTCGCGCGCGCTGTCGATGCCGCCCGAACCCGCGAGCGAGAGCAGCTCGAGGAAGCCCGCGTCCGCCGTGCTCGGCCTCGGCGTGGCGGAGATTCCGCCCGTCGGCCGCACGGCGGGCTCGAGTCGTCGAAGAAGCTGTCTGGGGTCGATGGTCATCGGGTCCTGGTCGGTCTGTTCGTCCGCGGCGCCGCGCATGCGCGCTTCACCCGGGCGTCAGGGCTGCAGCGGCTCCGCGTCGATGTACTCCACGTTCTGCATCGGGACGACCCAGTTGTTGTGGAGAAGGAGCGAGATCTCGTCGCCCGCGCGGGTCACGCTCTTCACCTGGCCGGCGACGCGCTCGTTGTCGACCGTGAGGCCGCTGATCCGCTTGCCGATCAGGTTGCCCGCGCCCGCGAGCTGGTTCTGGAACACGATCGACTCGAGCTGCTTGCCCATCGAGATGTCGCTCTCGATCGAGCGGATCGAGTTCAGCTGCTCGAGCAGCGCGCTCGAGTCGTTCGGCGAGAAGGGATCCTGCTGCTGGAGCTCGGTGAAGATGATCTTCATGAACTCCTCGCTCGACATCTCGTTGAAGCGGTTCTTGATCGGTTGCGGCGCGAGGGGCGCCGCGAGGGTCGAGTTGATGGCGCTCATGGGTGTCTCCGGGTCGTCAGACGACGCGTGTCTCCGTGTTCGTCAAGGCGTTCATGCGGATCTGCGCGCCGCGGGCGTCATCGACGCCGAGTCGAGCGCGGAGGCGAATCCGCCCTGCCGCCTGTTCGCGCGGCCTGCGAGTTCATGCTGGTCGCCTGGATCCCGATCGCGGCGGCCCCTGCTCTCGCCGCCCGCAGCATCCTGACGGCGCTCGCCGCCACGATCGCGCGCATCGGCGTTGCCGCCCTGCTCCTGGCGCTGGTCGCCCGAGGACTGCGTCGCCGCATCGGCCGAGCGGGCACCGTGGATGGTGATCCGCTCGACGGAGAGGCCTTGGGATTCGAGTCGTTCGCGCAGCATGCCGAGGTTCGCCTCAAGCAAGGCCCGTGCCTCGGCCGTGGCGGCCGTGAAGTCGGCAACAACTGCGCCTTGCGACACCTGGAGCTGGATGCGGAGCTGGCCGAGCGCCGGCGGCTCGAGCCGCATGGTGATGGCGCCGCCGCGCTGGTTTGCGAGGATGCCGAGGCCCTTCGCTGCGAGCTGCGCGCCGGGCGAGGCGCCGTCCGAGGGCTGGCGCGCAAGATCGGCCGCAGGCCCGCCTGTGCCGAGCATGCCGCCGAGAGGCGCCATGCCCGAGGCGGTGGTCTGCGGGGCGCCCGCGGTTGGGAGCGCCGCGGCTGCGTGCGTCGATGCGGTCGAGCCCGACGAGGCGGTGGAGGCGGTGGCGGAGTCGGAGCCGCCACGATCCGCGGCCATGGCGTCCGCCATCGCACGCGTGTCGGCGCCGAGGGTGGGGTTCGCCGAGGGTCGCTTCTCCGAGGTCGTGGCGTCGGCTGTTGCGCGTGCGCTTCTTTCGAAGGCTTCGAACTCGACGAGCCCCTGGCCGAGGGCCTGCGCGACGCGCTCGGCCGCGAGGTCCGCCTCCATCGCGGCGACGCGCGCGAGCGCAGGGTCGGCCGCGCGGGAGGCCGCGTCCGACGGCGACGAGGCGCGGTCGGCGCGCGCGGCGAGGACCGCGTCCTCGAGCGCGCGGATCGCGGCGTTCGCCGTGTCGCCCTCCGCAGCAGGCGCAGTGCCTGCGGCGTCGATGCGGACGACATCCCGCGTCGGGGATGCTGTCGATCCCGCCGCAGGCTCGGTCGACTTCGCCGGGATCCCCGGCGTGTTCGAAGCGGATGCGGACACGGTGCTCGGGCTTGTCGCTGCGCCCGTCGGCACGCTCGTCGCATCGAGCGACGCGCCCGGAGCGGCGGTGCTCTGCGCGGTCAGGCCGCTTGCGGTCGCAGGCTGCGTGCTCGAGAGTTGAACGCTCGAGGGTTGAAGGCTCGAGGGTTGAAGGCTCGAGGGTTGAAGGCTCGAGGGTTGAAGGCTCG
>CAYMSD010000104.1:0-10816 GCA_964393015.1 uncultured Klebsiella sp.
AGGTCGAGCGGATACACGAGCGCGTCAGCAGGGGGGACGAGTGCGCCGGTCTCGTCGAAGGTCGGCACGAAGCGCTCCCACGACACGCCGTGCACCACGATCCAGCAGCGCGCGCGGACGATGTGGGTGCCGCGCGGCACGCCGTCGATCCGGCCGGTGAACACCAGCTTCGACTCGGGGAGCGGGCCGCCTCGCGCCCGCTCGCGCCAGAAGTCCTCGAGATCATGGGTGAAGAGCGACCACTCCGCGCCCTTCGTCCATGTCGCTCCGTCGAGCGAGACGCCGCCGAACACGAGGCGCCCGACGCGCTCCATGCCGAAGACAAGCGCGCCGAACTCTGGCTTCACCGTCGCCACGACCGCGTCGCCATCGCGCGCGACGGCGAGGTCCGCCTGCACGACGGTGCGTGCGGCGCGCTCGATCGTGGCGGGGGGAACCTTTCCCGCCGCCATTGCCTTCTTCATGAAGTCGAAGTCGAAGATCGGCCGCGGCCCGTCGGGTGCGGAGCAGGAGATCAGCACCTCGAGCGCGCCGTCGATCTCTGCCTGCGTCATCGTGGCGACGGTCAGGTTCCGGAAGTAGCCGTGCGGCGGGCCCGTCCACGCGTAGATCGAGCTCTGCACGCCGGCGGGAAGCACCGACATGATCGACTTGAGGAGCGGGTTCCCGACGAGCATCAGGACAAACGGCACGAAGAAGAGCGCAGCCCTCCACGAACCCCCTCGCCGTTCGATGCGCGAGACGGCAGCGGGAAGGGTGAGATCGGAACCGCATTCAGGGCAGAGCGTCGGCTGCGCGCTCGCGCAGAGCTGCCCGCACTTGGTGCATCGCAGCTTGCCGATTCCAATCTTCCAGAGAGAGCCGGACATCGCGGTGATCGGAATGAAGAGGAGAATCCACCAGCAGCCGACGAGGCCAGACAGCAGCGCCGCGCGGCCGAAGAAGTGCCAGACTGCGAATCCGAGGAGGGCGATGATCGCGTACTGCACCGCGATGCTCGTCAGTGCGGCGCGCAGGCGCTGGCGCGGGGTCGCGTCAGGGTCGCCGAGCGAGAAGAGAGAGCGCCGCGCCGCCTTCGAGATGGCGCGGCGCGCGCGCGCGAGCGCCGTCTTCGGCGCCTGGCGCGCGAGCAGTTCCTCGCCGTACCGCGACATGGCGTCCACATCCCTGGTCGCTGCGGACTCCCAGTAGCGCAGGAGAAGCGCGTGATCTGCGCGCGTGAAGCCGTGCGTGCGGCAGGCGGTGGCGTCGACGCGTTCGCGGCACCACGGGCAGACGCAGCCGTTCGCCGCCCAGACTTCGGCGTGGAGCGTGTCCCAGGCGCGGCCGCTTCGCCGCATCCAGAAGTACTCGGGGACTGCGAGGAGAATCACCACGACGCCGGCGACGGAGGCGACGCGCTTGATCGTGTCGAGGAGCGGGAGATCCGGCACGCTCGGAGAAAACAGCGACGCACACAGGAGAAGCACGCCGAACAGCACCGTCGCGCCGACGGAGACCCACAGCCAGATGTGCATCTTCTGGGCGCGGGAACCAAGCCCATCCCACTCCGCCTTGGTGATCGACCAGGTCGGCGTCGGCTCGTTCGATGGACCTGCCTGCGCGTCATCCATCGCGATTCCTCCGCCGCGCCTCGACTCGCGCGCTCTCGCGCCTCGCCTCCGCGCGCTACCGCGCGATCGCCTCCGCGCGCGTCTCGCGCAGCACGGTCACCTTGATCTCGCCGGGGAAGGTCATCTCGGCCTCGACGCGCTTGGCGATCGCCTCCGCGATCTGGAACGCGGTCGCGTCGTCGGCCTTCTTCGCGTTGAGGATGACGCGGATCTCGCGGCCCGCCTGGATCGCGTGCGCCTCGTCGACATGCGGCTGCTCGCGGGCGATCGCCTCGAGCTGCTCGAGCCGCTTGATGTACATCTCCATCGACTCGCGCCGCGCGCCGGGGCGCGCGCCCGAGATCGCGTCGGCCGCCATCACGATCGGCGTGTAGGCGGTCGTCGCGGGAATGTCGCCGTGGTGACCGCCGCAGGCGTTGAGCACGGCCTCGCTCTTCTCGCCGTACTTCTTGAGGAACTCCATGCCGATCGCGGGATGGCCGCCCTCCATCTCGTGGTCCATCGCCTTGCCGATGTCGTGGAGCAGGCCCGCGCGCCGCGCGATCGCGCCGTTCAGGCCGAGCTGGTCCGCGATCATCTGCGACAGGAACGCGACCTCGATCGAGTGGCGCAGCACATTCTGCCCGTAGCTCGTGCGGAAGTGCATCTTGCCGAGCGCCTCGATGACCTTCGGGTGAAGCCCGCGGACATCGGCCTCGACGACCGCTTCGTTTCCGACCTTGACGACCTTCTCCTCGATGTCGCGCTTGGTCTGCTCGACGAGCTCCTCGATGCGCGTCGGGTGGATGCGGCCGTCGGCCACGAGCCGCTGCAGCGCCTCGGCCGCGATCGCCTGGCGCACGCGGTCGAAGCACGACACGCTGATGACGCCGGGGGTGTCGTCGACGAGGATGTCGGCGCCCGTCGCCTTCTCGATGGCGCGGATGTTGCGGCCCTCGCGGCCGATGATGCGGCCCTTCATGTCCTCGCTCGTGATCTTGATCGAGCGCACCGTCGACTCGCCGACATTCTCGGCGGCGTAGCGCTGGATCGCCATGAGCGTGATCTCGCGCGCCTTGCCCTTGGCGTCGCGCTCGGCCTCGTCGAGGATCTTCTGGCGGAGCGCGGACCCGTCGTGCTCGCTCTCGATGCGCACCTCGGCGAGGTAGAGCTCGCGGGCCTCCTCGCGCGAGAGCCCCGACGCCTTCGACAGGGCGCCGCGCAGCTCGGTGCGGGTGCGCTCGTTCTCCTCGGTCGCGCGGCGGACCTCGTCCTCCTGGCGCTTGAGGTCCGCCTCGCGCGACTCGATCTTCTGCTCGCGCTGGCCGATCGACTCGAGCTTCTTGTCGAGCGTCTCCTCGCGCTTGGCGGCCCGGGCGAGGCTCTCGTCGAGCTTGGCCTGCGTCGCCTTCGACTCGCGGTCGACGGCCGCACGCTTCTCGGACGCCTGCTTCTCCGCCGCGAGCTCGATCTCGCGCGCCTTCTTCTCCGACTCGCTCCGCACGGCGTTGGCGGTGAGCTCCGCCTGCGCCTTCGCGTCGGCGAGCATGCGGTCGGCCTCCGCGCGGGCGGCCTTGATGCCGCGACCCGACGCGAAGGTCAGGATCGTGATGCCGACGACGGCGCCGACGACGAGGCCGATGGCGGCCGCCGTGATGACTTCGGCGACTCCGAAGTCACCGCTCGAGCCTTGAAGAAGAATGGACACGCGCGCCTCCTGGCCAAAGGAAACCCGTCGGGTGCGAATGGCACCCGCCAAGCGTGCGGCGCTCGAAGATGATCCAGCTGTCCCGTTTCAGTGCTTCAGGGGGTCTTCAGCGCCTTCACACAGCGCATCGAGCCTCGGAGACAGTCCGCGCGCGCACAATTGCAGGCGTTGGCGGTGCCGAGGCGGATGTCGAAGGCTTGAAACGGTCACGAGTTACCACGAGTTACGGCGAACTGGGGTGCCACCCCCCGAGGGGAGCGGCCTTGGTCTGGATCGATCTATCACGGGCACGCCACCGAGGTGGTCGGGCCCGCGGGTCCGCCGATTCCTTGACGGAACCTGCGGACCTGTGAACGGTCGCGAACGGCTTGGCCTGTTCGACGAGCCGAGAAGAGTGAACGGTCGGCAGGGTCCTGGCTGCGGTCGGGGTGAACCGATTCCTCATCCAAGTGCCGCCCGGCCCGCATCCGCGGACCCCGCAAGTATCCGCTCCCTGCGCCAACTGTCAAGGTAGGATTCGGGTCTCCTCATGCCTCCGATCCTGGTCTGGCTCTCGAACCTGCTCCCCACGAACCCGATCGCGGTGCGCATCGTGGCCGGCGGGTCGCGGCGGACGCAGCATCTCCTGCTCCGCTCGGGCTATCTGGCGCTCATGATCGCCATCCTGCTGATCGGTCTCCTCGGGGGCGAGGGGTCGATGAAGCAGCTGGCGACCCGCGGGGCGGGCGCGTTCTCGGTCGTGTCGTTCGGGCAGGTGGCGCTGATCTGCGTCCTCACCCCGATCTTCATGGCGGGCGCGATCGTGCAGGAGGCGAGCCCGCGGACCTGGGACATCCTGCTGACGACGCCGCTCTCGAACCTGCAGATCGTGCTCGGAAACATCTTCGGGCGCCTGTTCTTCATCCTTGCGCTGCTTCTCTCGACATTTCCGCTCTTCGTGCTGACGCAGTTCTTCGGCGGCGTCCCGGGCGAGGCGATCTTCACGAGCTACGCGATCGCCGCCTCGAGCGCGCTCATCGTGGCCACCACCGCCGTCACGCTGTCCGTGACCCGCAGCGCCGGCAAGCGGGCGGTGTTCGTGTTCTACGCCGCGGTCGTCATGTATCTGTTCGCCACCTACGCCGCCGACGCGTACGCGCGCCAGGGCGCGGTCATCGGAGTCGGCACGGGCGCCACGCAGACGACGATCTTCACGGCGTTCAATCCGTTCCTCGCCCTCGAGAGCTCGCTCAACTCGACGAACTATGTGCCGTACGCCCCTGGGACGGCGCCGTTCACGCCGTTCGCAGCGCTCTACGAGACGCCCGCGCGGAGCTTCTGCCTCCTCTGCGTCTTCGCGAGCGTCGCGATGGTGCTCTGGTCGACGCTGCGCCTGCGCGTGATCGGCACGCGCGGCCCGCGTGTCTCGTGGTGGCGCGCGGTCCTCGGCACGGGTGCGGGCGCGCGCGGCACGCGCGAGTCGCGCCGCGTCGGGGCGAACCCGATCGCCTGGCGCGAGAACATGCTGCGCTCCCAGTCCGTCGCGGGCATGTTCGGCCGCTGGGTCTTCCTTGGGCTCGGCGCCTGCGTCGGGCTCGTCCTGTGCGGGCTCCATCACCAGGGAACGATCAATTCCGCCGACCTGCGGCTCGCGCTCCTCGGCATCGTCGGCGCGGAGATCGCGGTCGTGCTCCTCACGGCCGTCAGCGTGAGCGCGACGGCGGTCAGCCGCGAGCGCGAGGACGGCACGCTCGACATCCTGCTGACGACGCCGATCCAGCCGGGGCCGTATCTCTCTGGGAAACTGCGGGGAATCGTGCAGTTCCTGGTGCCGATGCTGCTCGTTCCGTTCGTCACGCTCGGCACGGTGTCGCTCTATGTCCTCTTCGGCGGCTTCGGCGCGGCGCAGGGCGTCATGGTGACGGAGCCGTTCCTCACGGCCACCGTCACGGGCCCGCTCGTCCTCCCCGAGGGCGCGATCCTCGTCCTCGTCGATCTCATCGCCGTGACGGCGTTCGCGATCATGGTCGGGCTGCAGTGGTCGCTGCGCACGAAGGGCACGATCGGCTCCGTGATGGCCGCGATCGGCGTCCTCGGCCTCCTCGGGATCATCCTCGGCAGCTGCGCGACCGCGCTCGGCGCAAGCGTGCCCTATGTCGGCGCCGCGGCCGCGGCCGCGAGCCCGCTCAACATGCTCTTCGCGACCGTCAGCCCCGTCTCCTCCGTCGAGGAGAGCATGAAGGACCCGATCGCGATGCGCACGAGCCTCGTGGTGGGCACGGTCGTCGCCTGCGTCCTCTACGGGCTCGCCTGCTTCCTCATGCACGCCTCCATGAAGCGCGGCTTCATGATGGTGGTGCGGCGCCTCGCGGGCACGAACTGACCCGCTCGTCCGGCGCGACCGGGAAGTTTGCGGGGGGATGCGCGCGGCTCGGAGGAGTTCCCTCGCGAATCCACGGGCGAATACCCGCGCTCGGAGACGCGTCCGAACCGATCGTCATGTACCGTGCCGCGCGAGCCGTTCGCGCGTCCTGCGCGCCTCGCGCCACACCTGGAGACCACCATGAGCCTGTTCATCTCGACCGTCGCAGCGTCCTGCCTCGCCGCCAGCAACCTTGCAGCATCCGTGCCTGCTGCGTACGCCGAGACTCCCATCGAGACTCCTGCCGCGAAGCGCGTCGAGAAGCCAGCCGAGAAGCCTGCGGAAGGCGTCTCGCTCACGGTCTACTCGTCGGCCGACCCCGCGGGCTTCGACCCGCAGCGCTTCATCCAGCAGCAGCGGATGGGCGGCATGGACAATGTGTGGGGCGTGCCCGGCTACGGCGTCGTGAAGGTCGTGCGCAAGGTCGCGGTGCCGAAGGGGATCGGCACGCTCGCCTTCACCGATGTCGCCGCGTGGATCGACCCGACCACGGTCTCCTTCAACGATCTCGACGACCCGTCGACCTCCGTGCTCGAGCAGAACTTCCAGTTCGACCTCGTGAGCCCCGCGAAGTTGATGGAGCGCTACATCGGCCGCGAGATCTCCGTGTCGGTCCCGATGGGCGACTCCGTGTCGAATGTGACGGGCGAACTCCTGAGCGCGAACATGGGGCAGCTCGTCCTCCAGACGAAGGACGGCGTGCGCATCGTGCCGCAGGGCGGGCAGGTGCAGCTCGGCGAGCTCCCGGGCGGCCTTCTCACGAAGCCGACCCTGATGTGGAAGCTCGCGAGCGACACGGGCGGCGACAACCTCGTGCGCACGACCTACCAGACGAGCGGCATGACCTGGCGCGCCGACTACAACATCGTCATCGACGAGAGCGACACCGCCGGAAGCATCTCCGCGTGGGTGACGCTCATGAACCTCTCGGGTGCGTCGTATCCGAACGCGGAGCTCAAGCTGGTCGCGGGCAATGTGCAGAGGGTCGAGGAGCGCCGCGGCATGATCGGGCGCGCCGCGCGCCAGGAGATGCTGGCGATGGCCGACGCAGGTGGCTTCGAATCGAAGGCCTTCGCCGACTTCCACCTCTACACGCTGCCGCGCCGCACCGATGTGGCGCAGAACTCGACGCAGCAGATCGCGCTCTTCCCGTCGGTCGACGGCTTCACGCTGAAGCGCGAGCTCGTCTTCAACTTCACCGCCGGCTTCTTGGGCGGCGGAAACGTCCCCGTCCTCGACCGCGACTTCTTCGGCAACACCATGCAGGCGAAGCCGTCGATCTTCGTCAGCTTCGAGAACAAGGAGGAGAACTCGCTCGGCATGCCGATGCCCGCGGGCAAGATCCGCTGCTACAAGATGGACGACGCGGACGGCACGCTCGAGTTCATCGGCGAGGACATCATCTCGCACACGCCGCGCAACGAGACCGTGAAGGTGCGGCTCGGCGAGGCGTTCGATGTGGTCGGCGAGCGCACGCGCACCGACTTCTCGATCGACAACGCCGCGAAGCGCATGACGGAGACCTTCCGCATCGAGGTGCGCAACCAGAAGGCGGTGGCGCAGAAGGTCCGCGTGATCGAGCCGCTCTACCGCTGGTCGAACTGGAAGATCACCATGCAGAACCGCGGGTTCACCAAGGTCGACTCGGGGACCATCGCGTTCGACCTCGACATTCCCGCGGAAGGCAAGGCCGACATCAGCTACACAGTGACCTACACCTGGTGAGCGGGCCGCCTGCATGTCATCTTGACTCGACGCTGACGCAGCCGTCACGGCGTCTTGACCCATCGGCCTGACGCTGCGCTCCTCACCTGAGGAGACCTCCATGCGTCAGCTCGCAGTCGCGTCCGTCGCCGTTTCCGCCGTCCTGCTTGCGCCGAGCGCGCGTGCGGGTGATCCGCAGATCTCGCTCAGCTATCTCGCGAGCACGCCGCGCGTCGGCTTCGATGTCGCGGGCGCCGAGATCGTCGCCTTCGACGCAGCGTCGAAGCGCGCGTTCGTCGTGAACGGCTTCGCGAACGCGATCGATGTCTTCGACCTCTCGAACCCCGCTGCGCCCGTCGCGGCGGGCAGCTTCTCGCTGCTTCCCTACGGCGGCGGCGTCCAGAGCGTGGCGATCGGAAACGGCAAGGTCGCGTGCGCCATCTCGGCCGCGGTGAAGACCGACCCCGGCGTCGTCGTCTTCTTCGACCTCGACCTCAACTTCATTGCGTCGGTCACGGTCGGCGCGCTGCCCGACATGGTGACCTTCACGCCAGACGGCACGAAGGCGATCACGGCGAACGAGGGCGAGCCGAACGACACCTACTCGGTCGACCCAGAGGGGTCGATCAGCATCATCGATGTCAGCGGCAAGGCGATCACGCAGGCGGATGTCACCACGCTCGGCTTCAACGGCCTCGCGGCGGGCGTGATCGACCCTGCGGTCGTGCCGTTCGGCCCGGGCAGCCCGACGATCGGGCAGGACCTCGAGCCCGAGTATGTCGTCGTCTCGGCCGACTCGACGACGGCGTTCGTGTCGCTCCAGGAGCACAGCGCGATCGCCACGGTCGACCTCACGACGAACGCAATCGTCTCCGTGAAGCCGCTCGGCACCAAGAAGCACTACGCGGGCACGCCGTCGCTCACGACTGCGACGCTCGGCGGACTTCCGTCGATCGGCACGACCGCCGCAGGCCAGGACATCCTCCTCGGCGGCCTGAGCGGCCTGTGGATCGACTCGGTCAACGCGACGACGGGCGTGATCACCTTCTGGGCGAACACGGACCGCGGCCCGAACCTCGAGCCGGTCAATGTCGACGGCGACGCCGCCCTCGAGCGCCCGTTCGCGCTCCCTGGATTCCAGCCGCGCATCGCCACCTTCACCTATGACCCAGCGACGAACGCGATCGCGCTCACGGGGCAGATCCTGCTCCGCAAGCCCGACGGCTCACCGATGACGGGCCTCCCGAACATCCAGGGCGCAGCGCCCGGCTTCGCTTACACCGACGAGCAGCCTGTCGACCTCTTCGGAAACCCGATTCCGAACGACCCGCTCGGCGGCGACCTCGAGGGCCTGTGCCGCACGAGCGACGGCTCGATCTGGATGTGCGACGAGTATCGCCCCGCGCTCTACAGGTTCGACGCGACGGGCCTGATGCTCGAGCGGTTCGTGCCCGCTGGCGCGAACGCCTTCGGCGTGACGGTCGGCACAGAGGCGTTCCCCGCTGTGTACGCGCAGCGCCGCGACAACCGCGGCTTCGAGGCGATCGCGGTCTGGCAGGACAAGATCTACTGCTTCATGCAGAGCCCGCTCGACAACCCCGATGTCGCGAACGACGCGAACTCGAAGACCTCGCGCAACATCCGCATCGCGAAGTTCGACCCTGCGACCAGCTCTGTCGTCGCGGAGTATGTCTATGTGCTCGAGGGCGGCGCGAGCGACAAGATCGGCGACGCGCACGCGTTCGGCCCGGGCAAGTTCCTCGTGGTCGAGCGCGACAGCGCCATCGGCAGCAGCTCGCTCAAGAAGATCTTCGAGATCAACCTCGCTGGCGCGACCGACATCTCCACGCTTCCTCCTGCGATCGCGGGCCCGGGCGGCACGCTCGACAAGATGACGCCCGCGCAGCTCGCGGCGGCAGGCATCGTGCCCGTCGGCAAGCGCGTCCATGTCGACCTCGCCGCGATCGGCTACGCGGACACCGTCGAGAAGGTCGAGGGCCTCGCGATCCGCGACCCCGGCACGATCTTCGTGCTGAACGACAACGACTTCCGTATGCCGCTCAGCTGGGACATCGCGACCGGCACCTTCGTGCCGAACGCGAGCGCCCCTGCGCCGATCCTCGGCATGATCACCTTCTCGGGCAACGGCCTCGACCCGAGCGACCAGGACGGCGTGAACCGCATCGCGGGGTGGCCCGTGGAGGGCAACTACCAGCCCGACGGCATGGCGCTCTTCACAGCGGGCGGGCAGAGCTATCTCGTCACCGCGAACGAAGGCGATTCGCGCGAGTGGGGCACCTTCGTCGACCTCACCACGGTGGGTTCGTCGTCGGTCGTCCTCGACCCGATCGTCTTCCGCGGCGCTGCGTGGCTCAAGAACAACCAGCGCCTCGGGCGCCTGCAGGTGCGCAAGGATCTCGGCGACCTCGACGGCGACGGCGACTGGGACCGCATCGTGCCGATCGGCGGCCGCGGCATCACCATCTGGAACTCCGCGATCGAGCGCGTGTGGGACTCGGGCGACTTCTTCGAGCAGCACACGGCGTCGCTCTACCCCGCGAACTTCAACGCGAGCAACACCAACAACACGCGCGACAACCGCAGCCGCGCCAAGGGCCCCGAGCCAGAGGGCGTGGCGGTCGGCGCGATCAACGGCAGGCAGTACGCCTTCGCGATCTGCGAGCGCGTCGGCGGCATCTTCGCCTATTGCGTCGATGATCCTGCGGCGCCCGTCTTCCAGGGCTACATCAGCTCGCGCAGCTTCGCGTTCGCGCCCGGTGTCTCGGGTTCGGGCGATCTCGGGCCAGAGGGCATCACCTTCGTCCCGTCGGCCGAGTCTCCGAACGGCAAGGCGCTCCTGCTCGTCGCGCATGAGATCAGCGGAACGCTCGCGATCTACCAGGTCGACGCGATCTGCGACTCGCTCGGCGACATCAACGCAGACTGCGCGATCGACGCGAGCGACCTGGCCGAACTTCTCGCGCGCTGGGGCAAGTGCGGCGCGCCATGCGCGGCGGACCTGAACGCCGACGGCCTCGTCGACGCGAACGACCTCGCCGTGCTGCTCGCGAACTGGGGCGGGTGAGCGGGGCTGCGTGCGCGTCGGAGCACGCGCGCGGCCGCCGCTGCTGCTGCGGCTCTCTCTGGCGTGGATCACGCGGGTCGGAGTCGACAAGCCATGAGCGCCCGCAGACGAAGTCTGCGGAACGACAACCGTCGGAGTCGACGGCTGACATCACCCGTTCCTTGGACTTCGTCCAAGCGCACCCGTGCGTTCGGTCGCACCAGAGGGAGCGGCCGCAGCCGCGACCGCTCAAACCACGGGTGCCCGTGGACAGAGTCCACGGAACGACGATCGTCGGAGTCGACGGCTGACATATCCGTTCCGCATGCTGAGGCATGCGGACACCC
>CAYMSD010000105.1:0-7688 GCA_964393015.1 uncultured Klebsiella sp.
AGGTCGAGAACTTGTAGCCGCGCTTGTACTCGTACTTGTCGACCGCGCGCATGAGGCCCGTGTTGCCTTCCTGGATGATGTCGAGGAAGGGCAGGCCGCGGTTGCGGTACTTCTTGGCGATCGAGACCACGAGACGGAGGTTGCCGCCCGAGAGGTCGCGCTTCGCCTGCTCGTACTCGCCGAACACGCGCTGGATGTCGCGCATGCGGCGCTCGAACTCCTCGAGGGGCTCGAGCACGAGGTTGCGCAGGCCGTCGAACTCCTCCTGCATCACATACACGTCCTCAGGGTCGTAGCGGTCGGGATTCCTCTCCGCCTTCGCGAGGTTGCGCTGCATCTCGCGCATCTTGGAGATGATGCCGAGAAGCTTGCGGTACAGGGGGATGATGCGGCCCGTGCGCAGGCAGCACTCCTCGAGCAGCGTGCCGATGCGGCGGCGGCGGAGCGTGATCTCGCGCTGGAACTGCGCGCGCTGCGCGGCGGTGATGCCGCCCGCCTCGAGCTTCTCCCACGCCTCGAGGTTCGACTTGAGGAGCCGCTCGATGGTGGGGAGGTTCGCGGGGATGCGCTGCTCGATCTTCTGCTTCGCGTGCGGCTCGGCGGTCGAGATGCGCATGGTGCGGTCGAACGGCAGCTTCTGGGCGTGCACATCCTTCAGGATCTTCACGGCCTCGCCGGCGGCGTAGTCGCTCTCGAGGACCTTGCGGCGGAAGATCATGCGCGTCGTCTCGATCTTCTTCGCGAGCCGGATCTCCTCCTCGCGGGTGAGCAGCGGAATCGTGCCCATCTGCGTGAGGTACATGCGGATCGGGTCGTCGATCCGCTTGGAGCCCTGCTCCGCAAGCGCCTTCTCGACCGCCGCCTGCATCTCGCTGTCATCGAGGATGTCCTCCTCGACGTCGAAGTCGTCGGGATCGGGGCCGTCCTCCTCGCCCTTGGCCTCGCCCTCGGCGGCCTTCTTCTTGCGCTTGTTCTTCTTGATCTCAAGCTCCGCGGCGGCGAGCGCGGCCGCGGATGGCTGCGCGGGGCCCGCATTGGCCACGCCATCGGCCCGCGCGCCCTTCTTGGGGTCGTCGCGCTGGAACTTCAGGTTGGTCTGAAGCGGAGCCTCGAAGCACACGTAGTTGTTGCGCCGGATCTCGACTTCGTCGACCATCTCGATCGAGTGCTCTCCCATGAGGACGAGCAGCTCATCGAGCTTCTCGGGATCGACGAACTCGTCGGGAAGGCAGGTGTTCAGCTCCTCGTAGCTGATCCAGCGACGGCGTATGCCGTGCTCGACGAGCTCCCGAAGAACGGGCGAAGCGAGATCAAGCGACTCGAGTGACATGCTCACGGGTTGTTGCTCCGTCCTGGCTCGGCTGCGGCACCGGGGCCGCGGCGGAAAAGTGCGCGCGCCGCCGTCGCATCGTGACCGCGTTCACGCAGTCGCTTCAGACGCTCGGCGGCGGCTTCGGGATCGAGTTTCCTGCCCGCGCCTGATCCCGCGGCGGGGGCATGCTCCTGCATCGAGCCGTGCGTGGACGCACGACCGGTACAGCTTGACTCATCGGCCGACGCTGCATCGAACCCGGGCGACGGCTCTCGGGACGCGACACTGGTCGCGCCCACGCTGCTCGCGGAGGATCCTGAAGAGGCGGTCGGCACGGGATTCGGTGTCACGGTGTTGAGACTGTCGGAGCCGGCGCTCGTGGCTGCGGCCCCCTCACGCAGCGCTTCGGCCCTGAAGCGCTGTCGCCGCTCGAGGTTCTCCAGATCGAGCCAGCTCGACCGAAGCTCCTCCTCGAGGAGGGCCGAACCCTCCGACGCCGAGCCGGACTGGGTCGCGGACGCGACCAGCAGTTCGTCCCCGAGCAGCCGAAGATCGGATGCTAGGCGCTTCAGCCGTTGATCGTCCAAAGCGCCGAGCAAAGCCTCAAAAGAGAGTACGCGCGCCTCCTCCGCCGCCGCCGCGATCACGGCAAAGATTGCCGAGTGCGACTCGTCTGCGAACGCCGATGGCGCCAGGACCTCCGAGAGGGGCAGGGCGCCGGAATCCTCGACGGCGACGGGCACGCGCGCGGCCGCAGGATCCGTGCACAGGAGGGCGAGCAGCCTGCGCTCGGCGACGATCCGAGCCCGCCTCGCAGCGGCTCCCAACCCCGAAATCGCGACCGACGGCAGGACATCGGTGACACGCTCTCCGTGGTCGGTCTCCGACCCGGCGGGCGGCGCGGGCCGTGCCGTCTGCCGCGCCGCGTCCACGGTGGGTCGAGGCGCGAGCGAGCGGGCGAGACGGTCGAGATCGGCGCTCGGAAGCCCGAAGAGCTCGCTGAGCGTCTGCATCACGAGCTGGCGCCGGAGGCCATTCATCGCGTTCAGGCCGAGGTCGACGAACTTGGCGAGCGTCTGCTCGATCGCCGACTGCCGCGCGGAGAGGCCGCGACCCGCCAGCTGGCGACGGATCCGCGATGCCATGAACGCGAGCGCGTCGCCCGAACGCGCAAGCGCGTCGGCAAACCGCTCCGCACCACCCTCGGAGCGCAGCAGGTCATCCGGATCGAGCCCGTCGGGCAGGACGCAGATCTTGATGTCGACGGGCTCGGAGAAGAAGACCTCGAGCGCGCGGTCCGCCGCCTTCTGGCCGGCCTCGTCGCCGTCGAAGAGAAGGATGACCGTGTCCGCCATGCGTCTGAGCACGCGCGCATGGTCGCGGGTGAGCGCGGTGCCGAGCGTCGCGACCGCGTTCGTGAAGCCCGCGCGGTGGCATGCGATCACATCGGTGTAGCCCTCCGTGACGATCGCGGCCTTGCGCTCGACGATGGCGCGCTTGGCGCGATCGATGCCGTAGAGCGCCTTCGACTTGTGGAAGACGGGCGACTCCGGGCTGTTGAGGTACTTCGGCTCCTGTTCCGGGTCGAGCTTCCGTCCGCCGAAGGCAATCGGGCGGCCGAGTTCGTCGCGGATCGGGAAGACGAGCCTGTCGCGGAGGAGATCGATCGGGCCGGACGAGCGGCCGGGGCGGATCACTCCCGCCTGAACGAACGCCTCGAACGGCGGGTAGTCCTCGCCGCCCTGACGCACGGCCTTGCGGACGCCCTCGACGAGCGCGTCCATGCGGGCGGGCGCTGCACCGAGGCCGAAGCCTTCGACGATCTCGGGCGAGAAGCCTCGTCGTGCGATCTCCGTGCGCGCCTTCGCGCCCGCCTCCGCATCGACCAGCACCCTGCGGAAGAAGCGCTCCGCCAGCGCGTTCGCGCGGAGGATCTCGTCGCGCGTGGGCTCGCCGTCCCTGCGTCGGTCGGCCGCCGGCTGGTAGGGCGTGAGTTCGATGCCCGCGCGCGACGCGAGGTACTTCAGCGCGTCGACGAACTCCATGCGGTGGTAGTTGATGACGAAGTCGATCGCATTGCCCGCCGCGCCGCACGCGAAGCACTTGTAGAACCCGCTCCCTCCGAACGCGGCCTTGTGCGTCACGACCGCCATCGACGGCGAGCGGTCGTCGTGGAACGGGCACAGTCCGACATGCTCGCGGCCCTTCGGACGCAACGCCACCACCTCGCCGATGACGGCGAGGATGTCCGTGGCCGCCAGGACGCGGTCGCGGTCGGAGTTGATCGGGCTGGTCGGCACGGGAGGGAGGGCTCGTCGGAACGGCGGGGAGGCGGCGCTTCTGAGGAAGGATGAATTCGCGGGCGAGACTGCAGGAAGGCAGCGTTCGATTCAGACAGCCGTGCAGTTCCGCCAAACCGAAGGCGGAGACACGGTCCACTCCATACGCGGACGGCCGTCCCGACTTTCCACGACCGGATCTCACGGCGGAGGCTTTGCGACCGATTCCGCGGAAAGACGACAGCGCGGACGCCGTCATCGGCGCCCGGCACTGACTTTCCGCCGAGATCCGGGACTCGCGACCTGCGCGAGGGCTGCCCGAAGGAGCCACAGGCTCCAACGGGAAACCACGCAGGCCGAACACACGGACCCTAGAGAACTTCGCAATGCCTCGCTCAGCGACCGCAACAGGGCCTGCACCACGAAACGCACGGGTTTCGGTGAGGGCTCCGGGCGACCGCGGAGGGTCGAGGGAGAGTGGGATGGCTGGAAGGTCGGAGAAGATCCGGCCCGACGATGCGGCGCAGCGGATGAAGGTGACTTTCCGAGCGAGAGAATAGGGCCGAACGCGATCTTTGCAACGAAAAGCGCACGATTTCCTCCGAGAATTCGCTTGCAATGACGCGGCACTCTTGATCCATGGCGCGATGCGGCGAAGAACCTGCGCAGCGCTCGAGCGCGCAGGCGCAAAAGCAAGATCGGCTGCGCGTGGCGCAGCCGATCTCGAGAGGTTCGTTCGCAATGCGGAGGCCGCGGAGGCCGCGGGGTGCGCGGACCGTCGCCCGGTCGATCAGACCGTCTCGCCGTTCTTGATGCGGCGCGTGTAGGCGTACTTGCGCTTCACAGGCTTCACGACAAGCCCTTCGCGAATCGCGCGGGTCGAGGCCTTGATGTTCACGGGAGCACCATCGATGACGGTCGTGACATCCTGGAGGTTCGGCTTGAACATGCGCTTCTTGCGCGAGGTCGTCTTGATGCCGACGCCGCCGAGGTACTTCGCCTTGCCGCGGTACTTGCAGACCCAGCCAGAGGAAGTGGAGGCACCGGTGAAATGGCAGACGCGTGGCATGGTTCGACTCGATTCGTGTGCGGCGGACGGCCCGTCCGCCATGGGGAGCCCCGCACTATACCGTCCCTGCGCGATCCTGCAAGCGGTCGGCGCGAAGCGGGGGAGTTCTGTCGAGGAGCCCTGCAGCCTTGAGCACGGCCGCAAGCCCGTCGGCATCGCCCTGGCCGAAGCAGGCGGTCCGGTGGCTGTCGGCGTCGAGGACGCCCCAGGCCATGCCTGCCCGATAAATCGGAAGGACAAGCTCGGAGCGGTCGCGCGGATCGCAGGCGATGTATCCGGCTCCGAGGAGCTCGACATCCTCGATCAGACGGATGGACCCCTCCCGAAACGACTGCCCGCACGCGCCGTGCATCCCGATCGGGGAGCAGGCGGGCTTGTCTCGGCGCGCGGCGAGCACCAGCTCCCGCGCGGTCGCCTCCGCAGGGTCCGCGTCGGCGGCGAGGTAGAACCCGATCCAGCTGACGCCGAGCGGTGCGAGCGCGTCCCAGAGCGCGTCGCAGAGAGGCGCGAGGCGATCTGCCGGATCGGGCTCGGACGCGGCGATGACACGCGCTGCCTCGACGAGGCGAGCGTAGACCTCGGGGGCGGCCATGCCCCGGGGGGCGCCGCTGCCGCGCAAGCCGTGGTCGATTCGCTCGCCTGCCATGCCACCCTCCGATCCGAAGCGCCTCGGCGCGACCTCAGGCAGACTCGCGTCCGACGCGGCGGACGATCTGGGCGAGCGGGGACTTCCGCTCGATCGCGTCGGCATCGATCGTGTAGACCGCGTCGGTGTTCTCGAGCTCCGGCAGGTGGTACATGTGCGGCACCATGATCTCGTCGATCACCGCCCGCAGCGCGCGCGCGCCCGTGTTGCGCGCAAGCGCGCGGTCGGAGATGAGCTCGAGCGCGTCGCGCGTGAACTCGAGCCGCGCTCCCTCGAGCGAGAAGAGGTACTGGTACTGGCGCACGACGGCGTTCTTCGGTTCCGTGAGGATCGAGATCATCGCATCGCGGTCGAGCGGCATCAGCGGGCAGATGATGGGAAGGCGGCCGACGAGCTCGGGGATCATGCCGAACTCGAGGACATCCTCGGGAAGCACCTGCGAGAGCACGGCCCGCGTCGTCTCGTCGCGGGTGGCGGGCTCGTGGATGTCGGAGCCGAAGCCGATGCGCCGCTTGCCGAGGCGCTTGCGGATGATGTCGTCGAGCCCGACGAACGACCCGCCGCAGATGAACAGGATGTGCGTGGTGTCGATCTGGATGTACTGCTGCTCGGGGTGCTTGCGGCCACCCTGCGGCGGCACGTTCGCGATCGTCCCCTCGAGCATCTTGAGGAGCGACTGCTGCACGCCTTCGCCCGAGACATCGCGGGTGATCGACACATTCTGCGAGGTCTTGCCGATCTTGTCGATCTCGTCGATGTAGATGATGCCGCGCTGCGCGTTCTCGAGGTCGTAGTCCGCGGCCTGGAGGAGCTTGAGGAGCAGGTTCTCGACATCCTCGCCGACATAGCCGGCCTCGGTCAGCGTCGTGGCGTCGCCGATCGCGAAGGGGACATGGAGGATGCGCGCGAGCGTCTTCGCAAGCAGCGTCTTGCCCGTGCCCGTCGGCCCGATCAGCATCACATTCGACTTGTCGAGCTCGATCGAGTTGTCCTCGCCCTCGACGACGGTGAGGCGCTTGTAGTGGTTGTGCACGGCGACCGCGAGCGCGCGCTTGGCGGCGTCCTGGCCGATCACATACTGGTCGAGGAACTCCTTGATCTGCCGGGGCGCGGGGATCGTGGCGAAGAGCGGCCGTGCAGCCGCGACGCGGCGCTTCTCCTGCTTGAAGATGTTCTGGCAGAGATCGGTGCAGTTCGAGCAGATGTAGACATCGCCGGGGCCCTCGACCATGGCGCCGACCTCACGGCTCGTCTTCCCGCAGAAGCTGCAGGTGGTCATCTTCTTGCCTCGGAAGCCGCCATCGCCTCCGCCGCTCCCGCCATGGCCGGCGCCGCCTCCACCATGACCGCCTCCGCCATGACCACCTCCACCATGACCGCCTCCGAACTCGTCTCCATTGCCGCGCCCGCCCGCCGGACGCCGCGGCGGCGCAGATGCCTCGATGCCGGGCTTGGTGGGGTCGGACTGGACGGAACGGTTCGGTCTTGGGCTCGGTTGCTGCATGGGTCTTCTCGGGTCCGAGGCTTGCCTCGGGAGGTCACTCTATCGGTTGCGCGTCTCGCTCGGGACGAAAGTGCCCGCGGCTTCGCGAACACGGCTTGCGCACCGCTGCGCGCTGCGCTGCAAGTGTTGGCTCGAACAGGGTCTCTCACCATCGAAATCGGCGCTTCGACGCGCGTTCTTCCCTCTTCGAGCCCGCATAGACGATCGCGGCAGGTTCTCGGATGAGACGGTTCGCGGCTTCGGCCACCAGCCGTCAGACAGAGCCTAGGAAGAGCCCTCGGAGGGCCTGTGTCTCTGCCGCAGCTGGGCGGGTGGCACAGGGCGAACCTGGGTGGGCGGGTCGGCCGCGTCTTCCTTCGAGGCGCCGCCCTCCGGGGCGCGGGCGGACCTCGGGGAAGGGCGCTTGGCTGCGGAGAGCATCTGCTCCTTCGCGCGCTCGAACTCCTCCTCGGAGAGCGCGCCCTCGCGCCGAAGCCGACGAAGATCCTCGAGGCTGAAGGGGACGCGGTCCGACTCGTCGCTCTTCGACCACTTGCCGATCCAGCGGATGCCGAACCAGCCCGCGACGACGATCACAAGAAGGATCGCGAGAGGAAGGAGCACCCCGCGCACGAACTCGCCGAGATCGGCGGCGCCGAGGGCGGCGACCTGGGGGTGGATGGGGCCATCGACGGGCATGCGGCGTCGGGAATCGTATCGGCGGATGCGGCGCAACCGCCGCAGTGTTCGCAAAAAGCCACCCGCCGCGATGCAGCCGGGTGCGTCTGCGTCGCGGCGGGGGATGTTCTCGCTGCGGGGGCGTTGCTTCGCTGCGCGGTCGTTACTTCGCTGCGCGGTCGTTACTTCGCTGCGCGGTCGTTACTTCGCTGCGCGGGCTG
>CAYMSD010000105.1:7788-10771 GCA_964393015.1 uncultured Klebsiella sp.
CTTCGCTGCGCGGTCGTTACTTCGCTGCGCGGTCGTTACTTCGCTGCGCGGGCTGCGGCCTTCGCCTCCACGATCTTGTTCCACTCGTCGGCGGCGATGTCGGTGACCTTCGCCTGGGCGATGATGCGGTCGCCGACCTTCATGTCGCGGATGACGGAGATCACCTCGCCCATGCGGCCCGCGCGGTCGAGCTGCTGACGCATCTGCTCGGGTCGCACGCCCTGCTGCATCGCCATCGAGGCGATGCGGCCGTTGAGCTCCTGCTCGGTGATGTTCACGCCGAAGTGCTGCGCGAGACGCGCCATGATGAAGAAGAGCTTGAGGCGGTCGCGCGCGGCCTTCTCGCTCGAGCCGCGGATCTCCGCGAGGCGGATCTCGACGGCGGCGGGCTCGAGCCCGCGCGAGAGAAGCTCCATGCGCTGCTGCTCGAGCGTGCGCGAGATCTGCTCCTCGGAGAGCTTCGAGGGAAGCTCGAAGTCGATCTTCTCGACGAGCTGCTCGGAGACCTGCTCACGCATCGCCGCCCGCTGCTCGCCGTCGCGGCGCTGCTCGAGCGCGTCCTTGACCTGCTCGCGGAAGATCTCCTCGCTCTCGACGCCGTACATCTGCGCGAGCTCGGCGATCGGACGCGGCGCGATGCGCTCGGCCTCGCTGATCGCGAAGGTGATCGTGATCTTCTTGCCGCGCAGCTCCTCGCGCTCGTGACCCTCGGCGCCCGTCGTCGAGACGACGACCGTGTCGCCGACCTTCTTCCCGAGGAGCGCCGTGTCGAGGCCCTCGATGATCAGTCCGAGCAGCTGGCCCTTGCCCTCGTCCTCTTCGGCGGGCACGACGCAGAGCGCCTTGTCGGTCTCGAAGTAGGTTCCCTCGCGGCCCTCGACGGCGACGGTCGCCTTGCCGAGCATGCGGTCGAGGCGCTCGAAGGGGCCCTCGATGCGGTTCGGGGTGCCGAAGCGGTAGCTCTGGCGCAGGATCTCGCCGTCGATGTGCTCGGCCGTGACCTCGATGGTCGGCTTCTTCACCTCGAACGACGCGAAGTCGGGCACCTCGAAGTCGGGTGCGACCTCGATCTCGACGGCGAAGCTGAACGCCTTGCCGCGCGCAAGCTCGGGGGGCTCGGCTCCCTCGACGGGGCGAGGATCGCTGATCGGGCGCAGCTGGTGCTGCTCGATCGCCTTCGAGTAGGCCTCGCTCATGAGCTGGCCGCGGGTCTCGTGCAGGATCGCGCCACCGACGCGCTTCTCGACGAGGGCGCGCGGGGCCTTGCCCTTGCGGAAGCCCGGCAGCGCCGCGTCGGCGATGAAGGCCGTGAACGCAAGCTCGAGCCGCGCGTCGACCTCCGCCGCTGGAACCGTCAGGGACAGGCGCTTCGCGCAGGGGGCGGTGTCGGTGACGGTGATCTCGACGTCAAGCGGTTGGTCGGTCGCGGTGGACATGGTCTGGTCTCAGGTCGATGGACGGCCGCGCGGGCCATGGACCCGGCGGCGGGGAAAGGGACGGAGTATACAGCCCCCGCGCTCCTTCGCGCGGGCGATTGCCGGGATCGGGCCGTCACCGGCGGGTCGAGAACAGGAGCTCCGCGTAGGTCGGCATCGGGTAGAGATCGGCGGGCATGACCTTCTCGAGCCCGTCGCAGAGCTTCCGCACCTCGAGCATCGCGGGAACCACGGAGTCGCGGAAGTGCCGCGCCTCGGCCTCGTGCTCCCCGTGGAAGTCGTCGGCCTTCTCGAGCTTCGCCACGGCGCCCCGCAGCGACTCGACCTGACCGACCACTTCCTTCAGCTGCGCCTCGGCTCCCGGGCACTCGACGCCGCAGGCCTGCGTGGCGCCGATCGTGTCGGCGAGCTCGGCCTGGAAGCGCATCGCGCAGGGAATGACCGCCGTGCGCACGATCGACTGGAGCGTGCGCGCCTCGATGCGGAGCAGCTTGATGTACTGCTCGATCATGATGCCGTGGCGCGCCTCGAGCTCGCGCTTCGAGAGGACGCCGTACCTGGAGAAGACCTCCGCGGCCTTCTTCGAGCCGAAGATCGCGATCGCGTCGACGGTCGACTTGTGGTTCGCGAGGCCGCGCTTCTTCGCCTCGTCGTGCCAGGCCTTGGAGTAGCCGTCGCCGTCGAAGCAGACGCGGCGGTGCTCCTTCACGACCTCCTTGAGGAGGCTCTTGACCGCGGTCTCGAGCTTCGCCTGCGTCGGATTCCGGCCCGCGCGCTTCTCGAGCTGCGTGGCCATGAAGTCGAGGCTGTCTGCGATGATCGTGTTGAGAACGGTGTTCGGCCACGCGACCGCGGCGCTCGAGCCGACGGCGCGGAACTCGAACTTGTTGCCGGTGAAGGCGAACGGCGAGGTGCGGTTGCGGTCGCTCGTGTGACGCGGGATCTGCGGGAGCGTGGTCGCCCCGAGCTCCATCGCGCCGCCCTTCATGGTCTTCTTCGGGTTGCCCGACTCGAGCTGGTCGAGGATGTCGGTGAGCATGTCGCCGAGGAAGATCGACATGATCGCCGGCGGCGCCTCGTTCGCGCCGAGGCGATGGTCGTTCGCGGCGCTCGCGATCGAGCCGCGCAGCATCTCCGCGTGCACATCGACCGCGCGGATCACCGCGCAGAGGAACACGAGGAACTGCATGTTCGTGTGTGTCTCGTCGCGCGGGTCGAGCAGGTTCACGCCCGTGTCGGTCGAGAGCGACCAGTTGTTGTGCTTGCCCGAGCCGTTCACGCCCGCGAAGGGCTTCTCATGCATCAGGCAGACGAAGCCGTGCCGCTCCGCGGTCTCGCGCAGCACGCTCATCGTGATCATCTGGTGGTCGACCGCCACATTCGCGTTCTCGAAGGTGGGCGCGAGCTCGAACTGCCCCGGGGCGACCTCGTTGTGGCGCGTCTTGACCGGCACGCCGAGCTCGAAGAGCCGCGCGTCGACCTCGGCCAAGTAGGCGAGGACGCGCTGCGTGATCGAGCCGAAGTAGTGGTCCTCGAGCTGCTGGCCC
>CAYMSD010000106.1:0-10760 GCA_964393015.1 uncultured Klebsiella sp.
GAAAATCAACCGACACGACACGCACGGGTGCCCTTGGACGAAGTCCAAGGAACGGGTGATGTCAGCCGTCGACTCCGACACGAACGGTTCCGCAGGTTGAAACCTGCGGGCACCCCTGGTGATCGACTCCGACGGTGAAAATCAACCGACACGACACGCACGGGTGCCCTTGGACGAAGTCCAAGGAACGGATGATGTCAGCCGTCGACTCCGACGATCGTCGTTCCGCAGACCTCGTCTGCGGGCACTCGTTGCCTGCCGGCTCCGGCGTCCGCTACAGGAACGTCGGCGCATCAGGCCCGCGATCAGCCTCCGCCGCGAGCGTGACATCGATCGCATCGTCGAGGTTGTCCTGGCGGACATGCACGCGCCCCTGACGCACGAGCTCGAGCAGCGCAAGGAAGAGCCCGATGCGCTCGCCATGCGAGCGGCCCTCGAAGACGCTTCCGAGCGTCAGCCGATGCGACTGCGCGCGGCCGAGCCTGTCGACGAGATCCTCCTGGTGCAGGGAGATCGGCGTGTCGTCGTACTCGACCATGTGGTCGCCGATGCGCGTGAGGTCGATCGCCGCCGCGATGCGCTCGAACGCGTCGAAGAGGTCGCCGAGGTGCAGGTCCTCGAGCTCGAAGTCGGCCTCTTCCTCGACCTCCTCGCTCGCGCCCGGCCGCACGCGCGCCGCGGCGCGCTCCGCGAACTCGCGCCGACGCGCATCGAGCACCTCGGCCGCGGTGCGGAACTTCTGGTAGGCGAGCAGCTGGCGGATGAGCTCCGCGCGCGGATCCTCGCCGGGCGCCGCGGTCGCAGAGCCGTCGCCGTCCTCCGCAGGCGCGGCGGGCGCCAGCGAGCGGGACTTGATCTCGACAAGCGTCGCCGCCATCACGAGGAACTCGCCCGCCACATCGACATCGATGCGCGAGAGGTGCCGCACATACGCGAGGTACTCGTCGGTGAGCGTGTGGATGGGGATCTCGTGGATGTCGACCTCCGCCCGCCTCACGAGGAAGAGCAGGAGGTCGAGCGGGCCCTGGAAGACGGGCAATCGGACGAGCCAGTCGGTCTGAGACATCGGGGGCAATCTACCACGCGCCTCGGGTGAAATCGGGCTGATTTCCCGTCGATTACACTGCCTCGATGGCCGATCCCAGCGCCCTCTCCGCAAGCGATCCGCATGTCCGCGCCAACGAGCGCGTCTTCCTCGTCGAGGTGCTCCGCACGGAGGCCGAGGCGGTCGGGCGATTCGCCGAGCGCGTCGCGGCGGACTCCGTTCCCTCGCTTCACGCAGCGCTCGACCTCCTCGAGTCGTGCCGCGGCCATGTCGTCGTCAGCGGCATGGGCAAGTCGGGGCTCGTCGGCGCCAAGATCTCCGCGAGCCTCTCGAGCCTCGGGCAGCCTTCGCACTTCGTGCATCCCGCCGAGGCCGTGCATGGCGACCTTGGCTCGATCCGCGCCGACGATGTCGTGATGCTCCTCAGCTGGTCGGGCGAGACGCAGGAGGTCGTCGCCCTTGGCTCGATCCTCAAGATGGACGGCATCCCGACGGTCGGCCTCTCGAGCCGGCCGGGCTCGGGCCTCGCGCGCGTCTCGACGGTGCACATCGATCTCGGCGACCTGACCGAGGCGTGCCCGCTGAACCTTGCGCCGACCGCGTCGACGACGCTGACGCTGGCGGTCGGCGATGCGCTGGCGCTCGCGCTCGCACAGCGCCGCGACTTCGGCAAGGACGACTTCCACAAGCATCACCCGGGCGGAATGCTCGGCGCGGGGCTTCGGCCCGTGACGGAGGTGCTTCGTTTCCGGGTCGGGAAGAACCTCGCCGCGGTGCAGGACACCGTCTCGGTGCGCGAGGCGCTGCGCGCCGCGGGCGAGGGGCGGCGCGCGGGGGCGATCGTGCTCGTCGACGCGGCGGGCCGGCTCAGCGGGATCTTCACCGACGGCGACCTGCGGCGACATGTGAACGGCGGGGGGCTTGCTGCGCTCGACGCCCCGATCGCGGGCGTCATGACGCGCCATCCGACCACGCTTTCGACGGATTCCCTCGTGCGCGACGCCGTGCAGCTCGTGCAGGAGAGGCGCCTCGACGAGATTCCCGTGGTGGACCGTGACGGAAAGCCCGTGGGACTCGTCGACATACAGGACCTGATCGCCATGCGCGTGGTGCGGGAGTAGCGGCGCGCACTGGCCGGCGGCGCCGATTGCGCACCCGATCGGGTGCCCCCGCGGCGTTTTCTTCCGGCGGTCCGCACGGATCGTCGTTTCGCGCATGTCGGCGTGTATCACAACGGTCCGGCACCGCTCCAGTGGCGTGCGGGCGCCAGTCCGCGCCTGCTCCTTCCTCGAACGATCCATCGCCTTCCGCAGAAGACCACCCATGCTCTCGACCCGTCCATCGCTCGTCCTTCTCGCCTCCGCAGCCGTCGTCGCGTCCTCGGCGGGCAGCGCCTCCGCGCAGATCGCCTACACCGACTCCCAGGGCCGCCAGTGGCGGCAGGTCCACACCACCACCGCCCGCAAGTGGACGCAGGTCGAGGCCGTGTGCCCGACCGACGGCGTGACGCCCTGCGATGGCGCGCTCGGAACGCAGGATGTCTCGGGATTCGTCTGGGCGTCGCGCGAGGATGTGATCGAGCTCTTCTCCGAGTGGGTGCCCGCCGTCACGGCGACGGGAGAGGCGGGCGGCGCGCAGTACACCCTCGAGGGGCTCGGGTTCTTCGACGTGTTCCAGGAGACCAGCTTTTCCTGCACGGTGGTCGGGTGCTCGTTCGGACTCTCGGGGTGGACATCGACGCTGGTCCCGGGCAGCAAGACGAACGCCTACACGCCTGCGGTGGGCGCGGGCTACAACCCGAACTACGGCACCTTCACCGCGAACATGACCGCGCCCATCGGCGAGATCAACGCGTGGCGCGGCGTGTGGCTCTACATCCCCGCGCCCGCTCCGTCGTGTCCCGCCGATCTCTCGGGCGATGGAACGGTCGGCCCCGCCGACCTCGCGCAGCTCCTCAATGCGTGGGGATCTCCCAACAACGCGGCGGACATCAATGGCGACGGCGCCGTCAATGCGCAGGACCTCGCCGCGATGCTCGCCGAGTGGGGCGACTGCTGAGCCGAGGCTCCGTTCGAGTACCTCCGGCCGAGTCGCGCGATCAGCGGACCAACGCTCCGCGCGTCTCGAGGAGCGCCATGACGCGTTCCACCGCAGCGCGGACGCCGGCCTCGCCGGCGCCGAGCTCCTGCATCGGCAACGCGAGGTCGGCGTCGGTCGGTCTTTCGTAGTCGAGATCGAGCCCCGGCACATCCTTCACGCTGCCGCGCGCGGCGGCGGCGTAGAGGCCCGACGGGTCGCGACGGCGGCACGCATCGAGCGGCGTCGACACATGGACGAGCGCGAAGCGGTCGCCGCCGACGAGTTCGCGGGCGCGTGCGCGCACGCTCGCGTCGGGGGCGGTGAAGCTCGCGAGCACGATCAGGCCGATGTCGTTCATCGCGCGGGCAAGCTCCATGCCGCGGCGAAGGTTCTCCGAGCGATCGTGCTTCGAGAAGCCGAGGTCGCGGCTCATGCCGCTGCGCAGGGCGGCGCCGTCGATGACCGCGCCGAAGCGGCCGAGGTCGAACAGCCTGCGCTCGACCGCGCGTGCGACCTCGCTCTTGCCCGAGCCCGAGAGGCCCGTGAAGAGCAGCGTGAACGGCCTTTGGCCGAGGCGCTTCGCGCGTTCGTCCGAGGTCACGACCTGTGCGCTCGGCGCGAGATGCGTGGCGCGCGGCGCGCTTGTCCAGTTGCCGGCGTCCGCCTCCGACGGGTCGAGCAGCATGCCCGCGCCCGCCGTCATGTTCGTGAGGCGGTCGACGAGGATGAACGCGCCCGTCGCGCGGTTGCGGGTGTAGGCGTCGTAGACGAGCGGACGGCTCGTGCGGATCGCGACCTCTCCGATGTCGTTGAGCGCAAGGGCCGGCGCGGGCGAGCGCTCGAGGGTGTTCACATCGACGCGGTGCGCGATGCGCACGACCGACGCGGGCGTCTTGTGCGGGCCGTGCTTGAGGATGTACTCCTTGCCCGGAACAAGCGGTGCGGCGTCGTCCATCCACACGACCATCGCCGAGACATCCTGCGAGACATGCGGCTCGTTGCCCGGGTGGACGAGGGTGTCGCCGCGCGCGCAGTCGACTTCGTCGGCGAGCGCGAGCGTGACGGAGAGCGGGGGATACGCCTCGCCGAGATCGCCGTCGAAGGTGACGATCTTCTTCACGGTCGTCGTGCGGCGCGACGGCAGCACCATCACGCGGTCGCCCGGCTTCACGCAGCCGCTGGCGACCGTGCCCGCGAACCCGCGGAAATCAAGGTTCGGGCGGTTCACCCACTGGACTGGGAAGCGGAAGTCGACCTGGTTTCGGTGGCCGCCGAGCGGCACGGTCTCCAGGTGCTCGATCAGCGTCGGCCCCGAGTACCACGGCGTGTTCGCGCTGCGCTCGACGACATTGTCGCCCTTGAGCGCCGACATCGGGATCGCGCGGATGTTGCGCGCGGGCAGGCGCGTGCTGAACTCCTCGAACGCGCGCACGATCTCGTTGAAGCGGTCTTGTGAGAACGCGCCGCTCGAGTCGCGGATCAGATCGAGCTTGTTGACCGCGAGCACGATCTCGCCGATCCCGAGCAAACTCGTGATGAACGCATGGCGGCGCGTCTGCACGCTGATCCCGTGGCGCGCGTCGACGAGCAGGATCGCGAGGTCGCAGGTGCTTGCGCCCGTCGCCATGTTGCGCGTGAACTGCTCGTGGCCCGGCGTATCGGCGATGATGAACTTGCGCGCCGCGGTCGTGAAGTAGCGGAACGCGACATCGATCGTGATCCCTTGCTCGCGCTCGCTCTTGAGGCCGTCGACGAGGAACGCGAGGTCGAGCTCGCCCGCCTGCGTGCCGAGCGCCTTCGAGTCGCGCGCGGCGGCGGCGAGCGTGTCCTCGTGCACCATGTGGGTGTCGTGCAGCAGTCGGCCGATGAGCGTGCTCTTGCCGTCGTCGACCGAGCCGCAGGTGAGGAAGCGCAAGAGGTCCTTGCGCTCGTGGCGGGCGAGGTACTCCTCGATGTCGCGCGAGATCAGCTCGCGTTCGGCTTGGTCGGCGCGCATCAGAAGTAGCCCTCCTTCTTCTTCTCCTCCATGCTGCCCGCGCCGTCATGGTCGATCACGCGGCCCTGGCGCTCGGAGAGCTTCGTCTCGAGCATCTCGCGGATGATCTCGGGGAGGGTCGTCGCGTTCGACTCGATCGCGCCCGAGAGCGGGTAGCAGCCGAGCGTGCGGAAGCGGATCATCTTCATCTCGGGCTTCTCGCCCGGCTCGAGCGGCAGGCGGTGGTCGTCGACCATGATCGGAACGCCGCTGCGGTAGACCACGGGCCGCATCGCCGCGAAGTAGAGCGGCACCATCGGGATCTTCTCGAGCATGATGTACTGCCACACATCGAGCTCGGTCCAGTTCGAGAGCGGGAAGACGCGGATCGACTCGCCGCGCGTGCCCGCAGCGCGGTTGATTCCCGCCGCGCGATGGATCTCCGTGTTGTAGATGTTCCACAGCTCCGGCCGCTGGTTGCGCGGGTCCCAGCGGTGCTGGCTGTCTCGGAAGCTGAACACGCGCTCCTTCGCGCGCGACTTCTCCTCGTCGCGCCGCGCGCCGCCGAACGCGGCGTCGAAGCCGTGCTTGTCGAGCGCCTGGCGCAGCGCCTGCGTCTTCATGATGTCGGTGTGCTTGCGCGAGCCGTGGGTGATCGGGTTCACGCCCGCCGCGAGCCCTTCCTGGTTGATGTGCACGAGGAGCTCGAGCCCGAGTTCCTTCGCGACATACTCGTCGCGGAACCTGTACATCTCGCGGAACTTCCAGGTCGTGTCGATGTGGAGCAGCGGGAAGGGCGGCTTCGCGGGGTGAAACGCCTTCATCGCAAGGTGCAGGAGCACCGCCGAATCCTTGCCGATCGAGTAGAGGAGGACGGGCTTCTCGAAGCTGGCGGCGACCTCACGGAAGATGTGGATCGACTCTGCCTCGAGTTCGCGGAGATGGCTCAGACGCGCGCGGTCCATGCGGGAAACCCTCAGGTCGGATAGCGTAGCGCTCCAAGCCCGAAGCGACCGCCCGCGAAGGCCTTGAGGAGCGAACGCAACGCGATGACCGATCCGGCCCGCAGCGACCCGACCCGATCCTCCGACGTGACTTGGCACGACGGGCAGGTTTTGCGCGCCGACCGCGAGCGTCTGCTCGGCCAGCGCGGCGCGGTCGTGTGGTTCACGGGCCTCTCGGGCTCTGGCAAGAGCACGATCGCAGTCGCTGTCGAAGCGCGCCTCATCGGCGCCGGGCGGCTCTGCTATCGGATCGATGGCGACAACCTTCGTCATGGGCTGAACAAGGACCTTGGGTTCAGCCCCGATGATCGCGCCGAGAATGTGCGCCGCACGGGGGAAGTCTGCCGCATCCTCGCCGACGCGGGGGTCATCGTGCTTGCGAGCCTCGTGAGCCCGTTCCGCGCCGAGCGCGAGCGCGTGCGGGCGATGCACGCCGAGATGAAGGTCCCGTTCATCGAGGTCTTCGTCGATGTGCCGCTCGAGGTCGCCGAGTCGCGCGATCCGAAGGGCCTCTACCGCAAGGCGCGCGCGGGGGAGATCAAGGACTTCACGGGCGTGCACCAGCCCTACGAGGCGCCGACCGCGTGCGAGCTGACGCTGCCGGCATCGACCCAGAGCGTCGACGCGTGCGCGCTGCAGGTCGTGCAGATGCTGCGCGACCGGAACATCTTCTGAGGCTCGGGGTCTGAGACACGGCGCGTCACCGCGTCGGCGGGGCGTCGAACGCCGCGGCGCGGATCGTCGCGCGGTCTGCGGCGTCGATCGCCTTCACCGCGTCGAGCGCCCACGCGACCATCTGAACCGCGACGAGCCGCACCTCGGGGTTCGCGAAGTCGCCGGGATGCCCGAGCGTCGTGAACGCGATCCGCTGCATCGGCAGATCAGCCTTGTGCGGCCGCTCGCGCACCCACAGGATCGGCTGCCTTTGCGGCGCATCGCGGCGCTCGCTTGCGACCGCCTCGCCCCAGAGCAGCACGCGGCAATCCTCGGGAAGCGGCTCGACATGGTAGAGCCAGCTCGGGACGACCAAGCCCTCGGCGGGAATCGTCACGCCCGCAAGCACGGGGTGCTTTGCGGCCTCTGCGTCGGGCGGCAGGATGCGCGTCGTCGACGAGTGACCGTGGTGGAACTTCCAGTTCGTGCCCCAGGTCTCGGTGGGAAACGCGTCGTTCCAGCGCTTGGCCGCCTCGCCGTCGCCCGGATAGCGGAACGCGTGCGTCGAGGTGCGAAATCCGACGAGCGGCAGGCCGTGTGTCGTCGCATCCGCGAAGGCGAGCATCTGGTTGGACCCAAGCTCGCGGAAGCGCATGTAGAGGACGCTCGCATCCGCGCTGCGCAGGTTCCAGTCGTCGGTCAGCCCCGTGCGTGCCGTGATGTCGGGCGTCTTGGCCGAGCCGCCGACGCCATCGTCGCCCGTCGCGAGGTGGACGCGCGTGCGCACGCCCGTCGCGCCCTCGACGAGCTTCGCGAGGAACGGCATCGTGACCTCGCTGCGGTATTCGTCGTCTGCGGCGACGAAGGCGACCGTGCGCTCGGCGTTCTGCCAGCCGTTCGGCGGAACGCTCGTCAGCCTCGTCGCCGTGCCCTCGGCAAAGATGCGCGCGCGGTCGCCCTTCACGGGAAGCCCGTTCGGGCCCTTGAACGGCCCGCGGTCGCCGCGTGAGCCGGTGGCGCCGGGCGGATTGTCGAACAACCGCGAGACGACGGCGGTCTCATCGCCGACCTTCAGTCCGCTGCCGGCGAACACGCGCTCGACGCGGACGCGGAACCAGACATTCGTGGTGCGCGAGTCCTGCGGCTTCTGCTCGACCGACAGCACCGTGACCTCGAGCTGGAACGGCGCCTGCGCGAGGAGCCACATCGGTTGGTTCATCTGCTCGGCTGCGGCGGGAGCGGCCGCGATCATGGTGGCGGCAAGCACGAGCGCGGCGAGCGGCATTCGCAGGAAGGGCATGTCGGGTAGATTCATGCGTCGACGATGGACGCGCAAGAGCCGCAATCTCCGATTTCGATCATCCGCGAGGAAGACCCGTGGCTGGTCGTCGCGAAGCCTGCGGGCATCCACTCCGTGGCGCAACGGGGGAGCGACGCGCCGAGCGTCGAGGCGTGGCTGCGCGCGGCGCGGCCCGATCTCGCGGGGATCGATGAAGCGGGCCTCGTTCACCGCCTTGACCTCGAGACGAGCGGGTGCCTGCTTGTCGCCAAGGACGCCGCGACGCGCGAGCGCCTGCGTGGAGCCTTCAGCGGCCGCGGCGGCGACATCCGCAAGACCTATCTTGCGCGCGTCGAGGGGCGCTTCCCGGAGCGGGTGCTTGCGGGTTCGTTCACGCTGTCGTTCACGAGCCGACACAAGGGGAGCGCCAAGGTGAGCGTTCACACCCGCGGCGAAGCCGACACCATCGGCCGCTGCCGCTGGCGCGTGCGCTCGGTCGCGGGCGAAGGCGCCGATGCGACGACGCTCCTCGAGGTCGAGCTGCTCGGCCCCGGCCGGCGCCACCAGATCCGCGCGGGACTGGCGTTCGAGGGCCATCCGCTCGTCGGAGACACGCTCTACGGGGCCCGCGAGGCCCCGCACGGGCCGCTGCTGCACGCATGGAGGCTGGAGATCGGAGGACTCTCGGTCGAGTGTCCCGTGCCAGGGTGGACGGGGGCGGGACCGGCGGGCAGCCCGCAGCCGGAGCCATCCTAAGGGTACGCACTGCGGTAAATTTCAACATTACTCGGAAATTCCCCGTCTCAAGGCATGATCGTGAGGTAGCGTTCAGGGCACTTGTGGAGGCCTCGGATGCGCTGGGTCGACCTGCTTGCGCTCGGTCTTTCCGTCGGTGTCGTCGCTGCGCACTGCCGCGCGCAGATGCCGTCGTTCACAGAGGAGGCGCTCGCGCGCGGTCTGTCCTATGTCGTGACCGACGGCATCTTCGACGGGCCCGGGCAGTTCGGCTGCGGCGTCGCGCTCTGCGACCTCGATGGAGACGGCGACGACGACATCGTGGCGAGCGGCGCGACGAACGGTCAGGTCGTCGCCTTCGAGAACGATGGTGGCATCTTCGTCAACCGAACGGTTGGCAGCGGACTCCAGGCGCTCTCCAAGGTCTCGGGGCTCGTCGCGGGCGACTACGACGGCGACGGCGATCTCGACCTCTTCATCACGCGTTGGCTGCAGCCCGCCGTCCTCTACCGCAACAACGGAAATCTCCACTTCACGAATGTCACCTCGGCCGCGGGGCTCTCGGGCAACTCGGGCGCGGGCGCAGGCTGCTCGTTCGGCGACCACGACGGCGACGGCGACCTCGACCTCGCGATCGCGAACCGCACCGGCACGATGCAGAACCAGCTGCGGAACCGCTTCTACCGCAACAACGGCAACGGCACCTTCACCGAGATCTCGCAGCAGCTCGGCGTCGACGACGGCGGCGCGAGCTTCCAGTGCATCCTTCAGGACCTCGACCGCGACGGCGACGCCGACCTCTATGTCTCGAACGACAAGGGCTCGCCCGGGCTGAGCTTCAACCGCTACTTCCGCAACGTCGGCGGCGCGTTCGTGTCGGAGCCCGACAACGGAAGCGGCGTGATCATCGATTCCATGGGCGTTGCGACGGGAGACATCGATGGCAACGGGTTCATCGACATCTTCTGCACGAATGTCGCGAGCGGGCATGTGCTGCTCACGACGGACGACGCGCTGCAGTACACGGAGGTCGCGGGGAAGGCCGGCGTCGCGGGGGCCGCGACGGGCTGGGGCGCGGTCATGTTCGACGCCGAGAACGACGGCGACGACGATCTCTTCGCCTGCTCGATGTTCCCCGTGCGCGACTATCTGTTCGTCAACACGGGCGCGATGCCGATGCTCGACCTTCCCGACGCGGGCGGCGCGAGCGACCTCGAGGACTCGTACTGCCTCGCCGTCGGCGACATCGACCTCGACGGCGATGTCGACATGCTGAAGCAGAGCCGGCCGGCGAACCTGCGGCTGCTCGTGAACCAGTCGCCGCCGACGAACCGCTCCGTCCGACTCAAGGTCGTCGGACGCGGCATGAACACGCATGCGGTCGGCGCGCTCGTCGACGTGCGTTTCGGGAAGCGCACGGCGCTGCGCGAGGTCGTGTCGGGCAGCGCCTACAAGAGCCAGAGCTCGTACGTGATCCACGCGGGGATCGGTGCGGCGACGGCCGCCGACAGCGTCACCGTGCGTTGGCCGAAGCTCGTCTCCGAAGGCGGCGCGTGGACCGTGCGCACGCTGACGAACGTGCCCACCGCGTTCGTCGTGCCCGTCTATCCGCCCGAGCGCCTCGGCGATGTCGACGGCGACGGCCGCGTCGAGCCCGCGGAGTTCGCCGCGTGCGAGTCGTGCGCGGGCGCTGCGTTCAGCGCCGCGTGCGCGATCCACGACATCGACGGCAACTGCACGGTCGACGCATCCGATGTGGCGGCGATGCGCGTGCGCCTCTGCGACCTCGATCGGAACGGCACGGTCGGGGCGCCCGACCTCGCGATCCTCCTCGGCAACTGGGGCGGCGCGAACGACGACCTCACGGGCGACGGCGTCGTCGGGCCGGCGGACCTCGCGCTCCTGCTTTCGCAGTGGTGAGTGGAGCCGTTCGCGTCGCTCAGAGGTCTCCTCTGCGCTCCTGCTCGATCTCGTGGTTTCCGAGCAGGA
>CAYMSD010000107.1:0-1332 GCA_964393015.1 uncultured Klebsiella sp.
ATTGCGCGCGCCCTGAAGAGCCTCCTCGACGAGCGCCTCTGGCTCGATTTCGCGGAGATTCCCGACACGACGGCCGCCGCAGCGGCGGCGGGCGCCGCCGCCGAAGGCGTCGAGATCGGCGTCGTGTCGTTCGGCGACGGCACCATGCCCGTGCGGTTCGTCGTGCGCGATGGCCGTTGGTTCATCTCGTCCGAGACCGTCGCGCTTGTGCCCGCGGCCGCGCGCGACCTCGGCGCATGGTGGGTGTCTGGCATGCCTTCCTTCCTCGTCGATGTGCGGCTCTTCGAGATCGCGCTGTGGCAGTGGATCGGCCTTGCTGCGATCGGCCTTCTCGGCGTCCTCGTCGGCGTATCGGTTGCGCGCACCCTGAAGCGCGGTGCCGACCTCGGCGCAGGCAGGGGCCTCGGCGCGATCACGGTGTCGGTCGCGGCCATCGCGCCGCCGATCAGCGTGCTGCTGTCGCTTGTCGCGATGCAGGTTGCACAGCAGTTCCTCGGCCTGAGCGCGCCCGCGCGCGAGAACCTCGCGCTCGGCTCCCGCGCGGCGACGGCGCTTGTGATCGCGTGGGCCGCGGTCCGCTGGATTCGCGCCATGAGCGCCATCCTCGAGCAGCAGCTCGTCGAGCGCGGCGTCGCGGAGGCCGTCGGCATCGTGCGCATCGCGCGCATGGTCGCTGCGATCCTCATCTACCTCCTCGGCGTCTCCGCTGCGCTCCAGATCTTCGGGCTCGACCTCTCGGCCGTCATCGCGGGCCTCGGCATCGGCACCGCCGCCCTCGCCCTCGCCTCGCAGCAGACGCTCGGCAACCTCTTCGGCGGCGCGTCCGTGCTCGCAGACCGCGCGCTCACCCCTGGCGACACCGTGAACCTCGGCGGAACCATCGCCACCGTCGAGCGCATCGGCATCCGCTCGACGCAGCTGCGCACGCTCGACCGTACGCTGCTGATCGTCGCCAACGGCGACCTCGCGCAGTCGCGCATCGAGAAGATGAGCGCGCGCGACGGCTTCCGCCTGAACGCGACGCTCGGCCTGCGCTATGAGACGACCGCGCAGCAGATGCGCGCGATCGTGGCCGACATCCGCAGCCTGCTCGAGAACGACGCGATGGTCGACCGCGAATCCGTGCGCGTCCACTTCCTGCTCTTCAACAACTCGTCGCTCGACATCGACATCAAGGGACTCATCAAGACCGAGGACGCCGCGCAGTACCGCGCGACGCTCGAGCGCTTCAACCTGTCCTTCATGGAGATCGTGGCCCGCCACGGCAGCGGCTTCGCCTTCCCGTCGCAGACGGTCTACCTCGCGCGCGACTCCGCGCCGCGGGGGTGATGG
>CAYMSD010000107.1:1432-10510 GCA_964393015.1 uncultured Klebsiella sp.
GCGCCGACGGAGCCGTTGGCGTCGAGGTCGGCGGCCGCGTTGCCCGTGCCCCACGCCGCGAGCAGCGCGGAGAGGTCCGCCGCGTCCACGCTGCCGTTCGCATCGAGATCGGCGGGGCAGCACGCGTTGCCGCCGCCCGCCGCGACCGTGATCGTGCATGCATCGATCGTCAGATACTCGCCTGCGTCGAGCGTGCCGTTCCCGTTCGCGCTCGCTGGCGCCTGTCCGAGCGGCTTGAGCGACCCGCCGTTGCCCGTGGCGAAGGGGCCGACCGCGAACGACAGCTGCTCGGGCACCACTCCGAAGAGCCCCGCGAGGTCGACCGTGCCCTCGACGACGCCGCCGTTCGGCCCTGTCGCCGCCGCGGCCGCCGCGCCGATGAGCGAGCTTCCCTGCTGGTTGAACCAGCCCTCGTAGTCGTTGTCGTTCTCATCGGCGAGGAACGCTGTCCAGCCCGCGACGAGTCCCGCCTTCGCCCACGGCGCGGTGCGCAGCGCGCCGACGGGCGACGCGACGAAGACGAACACATCGTCGCCTTCGCCCGCATCGTCGCTCGCCACATAGAGCGTCGTGCCCTTGATGCCCGCCCACAGCCTGCGCGTGCCCGCCGCGTTCGCCGCGATCTCGACCGCGTCCGCGTCGCGCACGCCGTCGAGCGTCCAGTTGCTCGAGCCCTGCGTGCCGGTGACGGGGAAGTGCCAGTCGTTGCCAGCGTTGTTGTCCCACACGCCCGCGCCGTTCGTGAACGCGAAGTCGAACTGGCTTGCGCTCGCGATGAGCGGCACCGTCGCCGTCCAGCGCTGCGTCTTCGCGTTCCAGGTCATCGTGGCGTCGGGGCTCGCGACCTGCGACCAGTCGTTGTAGCCGTAGTGGAGCCGCACGGTCGTCGCGCCCGCAAGTGGCCGGCCCGCGGGGTTGTAGACGACGGTCGCGCTTGCGCCCGCGACGAGCGGATCGGGCGTCACCGCCACGGCCTGCCCGCCGCCACCGCCGCCGCCGCCCGAGCCGTTGCCGTCGCCGACCCACACATGCTGGATCGGGCTCTTGCGCACATTGCCGCGCGCGTCGGTCGCCTCGATGTAGTAGTCGACGAGCTTCGACCGCACGCCGACGATCTGCGCGTGCCACTGGTCCGCGATCGCGGCGGGCATCTCGCTGAAGTTGATGCCGGGGTCGTTGAAGACATTGCCCGCGGGGAACGCGCGCCGCGTCATCGCGACCGTCTGCCACGCGCCCACGCCCGCGCCGCCCGCGTAGAGCTCGTTCTCGTTCGACGACAGCGGATTCACGCCGTCGTCGTCGAGCCGGTACTTGAGCACGACGCTCTCGGTGCCCGACACATCGTGCACGAAGGTCCACACCGAGAAGTCGCCGTTCGAGATGAACTGCTGGTAGCCGTACATCGGGCCGAAGTTCACAGAGCCCGGATTCCACGGGAAACGCTGCGGAATCCACACGGTCGGCGCCACGGTGTCGGCCGCGGGCGACGCGGCGCCGATCACGCCCTGCGCCTCGAGGATCGCCTCGTTGCATGCGACCGTCGGCTTCACCTCCATGTCGAGCGCGGTGCCGTAGTACATGTAGCCCGAGTTCAGCGCGCCGAGGTAGAAGTGCCACGCGCGCTCGCTTGCGCGGCTCGCGGCGGTCGGCGACAGGATCTGCGCGTTGCGCACGGGCAGGCCTTGCGCCGTGTGGATCGCCTCCGCGGTCGACACGAAGTTCTGCGCGGCGGTGATGACGGCCCAGTTGCGGATGTCCTCGGCCCAGCCGTTCGCGATGTCGATCTGGCCGTTCTGCAGCGTCGGCGGCCAGTTCCAGTTGAGGAACTGCGGGCTGCCGAAGCAGCCGTCCGCGTTCACCCACGCACCGTCCTCGACATGCACGACATCCGCGGCAGGCACGGGATGATCGGCGAGGTATTTCTCGACGACCGTCGCGCGATAGCCCTGCGACTGCGCGGTCGACACGAAGTTCGGCACCGCCTCCATGTAGTACGAGAATCCGCCGCCCCAGGCGTTGTCGCCATCGTGCGCGAGCACGACGAGCATCGGGCGCTCTGGATTCGCAAACGGCTCGAGCGCGCCGAGCTCGCCCACGCTCATCGGGTTGTAGCCGTCGAGCCAGCCGAGGTGCTGCGAGCAGGGGATGACGGTGATGAAGCTCTCGGCGCCCGTCTCGGGGTTCACATGCTTCGCGCGGTGCGGCGTGAACGCAAACGGCACCGCCTCCGCGGGCGCGCAGCCGCGCGAGATCGAGATGCGGCGGTAGTTCGTCTGCGGCGGGTTGATCTGGTCGGCCTTGTTCGGCGGATCGCAGTTGATGCCGCCCGAACCGAACACCACGGGGAAATCGGCGCACGCGCGCGAGATCTTCTCGCCCGAGACGAAGGTCCAGTCGATGCCGGCCTCTGCGAGATACGGGATCAGCCGCGTCGAGAACGCCATCTCGCTCGGGAAGAACCCGCGCGACTGCGGCTGCCCCGCGCCCCACGCCTGCGGATAGATCTCCTTGTAGAGCGCGAGTTCCTTGCGGATCGCGTCGCCGTCGATCAACGGCAGGAGCGCGTGGTGGAACGAGAACTGCACGATGTCCATGCGCGGCTTGTTCGCGCCCGCTGCGTTCGTCTGCCAGCCGCGCGCCTCGCGCCAGGGCGCGAACCACGACGGCGAGTAGCCGAGCTGGCCGCCCGCCTCCGCGAGGCTCTGGATGTTCGCGATGAGGCCGCCCGAGTACGACACCTGCGCGCCCGCCTCGGGCGCCCACGAGATCGCAGACACCGTGTCGCGTGGCCGCGACTGGTACGCCGCCACGCGGTCGGGCAGCCCGAAGATGCCGCGCAGGTCGTTCTCGGGGTTCGTCGCGCCCGCGTCCTTGCGCAGGATCGACTGCCACGCACGCTCGTAGCGCTGCGTGCCCGCCTGGCGGTCGGGCCAGTAGATCGGCTGCTCCATGTGCCAGAGGTAGGTGAAGTGCGTCTTCTCGTTCGACTGGGCGAGCGCTGGCATGTGCGCGCCGCATGCGAGCGCGAGCGCGGCTGCGAGCGAGGGCGCGCGGAAGGAGACGCGTGAGGCGGCGCATGCGGCGGCGGAAGGCATCGTGCAAGTCTGACGGATCGTCGGGTCGCGATCAAGGGACGATCGGGGAGGGTTGGGCCGAAAAACAAGCCACCCCGCGGTCGTCCGCGGGGTGGCTGCGTTGGTCGACTTGCTTCGGCGGATGCGAGAGGCCGAAGCGAGGTCGTCTGTCGATCAGCTCCAGTTGTTGAGGAGGATCGAGAGATCTGCGGCGTTGGTCGTGCCGTCGCCGTTGATGTCGCTGACGCCCGCGCCGCCCCAGTTGTTGAGGAGGATCGAGAGATCCGACGCGTTCACCGCGCCGTCGCCGTTCAGGTCACCCTGGATCGGGCTTGCGCAGAGCGTGTTCGCGCCGTTGACGCAGAGGCTGTCCCACTGGCTGTTGCAGCAGAAGGGATCGACCGTGCAGACGGTCACGCAGCACGACTCGTCGGCGCAGCCCGGGGTGGTGTGCGGGACATCGCAGTCCTCGCCCACGCCGCAGACCGCGTCGCACGATGCGCTGAGCCCGCCCGCAGCGGCGAGGCCGTTGATCGCGGAGACGCGGACGAGGTAGGTCTCGCCAGCGGTCGTTGCGAAGCGGACCTCGACGCCGTTCGGGAAGCCGACGCAGTCGGTGCCGCTTGCGGAGCATGCGATCTGCGCACCACCGCACTCGGTGAAGACCGCGAGCGTCATCTGCGACTCCGCGAACTCCGTGCAGCTCGAGAGCTCCGTCATGCCGCTGCACTGCGCGACATAGCGGAACCAGATGGCGCGGGTGTCGCCCGTGCCGCAGGAGCTGTCGTCCGACGAGGCGCTGGCGATGCCCGTGTTGAACTGGTCGCCGCCGGGGATCGTCGTGTTCCAGAGACGCGCATCGGCGCAGGTGAGGCCGGTGCGGCAGGAGGTCTCTGCGCGGAGGACGCACAGGCTGTCCCAGCTCGTCTCGCAGCAGAACGGATCCGCCGCGCAGACCGTCGCGCAGCACGACACGGTGTCGCAGCCCGGGCTCGTGTGCGAGCTGTAGCACGACTCCTTGCCGCTGCCGCAGCTCTGGCAGAGGTCCCAGGCGCGGTTCACGCAGATCTGGTCCCACTCCGTGGTGCAGCAGAACGGATCGACCGTGCAGACGGTCTCGCAGCACTCCGCGTCGTTGCAGCCCGCCGTGTTGTGCACGGTGTAGCACGGCTCGCCCGTGCCGCAGACCGCATCGCAGGTCACCGACACGCTGCCCGCGACGAGCAGGTTGTCGATGGCCGACACGCGGATGAGGTAGGTCGTGCCCTGCGTGCCGAAGAACTCGACGCGCACGCTTCCGCCGAGCGCGCAGCCGCTCGCGGCCGAGGCCGAGCAGGCGAGCTGCGTTCCGCCGCACGCCGTGAAGATGCCCAGCGTGGGCTGCGACTCCGCGAACTCCGTGCAGATCTCGGCGGTGATGCCGCCCGTGCACGCCGCGGTGTACTCGAGCCAGATGGCGCGGTTGTCGTTGAGGCCGCAGCCCGATTCGTCGGACGGCGTCGGGTCATCGGCCGTGTTGAAGTTGAAGCTGCCCGGATACGCGGTGTTCAGGACGCGCGGCTCGTCGCAGTTCGCACCCGTGCGGCAGAGCGAGCGGGCGCGCGATGCGCAGATGCCGTCCCACTGGGTCTCGCAGCAGAAGGGGTCCTGCGTGCAGATGAGCTTGCAGCAGGCGAAGGTGGCGCAGCCCGTGCCCGCGTGCGACGCATCGCACGGCGCCGCGTTGTCGCCGCCGCAGTTCGCGCACAGCCCCCACGCGCGGTCGGCGCAGATGGCGTCCCACTCGGTGGTGCAGCAGAACGGGTCGATCATGCACACCATGGTGCAGCACTCGGCGTCGTTGCAGTGCGGGGTGGCGTGCGGCTCGAAGCACGACTCGGTGCCGGTGAGGCCGCACGCCGTGGTCGCGGCTGCGACGCCCTGCGGGTTGTTGATCGCCGCGATCAGGCCCGCGTTGCCGAAGGTCGTGCCCTGGTTCGCTCCACCCACGCTGCCGCCGTTGTCGAAGCAGCCAGCGTTGGTGTGGATGCCCATCGCCTGGCCGGTCGACTCGCGGATGATCGGCGAACCCGAGTTGCCGCCCGTGGTGTCGGCCTGGTAGCGGATGATCGTGCCCGTCAGGCTGTCGTACGGACCCGCGTGGGTCTGGTTGGTCTGGTTCGCGGTGCCGTTGTCGACGCCGAAGCCCGTGATGCGGATCGTGCCGCCCGCGACGGGCGCCGTGCGACCGACGCTTGCGCCCTGCGCGACGAGCGGGGCGAGGCCCGTCGTCGAGTTCGAGAAGACGCCGAAGTGGGCCCAGTCGTTGCCGATCGCGGTGTTCTGCCAGACGACCGACGCGGGGTCGACCGCGTACTGGTCCTGCGGAGGCGGATTCTGCGGCGCGCCGTTCGCGGCCGAGAGCGGCACATTGAACTGGACCACGGTCGCCGTGGTGCCGTCGAAGCAGTGGCCTGCCGTGAGCATCGCGTTCGGCTTGCCGTCGAAGAGCCAGCTGGTGCAGCCGACGGGCATCAGGCGCGCGACGCGCGGATCGGTCGAGGCGATGCGGTCATCGGTCGGACCGCAGATCGATGCGACCTCGCCTTCGGGCACGAGACCCGCCTGGATCTCCTCGACGGAGATGCGGGCCGAGCTGCCTTCGGCCGCGAAGACCTCGACGACGACCGTGTCGCCGTTGAAGTAGGCGCTGCTGTAGCCCCACTGGTCGAGCGTGTCGGCGTTCAGGATCTGGTGGTAGCCGTCCTGGAGCGAGGTGATGCGCAGGTAGGTCGCGCCGTCGCCGCGGGTCGGGCCGTCGAGACGGGAGACCGAGCGGTCGAAGACCACTCGGATCCACGGTGCCCCCGGAGCCTGCACCGTGGCCGAGTGGATGGCCTTCAGGCCGCTGCCGACGCCGACGAGGTTGCCCGAGTCGGAGGCGAAGGGAAGTGTCCAGAAGTGGATCGGGTCGGTCGGGCTCTGCGCGGCGGCCGGGGTGGCCGTGAGCGCGAGCGGAGCGACGGAACAGGCGGCGGCGAGGATGGCCGCCGCGACGAGACGATGTCGGGGCTGTTGATGTGCGTGTGTCTTCTTCATGGTGTGTTCACACAGGGGTTTCCAGACGGGTTCACAGACGAGGGACTCCAGGAGGTGCTCGGGCGCCATGCCGCGCGCCGAATGGTCGGACGCGGCCGTGGCGCCATGCGCGGCAACCACGCCCCTCGTTCCGTAGAAACAGCCTTCCTCCGTGCAACCCTCGGGTCTCTCGCAGGATCCCGCGAGAATCCTCGCGGGAAGGTGCGGACGGCCGCAGGGAACTCTCCCGCAACGCCCCGCCGAGCCCGCGCTACGCTCCCTCCCATGGACCCACTTTCTGGCCTCCTTGCGGCGCTCGCCTTCGCCCACGCACCCGCTTTGCATGCCGCCAGCGCGGTTTTGGAGCCACCCGCGGCCTCCGAGCCTGCGGCCTCCGACCCCGCGACGCCGCCCGCCGCCGCCCGCCCGAAGCGTGAGTTTCCCCCGCCGGGCGATCCGACTCCGAAGAAGCCCGCCTACCCGCCGAAGTCCTACGACTGCCCCTTCACGGCGACCCCGCCCGTCCTCGACGGGCGCCTCGACGACGCCGCGTGGCTGCACGCGCCGTGGACAGACGACTTCGTCGACATCCAGGGCCCCGAGCTTCCCTCGCCGCGCTACCGCACGCGGCTCAAGATGCTGTGGGACGACTCGTACCTCTACATCGGCGTCTCGATGGAGGAGCCGCATCTCTGGGCGACGCTGCGGAACCACGACGACATCGTGTTCCGCGACAACGACATCGAGATCTTCATCGACCCCGACGGAGACACGCGCGAGTACTACGAGATCGAGGCGAACGCCTTCGGCACCATCTTCGACCTCTACCTCCATCGCCGCTACAAGGAGGACGGCCCCGCGGAGCACGGCTGGCACTGCGAGGGGCTGCGCACGGCGATCCACCTCGACGGCACGCTCAACGACCCGACCGACCGCGACAAGGGCTGGTCGCTCGAGTGGGCGATTCCGTGGAGCTCGCTGAAGCCGCCCGCGTGGGACAAGCCGAGCTTCGGCGAGAAGGAGCGGGGCGCAGCCGCCCCGAAGGCGGGCGAGGAGTGGCGCATCAACTTCTCGCGCGTCCAGTGGATGCACAACTGGGAGGGTCGCATCGCGCCGAAACCCGTCGAGAAGCCGATCGACAACCGCTACAACCAGGATCCGCCGTCGCCCGACGACGCGCCGAAGAAGCCGACCTACGAGAAGGTGGCGGGGCGGCCCGAGGACAACTGGGTCTGGACCCCGCAGTGGCAGATCGACATGCACGACCCGCGCTGGTGGGGCGTGGTGCGGTTCGTGCGCGGGGGCGCGCTTGCTCCGCGCACGCCTGCGCCCGTGCCCGCGCAACCGCTCCGATAAGGCGCTCCGCATACGCCGTCCAGCCGCGGCGAACCGCACCGACGAAGCGGACTTCCATGTGGTTCACGCCGCGTCCTGCGCGGATTTCCAATCGGGTCGCGCTTTCGGGCGTATGTTCGACCTGAGGATTCGCCACGCCATGGAACGATCGAGCGTCACCAGTTCGCCGCGCCCCGCAGCGGCGCGCATCTTCGAGGAGATCGGCGTCTCGCCCGCGGCGGGGAACCTGTTCCACGAGACGGCCGCGCGCCTCCTGGCGGCCGCCGAACTCGTCGGCCTGCGGCATCACCAGCAGCTGATCCTCGCCCAGCCGAAGACGGAGGTGATGGTGCAGTTCCCCGTCCAGATGGACGACGGGCACCACAGGCTGTTCAAGGGGTACCGTGTCCAGCACTCGAACGCGCTCGGGCCCTATCTCGGCGGCGTGCGGGTGGCGCCGCGGCTCTCGCTCGACGCCGTGAAGGCGCACGCCATGCTTGCGTCGCTGCGGGCGTCGCTCGTGCGCGTTCCGTTCGGCGGCGCGTTCGGCGGCGTGAAGGCGAGCGGGTGGGAGCTCTCGTCGGGCGAGTTGATGCGCATGACGCGCCGCTATTGCAGCGCGATCGCGCATCAGGTCGGGCCCGCGTACGACATCGTCGCGCCCGATGCGGGCACCGACAGCCAGGTGATGGCGTGGATGTTCGACACGCTCGCCCAGACGACCCCCGAGCCGACCAGGCAGGACCAGGGGCGCGCCGTGGTCGGGAAGCCGGTCGAGCTCGGCGGGCTCGGCGCGCGCGGCCGCGTGCTCTCGACGGGCGTGACGACGGTGCTCGGGGAGCTCCTCGGCGACTCGATGATCGAGCTCGAGACGGCGCGCGTGGCGATGGTCGGCTTCGGGCACGCGGGTGGCGCCGTGGCGCGTTCGCTTGCCGCGCGTGGCGCGCGCGTGACGGCCGTCCTCTGCTCGGGCGCCGCGCTCGCAGAGGCGGGCGGCATCGATGTGCTCGCGCTCGCGCAGCACCGCGAGAAGCACGGCGGCATCGAGGGATTCGACGGCGCGACCGCCGTGGTCGAGCGCGACTTCTGGTCGACGCCTGCGGATGTGGTCGTCGTTTGCGCCGACGACGGCGCGCTTGACGCCGCCCGCGCCGAGCAGTGCCGCGCCCGCGTGGTCGTCGAGGTGGGCGCCGCGAACATCACGGCCGACGCGGAGGAAGTGCTCGTGCGGCAGGGAATCGAGATCGTGCCCGATGTCATCGCGGGTGCGGCGGTCGAGGTCGCGAGCGCGCTCGAATGGCGCCTCGGGAGCCGCGAGGGCGTGATGCGCCGCGAGGAGGTCGACGCGCACATCCGCAGGCAGGTGGCGCTCGCGACGCGCCGCGTGCGCGTGGCGCGCGCGCGCTACGAGTGCGACCTGCGCACGGCGGCGCACTGCGCGGCGCTCGAGCGGATCGGCAGGATCTACGAGCTCCGCGGCGTGTTCCCGTGACTTGAGCGGTCGCGGCTGCGGCCGCTCCCTGTGGCGTGGAACACGCTGGGCGGAGTCTGCGGGCCATGAGTGCCCGCAAACGAAGTCTGCGGAACGACGATCGTGGGAGTCGACGGCTGG
>CAYMSD010000108.1:0-6282 GCA_964393015.1 uncultured Klebsiella sp.
GGAGTCGACGGCTGACACCACCCGTTCCGCATGCTGAAGCATGCGGGCACCCAGGATTCCGGTGTCGCCAAGGGGAGTGGCCGCAGCGGCGGCCGCTCAAACCACGGGTGCCCGCACAAACCATGGGTGCGCGCAGGTTTGAACCTGCGGAACGACGATCGTCGGAGTCGACGGCTGACACCACCCGTTCGGCATGCTCAGCATGCGGGCACCCGGGATTCCGGTCCCGCCAAAGGAAGCGGCCGCAGCGGTCATCGCCCAAGGGCCGTGCTCACGGCAGCCGCGCTCACAGCGCGAACGGATAGGTCTCGGGCGTGCCCTCGCTGCGCGGCGTCGGCAGCGGCTCGATCGCGCGCGTCTCGTCGATCCAGATGTACTCGTCGAACTGCGCGGGCAGCGTGGCCTGGAAGTAGTGGCTGACGAGTTCCGTCGCAGGGCGATAGATCACGCCGATCGCCCGCTCGAGGCGCGGATGAAGCAGCTCCGTCCGCAGCGAGGCGAAGTGCGGCCTCCGCAGGGGAAGCATGAACATCCCGCGCCCTGACGCATGGCAGAGCCGTTCGTAGCTGTCCTCGTGCGATGGGCGCACGGGCATGACGCGCATCGGCGCGTCCCAGTTGGCCGCGGCCGCGACCGTGCCGCGATCCGTGCCGAACCCGACGATGTAGGCGCCGTCTCCGAAGCGCTCGCGCGCCAGCTGGCCGAGATTGATCTCCCCGTGCATGCCCATCTCGGTCGCCGAAGCGTTCCCGACATGGGAGTTGTGGGCCCAGACCACGGCCTTCGCATCGGGGCCGCCCCGCGCCAGAAGCGCCTCGAGCGTCTCGAACATGTGCCGGTCGCGCAGGTTCCACGACTCCCGCGCCCCGCGGTACATCGCGCGGTAGTAGCGCTCCGCCTCGCGCACGACCGTCGCGTTGCGCACGGCGTCGAACCGCGCGTCGTCGTCCGCCGCGAGCCTGAGGTTCGTGTCGAGGATCTCGCGCAGCGTCGCGAGCGCCTCTTCCTCGCAGTCGCGCTGCGTGCCCGCGGACGCGCCGCGTCCATACGCCGTCGGGTCGCGCTCCCATGGCGTGAAGCAGGAGTAGAGCTCGCGTGCGCGGAACGCGGCCGACGGATCGGTGCGGTCGAGGTAGTCGAGCACCACGCCGATCGAGTTGTTGAGGCTGTAGAGATCGAGCCCGTGCACGCGCACGCGCCGCGCGGGGTCCGAGAGCGACTGGTTGTGCCGGCCGATCCAGTCGACGAAGCGCTGCATCTCGGCGTTGCGCCACATCCAGGTCGGAAAGCGCGAGAACGGCGGGTCGCGCAGCGGAAGCGGTGGCTCGCGACGCACCGTGCGGTCGATCGTCGCCGCGTCGGGCCAGTCGGCCTCGAGCGCGACGATGTGGAAGCCCGCGCGGGCGATCAACGCCTCGGTGATGCGCGCGCGAAGCCTGTAGAACTCGCTCGTTCCATGCGTCGACTCGCCGAGGAGCACCACGCGCGCGGAGCCGATCCGGTCGATGATGGGCTCGAGCCGCGCGTGCTCGACCGAGGTGAACTCCTCGCAGCTGTCGGCGATCAATCGTGCGATCCGCTCGGCTTCCCGCGCGCCGAGACGAAGCGGCCTGCGCGCCCTGTGCGGGCCGACCGGCCCCGCGTCGCTCGCCCACCCCTCGGTTCCCACGAGCGGCACGAACTGGACGCGACCGAGCGAGGTGCGGTCGTACTGGTGCGGGCCCGTGCGGACGATCTTGAGGAGCTCCTGCGTGTTCGGCTCGGTCCCGACGGGAATGACGAGCCGTCCGCCGACCGCGAGCTGCGCGAGCAGCGCCTTCGGCACATCGGGACCGCCCGCGGAGACGACGATCGCGTCGAACGGCGCCTCGTCGGGCCAGCCGAGCGTGCCGTCGCCCTGCCGAACCTGCGCGTTCGCGACATCGAGCGCCTCGAGGCGCGTCGCCGCGAGCGAGGCGAGCCCGGCGTGCCACTCGATCGCCCGCACCTCCTTCGCCAGCCTGCTGAAGATGGCGCATGCATATCCCGAGCCCGCCCCGATCTCGAGCACGCGGTCGTTCGGCCCGATCCGCGCGGCGTCCGCCATCAGCGCCACGATGTAGGGCTGCGAGATCGTCTGCCCCTCCTCGATCGCGAGCGGGGTGTCCTCGTAGGCGAGCTCATGGTCGCGCGCGGAGACGAAGCGCTCCCTCGGAACCGAGAGGAACGCGCGCAGGATGCGCGGATCCACGATTCCCCGCGCCTTGATCTGCGTCTCCACCATGGCCGCGCGGCGGTCGGTCAGCGTCGTCATCTGCATCTCTCCCTCATGTGCGTCTTCAGGAGGCCTCGCGCGTGCGACGCCCCGGTCGTGGATCGTGCGAGGGCGCCGGGTCACGCGCGCGTCTGCTCGACCGCCTTCGGCATCGCGGCCGCGCATGCGGCGCGGACCGCGGGGTGCGCGCCGAGTTCGGCGGGCCGCAGCCAGCCGAGGTCTCCGCGCTCGAGCCTGATGTCGCAGCCGGTCGAGGCGATGGCCGCGCGGAGATGCCCGAGGAAGCGCGGCCCCGCGAACGCGAGCGCCACCGCCTCGGGCGCGGCCGCTGAGCGCGATGCGATCCACGCGGCGACCTGGTGCGCGAAGCGACGCTCCATCTCCTCCTCCTCGTGCCCGGTGCCCGCGAAGTGCTGCGAGGCGTTGGCGCTCGGACCTTGCCCGAGCGCGGACGGCCGCCCGTGCTCGTGGAAGTCGCGCCACGGGCTCTCGAGGATGCCCGCGAGCGAAACGCGCACCTTGGGCAGCGCATCGCCTGCGCCGTGGGACAGCGTGCCTGTGAAGAGCGACGCCTTGCGGCTGTCGCTCACGACGAGCATGAGTGGAGTCTCATCCTGCATGTTGCTCTCCGTCGATGTGGAGGGGAAGTCCGAGCGGAACAGCCTGCGAGGGTCGCCGCAGACCGCATGAATCCGCGCCCGTGCGGCGGTTGGCGCGAGACGAAGCCGCGGCCCCGAGCAGCGATGCGAGATGCGCGGCCGCCTCGAGGCGGTTGAGGACCGCGTTGCCGCCGAAGGCATTGCCGAGCTCCCGTGCGACGGCGTCGATCACGGCGTCCGTGAGGTCGAGCGTCGTCTCGGGGTCGACGAGCGGCCGCACCAGGAACCTGCGCTGCACGGATGCGGAACGGGGCATGTTCCCGATCTCGACCGATTCGTCCGAGATTGACAGGTCTTGGAGGCCCGGCTCCGTCGACTGCGAGAGCGTCGCGCGGCCTGTCCGGATCGGTGCGAGAAGCGACATGCTCTGGTCCATCCTGTGCCTCCGTTCCTGCGTGTTTCAGCGGGGAAATCCATGCGAGCGCCTGACAATCCCGAGGGGCTCGCGGCCGTTCGCGGGGGGCGCATGGCCGCGCGTCTCTCTCGGGATGGAGCGATTCTGCAGCCCCTCGGTCGCCGGTCGACGGGGAAGCCTCCGCGAAGGCCCTGCGATGCGCATCGGACGCGCGGCGCGCGAAAGCGGGGAAGACTCCCCGTGCATCGCTCCTTGAGGGTTTCTCACCTCAGGCTACCGTGACGACATGCGTGGACGACAGGCCAAGATCCGCCGGACCGGGGCCCGTGCGGGCGAGCGCGCGGCGAAGCATGCTCCGCTGCGGCTCGTCTGTGTCGAGGAGGCGTCGCGTGGGCCGGTGCAGGCGGGTCTTCCTGCTCGGCCGGACTCTTCCCGCCGGGATGCCTCAAGGGCCGCGCTCGTGCGCCGATTCGAATCCGCGCCCGACGCGACGCGGCTCGAGGATGTCCTGCTCCACTGGATCCGCACGGGTGCGGAGATCCTCGGCGCGGTCGGCGGCGTGGCGGAACTGAAGCTCTCCGACGAGCCGCACCGCGTGGCGCGCGTCCACGCGGGGATCGAGGCCTCGCTCGCGGAGACGATCCTCGGGATCGCCCTTGATCCGCACTCCGCGCGAACACGCGGCCGCGAGCCCGATGGGCTCGGCGAGCTCCTCGTCGCGCCGCTCCTCGAGCGCGCGGGCGTCTCCTCCATCGTGACGCTTCCGCTCTCCACGGAGTCGATGGGCGAGGTCGGAAGCATCCGCTATCTCCTCCGCGCGGCACCGGAGAGTCCGCGCACGACGCGCGCGTTGCTCGCGGCGCTCGGCCGACGCGTCCGCGGAAGGCTCGAGGCTCGGCTTCTGACCGAGAAGTTCCGCGCCGTCAGCGGAAGGCTCGACCAGATCCTCGAGGGTGCCGCGGAGGCGATCCTCGACGTCGACGCGACGGGCGTCGTCGTCGGCGTGAACCCGCATGCCGCCGCCATCTTCGGACTCTCGCCGCAGGCGCTCCGCGGACTTCCCGCGGTGCAGATCCTTCCCGAGTGGCGCAGCGCGTGCGAGGGAGCGGCGGGCCGAAGCGGCGCGCAGACATGGCGCGAGATGGCGGGCATCCGCTCGGATGGCTCGGTGTTCACGGCCGAGGTCGTCTCTGCGCCCGCGACGCGGCTCGGCGGCTGGACCCTCTTCGCGCACGACGCGTCGCAGCGGCGCAAGCGGGAGACGGAAGGGCGGCAGTCGGAGCGCGTCGCATCGGTGGCGACGCTCGCATCGGGTCTCGGCCACGACCTCAACAACACGCTGCTGCCCGTGCGCGCCCACCTCAACGCGCTCCTGCGAATCGTCGAGGACGGCGTGCGCGAGCGGGCGCACCCGCACCTGTCGGCGATCCGCGACGGCCTCGACTACCTGCAGCAGCTGGCCGATGCGCTTCACTTCCTCGCGACCGACTCCGATCATGGGTGCGAGGTGGCGGAGTCCGTCCCGGACGCGTCGTCCGCGACCGAACTCCATGACTGGTGGCGCGACGCGGGCCCGCTCCTGCGTGGCGTCGTCGCGCCCCCCGGGACGCTCGAGGCCGTGATGCCCGAGGCGCTTCCCCCCGTGGCGATGCGAATCGACGCGTTGACACGGGCCGTCCTCAACATCCTGACCAACGCCGCCGAGTCGATGCCGCGCGGGCGGGATCCCGCGCTCGCACGCGTGCGGATCTCCGCGCGCGCGACCGATGGCGCGGAGCGGGTCGTGCTCGAGATCGCGGACAACGGCATCGGCATGTCCCCCGATGTCGAGCGGCGTCTCTTCGATCCCTTCTTCACGACGAAGATCCGTGGCCTCGGCTCCGGCCTCGGCCTGCCGATCGCGCGGCGGCTGATCGAGGCGGCGCGGGGCCGCATCTCCGTGGAGACGGCGCTCGGTCAGGGCACCGTCGTCCGCATCGAGCTTCCCGTCGCGAGGAAGTCCTCGCGGCATCGTCCATCGGCTTCGACGGCCGCGCATGCGCTCGGCGGGTCGAAGGAAGAAGTGATTGGAAACGCAGTGAACCACAAGGTGGAGAACAAGGAGTAGCAATGGTTGAGCATCGATCGGCGTTCGTGGATGGCGGGGTTGCGCAGCAGTCTCTCGGCGGAACCGTCCTTGAGATCGAGTCGGCGGCGATGGGCGCGGCCGCGGGGACGCCGCCGCGCGCGGTCGCCAGGCGCAGGCAGGCGGAGCCGGGCGGGATCGCGCCCGTCGCGCGCGACCAGCAGCGCCCGACGGTGCGGGTCCTCTGCGTCGACGACCACCTCGTCCTCATCGAGGGCCTGAAGGCGCAGTTCGCGGCCGACGGGCAGGTGCGCTGCGTGGCGATGCTCCACAGCGCGGAGCATGTGATCGATGTGGTCGCGGAGCAGCGGCCCGATGTGGTGCTCCTCGACATCGAGATGCCCGGACCCGATGTCTTCGAGGTCGCGGACAGGCTGCATCACCTGCATCCCGACACGCGCTTCGTCTTCCTGAGCGCGCACATCCGCGACGGCTTCCTCGCGTCGGCCTACCGCTGCGGCGCGTCGGGCTACTTCGCGAAGGGCGACGACCTCGAGGAGATCGTCGAGGGGCTGAAGCGCGTCGCGCGGTGCGCCGAAGGGACCTTCATCATGGGCTCGAAGGTTCGCGCGCGCTGCCAGCCGCCGAAGCAGCGCAACGGCCGGACCATCGCGCGCGGCGCCACGCCCGCGGGTCCGCCCGCGACGCTCCTCGATTCGCTCACGCAGCGCGAGCTCGAGGTCCTGCGGCTCATCGGGAAGGGCATGTCGCGCGGCGAGATCGGAAACGAGCTCGCGCGCAGCCCGAAGACGGTCGACGGCCATCAGGAGCGCATCATGAAGAAGCTGCGCGTCGAGACGCGCGCGGAGCTGATGCGCTTCGCGATCCGCGAGGGGCTTGCGCAGGCGTAGTGCAACGCGCGGGCCGGGTCGCTGCCGCGACAAGGGGA
>CAYMSD010000108.1:6382-10508 GCA_964393015.1 uncultured Klebsiella sp.
GGCTTGCGCAGGCGTAGTGCAACGCGCGGGCCGGGTCGCTGCCGCGACAAGGGGACTTCCAAGGGGACTTCCAAGGGGAGTTCCAAGGGGAGTTCATCGGGGACCGCTCCGCAGGGAGCGGTCCCCGTTCGCTTCGTGGTGGCGCCGCGAGCGGCGCGCGTGCTCGACTTCGCGCTGCGGAGCCTTACGATCGGTCGACGCATCGCGCAACGCCCGCGTGGGGCTTGTGCGGCGGATGAATGCCGCGGTCGCGTCCAAAGAAGGAGAAGAACGATGAGTCAGGAGTTCCGCCGCTTCGTCGGCATCGGGTTCCTCGCGGTTGCGATCGCGGGCGCGGCGATCGGGTCGAGCGCGGCCATGCCCGTGGGCGCGCAGCAGTCGAGCGGGCGCAAGGGCGACGCCGCGGTGCAGGAGCCCGTGGTGAAGCAGCGTGCGGGCGACCGCTCGAAGCTCGACCAGATCGGCGAGACCTGCTGGGCCGACCTGCGCGAGAAGCGCATCTACATCGCGCACACGGCTCTCGGCCGCCAGATCGTCGAGGGCGCGCAGGAGGTGCTGCGCGGGTCGCCCGAGATCGGTCTTGTCGTCCTCCCGCGCGAACTCGACGAGCGCGACGTGCGCCAGCGCGTGCGCGACGGCGACGAGAAGGCGAAGCTCTTCGAGCATGCGGGCGTCTACCACGGCGAGGCGGAGCACGACGGCGAGCCCGAGGACAAGATCGAGGCGTTCGAGGAGTTCCTGCTCTCGCCCGACGGCGCGTCGATCGACATCGCGATGCTGAACTTCTCGTGCTCCGACATCTCGCGCTCGACCGATGTGACGCGCGTGCTCGATGCCTACGCGGGCGCCGTGGAGCGGATCCGCCGCGCGCGTCCGAAGCTCGAGATCGTGCACGCGACCGCGCCGCTGCGCGAGCCCGACCACGGCACGCGCGCCGCCATCCGCCGCATGGTGGGCGCGGGCTCCGACGCGGCCAACGCGACCCGCGGCCGCTTCAACGATTCGCTGCGCAAGCGCTTCGCGGGCGAGGTGTTCTTCGACATCGCCCGCGCGGAGTCGGTGCGCCCCGACGGCACCGAGGTGACGGTGCTTGTGAAGGGCGAGCGCTGGCCCGCGCTTGCGACGGAGTACGGCCGCGGCGCGCGCGACCTCACCGACCAGGGGCGGACGATGCTCGGGCGTGAGCTTCTCCTGACGCTCTCGGCCTGCTGCGGCGAGTCGAAGGCGCGTCGCGCGGAGGGTGCCGTGACCGTGGTCCCCGGGAACGGCCCGCGCGGGGAGTGACGGCGGGCGCGGAGGCCGCTCAGGAAGGGAACCCGCGGGGGGTGCCGTCTCGGCGCCTCCCGCGGTCGCTTTGGGGGTTCTCGCGCGGCGGGGCGGGCGAGGGGTGCGTGAAATCCCCGCCCGATGCCGGCTTTGCGTGGACTCGAGGCGTTGCAGGTGTACCTTCCGCGCGTGGAAGCCCGAGTCGCGGCAGTCCCGCCATCGCCAAGAGCAGCGCGCCCCGCGGGGGCGTCGCTGTATGGGGCGGCGTGGCTCTGCATCGCGGCGGCGCTCGCGCCCGTCGTGGGCGCCGATGCCGAGGCGGCCGCCTCCGACACGCGGACCTTCGCCGATGTGCCGCGCGTCACCGTCACGGACTCGGCGTACTTCCGAGCCCTCCTCGAGTCGGCGCGTTCGGAGCCCTTGCGGGTCGCCTTCTTCGGCGACTCGCAGGAGACGGCGCCGTTCGGGTTCGGCGAGCAGTACCTCGCCTTCCTCAACGCGCGATTCAGTCGCGTCTTCGGGCCCGCGGGCGAGACCATCCTGTTCACGAATGCGTCGGCGGTCGACCCGCCGCAGTGGCTCGCGACCGTGGCCGCCTCGACCGCGCTCGGCGCCGTGCAGACGACACCCGCGGAGACGCCGCCGAACATCGTGGTGCACGCGCTGCGCGCAGCGAAGGGCGACCGCGCGCGGGCGTTGCGCGTCGTCTTCCTCGACGACGCGGCGCGCGCCTCCGATCCATCGCTCGTCGGCGGTCCGTGGTTCACCCAAGGCGTTCCCGTGCGTGCGGAGGTCGTCGTCCGGCGCGGCGGCCTGCGCCACGCGCTGCGATGGTGGAACGCGCCCACCGACCTCGACGCGCCCGATCCCTCCGCGCCCGCGGTCGCCTCCGGCACGCTGGCGTTCGCAGCCGAGACGAAGCAGGGGGCGTTCGCCACGCTCGCGACGCCGCCGCTCGACCTCGCGGGGCGCAGGCATCTTCAGCTCGAGGTCCTCGGGGTGTCGGACAAGTCTCCGCAGGAGGTCGTCGGCGTTCGCTTCCGCGCGATCGGCGGCGCGAAGTCGGGCGCAGGCGGCGGTGTCGTCCTCCAATCGCTCGCGCGGGGCGGCATGCGTCTCGGCGACCTCGCGACGCAGCACGCGGAGAGCGGCGCGATGCTCGCCGCGATCGGGCCGAGGCTCGCGGTGCTCCACTACGGCGCCAACGACGCGGCGGCCGCGCAGGTGACGCGCGAGGCGTGGCGCACGCAGCTCGCGGCCACCATCGCGTGGCTCCGCGGCGCACTCGGCGACCCCGCCTTTCCCGTGATCATCGCCGCGGAGCTTCCGCTCGGAGGTTCGACCCTCGCGGCCGAGCGCATCGACTGGATGCCCGTCGTCGCGCACGACCTCGCGCTCGCCGACCCGCGCGTCCTCGCCCTCAACCTTCGCCGCATCGCCGACGAGGAGTACGGCTGGGGGCGCACCTCGATGTTCCATCTCTTCGACACGGCGCACTTCCAGCCCTACGCGCAGCGGCTCGAGGCCGAGGCGTTCGTCGGCGAGCTCTGCGCGGCGCTCGCGATCGAAGACCCCGCCTGCTCCGAGCCGTCGTGGGCCGACTGCGTGCGGCGGTGGGGCGCGCGGTGCGCGTCGGGCGGCTGCAGGGAGATCATCGATGTCGAGGCGGAGGAGTTCGGCCTCGCCTGGGGCGGCGTCGGGTCGACCTGCGACGACGGCGATGGCGACGGCTCGCCCGATCTCTGCCCGCCTGGCGGCATCGCCGACATCAACCGCGACGGATTCGTCGACGGGCAGGACCTCGCGTTCGTGCTGGCGGACTGGGGCGCCGCGGGCGGGATCGCAGACCTTGACCGCGACGGCATCGTCGGAGCCGCCGACCTCGCCATCGTGCTGGGTGCGTGGGGCAAGTAAGTCCGCGGCGAGTCACCTGCGCGGGGTCGCGGGCCTGACGCGCGCGTCCTCCTCGGCCTCCCCGACGCCCGCGAGCCAAGTGGCGCCGCCGACGAGCGCGAACAGGCACAGGGCAGCCGCCGACGCGATCGCCAGGCCGCTCCATCCGACGACGACGCTCGCGCAGGCCACCGACGCCACGACGAGCACGGTCCCGATGCGAATCGCCGTGCGCATGCCGACCCGCCGCCGCGCCTCGGGAGTGTCGGCGGCGATCTCCCAGCCTCGCGCGACGCCTTCGAGGAGAAGCGCCACCGTGCAGCCTGCGAGAAGAAGCGCGCCGGACACGGCGAGGGTACGCGAGGCGACGGAGCCGATCGCAAGAATCGCGGCCGCAAGCGCGGTCAGCGCCCACAGCGTGCGCGAAAGGGACGACAGCCTGCGCCTCCGTGGGCGCCGAGGGGCCGTCTCGCCCGAAGGATCGATCGCAGTGGAAGTTCGCTCCGTGTCGGTGCCGATCGTCATGGCTTTCGCTCCGTTCGTGCCGCTTCGCGGCGTCTCCTGCGGATGCGCACGCGTCTCGCCGCATTCCGCCGGCATCGAAGCGCCCCTGCGCGGCGCACGCGTGGGGGAGCCGTCCCCGCTCGCGCGGATTCCCGCCGAAGCGCCGCGATCCCGTACAATTCGCGCCTTCCGCCCCGCGGCGGCTTTCCCCATCTCGAGAGGCCAGAACGATGTCCGCACACCCGACGATCATCTACACGCACACCGACGAAGCGCCCATGCTGGCGACCTACTCGCTGCTGCCCCTGATCCGCATGTTCGCAGCACCCGCTGGGATCCATGTCGAGACGCGCGACATCTCGCTCTCGGGCCGCATCCTCGCGGCGTTCCCCGAGCGGCTGAAGCCCGAGCAGCGGATCGGCGACCACCTCGCCGAGCTCGGCGCGCTCTGCCTCAAGCCCGA
>CAYMSD010000109.1:0-2538 GCA_964393015.1 uncultured Klebsiella sp.
AGGTCCGCCGCGCCGACCGTGCCGTCGCCGTCGATGTCGCCGACGCCCGCGTTGCCCCAGTTCCCGAGGAGCGCGGAGAGGTCGGCGGCGTTCACGGCGCCGTCGCCGTTGAGATCCGCAGGGTTCGAGCCCGCCGACGGCACCTGCGCTGCGATGGCGATCGAGTTCACGGCGCCCTTCGCGCCGGGCTTGAAGAGCCCGAGCGTGGCATTGCCCGCGGTGGGCGGCACATTCGCGTCGAACCAGAAGTTGTAGATCGTCGAGAAGCGCAGCGCGTTGCCGTTCGGGCTCTGCGCGTGCACGGGTCCGCTCCAGCGGATCACGCCGCCCGTCGTCGTCACGCTCCAGTCGGTGCCGTCGTAGGGGTCGCCCGAGTGGTAGAAGACATCGGAGAAGCCGATGTTCGTGGCGACGGCGCCCGCAGGCAGCTGCACCTCGAACGAGCGGCCCGAGCGGTCGGAGTTGAGGTTCTGCACCGCGTACTCGTAGCGCCAGGTGCCGTCCTGGTTCGCGCGGACCGTGTAGCCGAGGATGAAGCGGCCGTCGTCGGGCACATCGGCGTCGACGAGCGTGACCGAGCTGTCGGCCGCGCGCCAGGCGGCGATCGCGGGCTGCCGCTGGTTGGTCGGTCCCGTCGGCGTCAGCGTGTACGCGCCCGAGGTGAGCGACCCGACCGTCACCGCGCGCCACGACGCGTTGTTGTCGTCGTTGCCGCGCGCGGCGTCGCCCGAGTGGATGTACTGGCCCTCGACGAGGTAGGTCGCGCCCTGGTTGAGCGATGGGTTGAGGTCGGTCGACTTCACCTGGATGCGGCGGCCGATCGTCGCGGGCGCGTTCGGCATGCCGCTGTTGTAGACGCCCGGGAAGTAGCCCGTCGTGGCGTTGACCTCGCTGCGCGTCCCGAGCCCCGACTGGCTGCCGTTGAGACCGGACGAGTATGGATCGGAGCATCCGATCCCAAGCCACGCGCCGCTCGGTGCGGGCTTGCATGGACCGCAGAGCCCCCCTTGCAGCGCGACGAAGCCGTGCTTGCCCCAGCCGAGTCCGATCTGCTGGATGCGCCCGCCCTTGATGCGGTAGATGTTCTGCGTGATGAACGGGTGGCGGTTGTCGGGCGACACGAACCAGTCGAGCAGCTCGTCGCCGACATTGCAGCTCGTGGTGCCGATCGAGTAGGCCATGATGGTCTGGCCCGCGACGGTGGCCGAGCCCCACTTCGAGATGTCGGGAATCGAGCCGACGATCACATCAGGGCCGATCTCGCCCGTGCCGCCGCCGCCGCCACCGCCGCCACCGCCCTCCGAGACTGCGAGGCTGCCGACGCCGCCGTCGCCACCTCCGAAGCCGCCGACGACGATGCGGTAGGTCGTGCCCGCGTTCAGCGGGAGCGTCACGCGGCTCTGCAGTCCGCAGGCGTCGTCGTTGCACGCAAGCACGCCCGACGACCCCGAGCAGGTCGAGAGCACGGCGAGGCGCGTGTCCCACTCCGCGCCGCCGCAGGTGCTGAAGGTGTGTTCGCCAGTCGTCTGCGGCGTGAAGGTGAAGTAGTTCACCTTGAACATCGTGTGCGCGCCGCACGGGGCGTTCGACACGGAGAGGCTTGCGGACGATGCCGTGGTGTCGAACGGGTTGTCACCGAGGAGGATCGCGGGCGCCGTGGAGCAGTCGGTCGATCCGCCCGCGACGCCGCCGTCGCCTCGCCCTCCATCACCTCGACCTCCCTTGCCGCCTGCGGTTGCCGTGACTTGTCCGAGGAGGATGGCCGCGCCGCTGAGGGCGAGGGTGCCGAGGGTGAGGATCGTCTTCAAGGGGAACTCCGAAAGGGGTGGCAGAGGGGGTGGCAGACGGAGGGGAGGGAGCCCTCGCGCCACCGCTTGGAAGCCGAGAGGGCCAGCCGCGCGCGGACGCGAGCCACCGTCCGCGCTGATCGCATGTGCGGTTGCGGGATTCACCTCAGGGGGCGGAAGTAGAACGCGGCGGTCGCAGGGCCCTCTGGCGGGTCGGGCGCACGGTTCGGCCGTCCGCGGCAACTCCGACAGCATCGACTTGACATCAATTACTGTTACTGTAATATAGCGGCATGCACCCGCGCCTGCCCGATCTCCTTGCATCGATTCCCGCCGAGGGGCTCACCCTCGACGAGCTTTCGGCGCTGGCCAGCCGCATCCTCGACGCGCGCGAGGTGTCGGTGTCCGACGGGCGCGCGTCCGACCGGGTCGACCCGCGCACGGTTCGGTTCTACCAGACGCTCGGCATCGTCCCGAAGCCCGCCTACATCGGGCGCCGCGCGATGTACGGCCGCGAGCACCTCGTGCGCGTCGTGGTCGCGAAGCAGCTGCAGGCAGAGGGGCACTCGCTCGCGCAGATCCACGCGGGGCTCGCCATGCACGCGACCGACGACCTCGTCGTTGCGCTCATGAAGACCGATGCCGCGGCCCCGCCACGCGCGCGTCGCGGGGAGCCGTCGGCGCCGGCGATCCCGGCGCCGGCGCTCGCACCCGCGCGATCCCCGGCACCCGCATTCGCACCCGCGGCCGC
>CAYMSD010000109.1:2638-5388 GCA_964393015.1 uncultured Klebsiella sp.
CTCTTCGCCCGTTCCAACTCGCACCAGGAGTCACAGTCCTCATCGACCCCACGATCGTCCCAGACCCGAAGCAACTCGCCGACGCGCTTGCGAAAGCGCTCGTTGCGACCGACGCCACCACAACGAAGCCCCGTGGAGGAAGAGATTCGTCGATCGCAGCCGAGCGCGCCCGCACGCCAGTCGTCGCACAGCGTCCACAGTCCCGTCGAGCCCCGCGCGAGCAGCGCCCCCATGGAGGAAAGCAATGACAACGCTCAGCAACCTGATCCCAGCGTCGATCAAGTCAGCCGCCCACGAAAGGACCTCGTCGCCCCGACGCCTCGGCGAACTCCTCGGCATTCCGCACGGCAAGGAGCGTGTGGAGATCGAGAATGGCCGCGCCCAGCCGCACGCGTTTCCGCTCGCGAAGGTCGTGGTGCGCGCGTCGATCCTCGCCGACTGCGCCGTCACGGTGCTCGAGGAGCACTACACGAACACCTCGACGCGCGCGCTCGATGTCACGCACACGATTCCGCTGCCCGCGGATGGCGCGGTGACGGCGTTCGAGATCGTGTCCGGGGAGCGCGTCGCGAAGGGGGTCTGCAAGAAGAAGGAGGAGGCGCGCGCCGACTTCGAGAGCGCGCGCGAACGCGGGAAGACCGCCGCGATCATCGAGTCCGTGCGCGACGACATCCACACGATCTCGCTCGCGAATGTGCCCGCGCAGTCCGACATCGTCGTGCGCATGACGATCGTCGAGCGGCTGCGCGTCGATGATGGACGGTTCGAGTACCGCTTCCCGACCGCGATCTCGCCGAAGTTCACGCCTGGATCGGCCGTCGGCCATGACGGCGACGGCACCGAGCCCGACACCGACCGCGCGCCAGACGCGTCGCGGCTGACGCCGCCCATCAAGCTCGGCGGGGGCACCGCGCTCGACCTCGAGCTCACCGTCGCGGCGGGCGCGACCGACCTCGCAGCGTCGCTTGCGCTTGTCCGCTCGGGCGCGGCCGACGGATCGATCACGCTGCGCCCCGCCGACACGGCCGCCTGCACCGGCGACATCGTCCTGCGCGCGTGGTCGCGCGCGGCTGAGGCCGTCGTGCGCGCCTACACCGACGGCGAGCGCACGCTCGTCGTGGTCGACCCGCCCGCGGCGCGCCGTCCCGAACTCGAGTGCCCGCGCGAGGCTGTGTTTGTGCTCGACCGCTCTGGCTCGATGGGCGGCGCGCGCATCTACGCCGCGAAGCGCGCGCTGTGCGCTGCGCTCAAGGGGCTCACCGAGAAGGACACCTTCGAGATCATCGCGTTCGACACGGTCCTCGAGACCTTCGAGGGCGAGCCCGTCGCAGCCACGCGCGCGAACCTCAGGCGTGCGGCGGAGTGGCTTGCACAGGTGCACCCGCGCGGAGGCACCGAGGCGCTTCCCGCACTCGAGCGCGCCTGCGTCGGCCGCGTGGCCCCTGGCCGCGTGCGCACGGTGCTCTTCCTCACCGACGGCGATGTCGCGAACGACGGCGAGATTCTCGCGCTCTCGCGGCGCTTCGACCCGGCCGTGCGGCTCTTCACGGTCGGCATCGGGCTCGCGCCGTCGGCAGGGCTCCTCTCGCGGCTCGCGCGTCTCGGCGGCGGGACGACCCTCTTCGTGAACGACGCGCAGGACATCGAAGGGGAGATCCGCCGCTTCGAGTCGACCTTCGTCGGCCCGATCGCGTGCGGCCTCGGCGTCGCGGGCGCGCGGCGCCACTCGGGCCGCGACCTCTTCGCGGGCCGCTCCGCGACCTTCTTCGTCGACGGCGCGCCGAACGCCGTCGAGGTCACGAGCGTCGACGGCCGCTTCACGGGCGGCGCGGCCGTGGCGCGTTCACCGCTCCCGCTCGGCGCGCTCTGGGCGCGCGACCGCGTGACCGAACTCGAGGATCGACTGCTCGCCGATCCGTCGCAGCAGGGGCTGATCGACCCCGAGATCGCGGAACTCGGCGTGCGCCACCAGATCCAGACGCGGCTCACAAGCTTCGTCGCCGTCGACGAGGAGAGCCAGGTGCACGGCGAGCCGCTCTCGATCGTGCAGCCGACTGATGTGCCGGGCGATGTGCGCTGCGAGAGTGTACCGATGAGAGCGCTGAGATCGCCTCGGCGCGATATGTCGTTCCAAGTGTCGCATTCCGTCCATCGCGAGATGGCGGATCGCGCCTCCATGCGCGGCCCCGCCTCTCCGAGGAGGGACACCATTGCGTTCACTCTCGGAGTCGCGGGCGCGCTCCAGGACCTGGATGCCGCCGAGGTCGCGCAGGCCATCGCCTTCGCGGAGGCAGAGCTCTTGCTCCACGATCCGTGGAAGCGCATGACATACAACCTCGCGTTCCTCATCCTGCTCGCGTCGCTCCGGCCCGCGAGCGCAGTCCCCCCCGAACTCGTGCGGAAGGCCGTGATGTTCCTCACGAAGAAGTCGGAGAAGCTGCAGAAGTCGGATTCCCCACCGACCCCCGCACCTCAAGCGAGCGTCGACTCGGAGCGCTTCCTGAAGTTGGCCGCGCTTCTCGCCGCGTACGAAGCACGCGACGCAGCGGGCATGCTCAAGCTCGTCCGATGCGAGCCAGGCGGCCGGCTCGGCCCGTTCTGACCGACGCCTGACGACGCCACGCTCGACTCCATGCTCGACTCCATTCTCGACACCATGCTTGACCCTAGCGGCCCCGCCTCGCGCGGGGCCGCTTTCGTTTCGTCTCCGCAGCCCCTGACCTCCTCCATCACACCTTCAGGCTCGCCAT
>CAYMSD010000109.1:5488-10506 GCA_964393015.1 uncultured Klebsiella sp.
CGGCGCCTCACATCAAGCCGAGCTCCTGATCAATCGCGGCGAGTTCGTCGAGCGCCTTCTGCCGGCCGACATCGCTGCGCGCCTTGTACTTCATGAGATCGACGTACATCACCCGTCTGCGCGTGCCGACCTTTCGCGCGGGGAGTCGGTTCTCCTCGATCTCCTTCACCACGAACGGACGCGAGACGCCGAGGAAGTCGGCCGCCTGCTGCGTGGTGTACTCGCGCTGCACGGGCACGATCGCAATCGCCTCGCCTTCGGCGATGTGACCGAGCAGGTGCAGCAGGAGCGCCGCGGCCGAGCCCGGGATCTCGACGGTCTCGCCTTCGCTGGCAGCCTTTCCGCGGCCTGCCGCCTTGCCGTGGGCCGCGTCGGAGCGCGGGTGCAGCACCTTGAAGCGCAGGGGCCGGCCCGACGCCGAAGACGCGCCCTTCATCGCCGCACGCAGCCGCGCACCCGCATCGCGTGCAAGGCGCATGTCGGCGTCGGTCGGCGGGGCTGTCGCAAGCTCGGTCGCGCGCAGATGCATGGTCGTCCTCCCTTCGTCGGAACTCGCTTCTGAACGAAGTATACACAGCAAACAAAACGAACGAAACAGACGCAGCAAAAGAAATCGCAAAAACACGAAATCCCCGCGCTCGGCGCTGTGCCTCCTCCGTCGACGAAGCCTTCGGCGCGCGTCAGCCCTTCAGGCTCGCCATGTCGATCACGAAGCGGTACTTCACATCGCTCTTGAGCATGCGCTCGTAGGCGTGGTTGATCTCGTCCATGCGGATCAGCTCGATGTCGCAGGCGATGTTGTTCTTCCCGCAGAAGTCGAGCATCTCCTGCGTCTCGGCGATGCCGCCGATGCAGCTGCCCGCGAGGTTTCGGCGCGGCAGGATCACGCTGAACGCCGCGATCTGCTGCGGGTTCGGCGGCACGCCCACCATGCACATCGTGCCGTCGAGCTTGATGAGCGCCATCAGCGCGTCGATCGAGTGGTCGGCCGACACGGTGTCGACGATCAGGTCGAACGACGCCGCGTGCTTCGCCATCGCGGCCTCGTCGGTCGACAGCACGACCTCGTGCGCGCCGAGGCGCAGGCCGTCGGCGACCTTCGACGGCGAGGTCGTGAAGAGCACCGTGTGCGCGCCGAGCGCGCGCGCGAACTTCACGCCCATGTGGCCGAGCCCGCCGAGGCCGACGATGCCGACCTTCTTGCCGGGACCCGCCTTCCAGTGCTTGAGCGGCGACCAGGTGGTGATGCCCGCGCAGAGAAGCGGCGAGGCCGCTGCGGGGTCGAGGTTCGCAGGCACCTTCAGCGTGTAGGACTCGTCGACGACGACCTTCTCGGAGTAGCCGCCGAAGGTCATGCCGCCCATGTGCTTGTCTTCGCCGTTGTAGGTGAAGGTCGCGCCGCCCGTGCAGTATTGCTCGAGGCCCTTCTTGCAGCAGTCGCAGGCGCGGCAGCTGTCGACGAGGCAGCCGACGGCCGCGAGGTCGCCCACCTTGAACTTCGTCACGCCGCCGCCAACGCGCGTCACTCGGCCGAGGATCTCGTGGCCTGGGACGACCGGGTACTGCGTGAAACCCCATTCGTTCCGCGCGAAGTGGAGGTCGCTGTGGCAGACGCCGCAGAAGAGGATGTCGATCTCGACATCGTGCGCGGTGGGGTTGCGGCGCTCGATGCCGTGCGGGGCGAGGGGCGAGGTCGGCGACTGGGCTGCGTAGGCGCGGGTGGGCATGAGGCGCAGTGTATCGGTGGCGGGCGGTACACTCCGACGCACAACTTGGGAGGAACCGATGCAGAAGCCAGACGAGAAGCGAACGGGAAAGATCCTTGCGATCCGCAAGCGGCTTCACTTGGGCGAGCTGCTTTCCGCGGCGTGCGCGGCCGAGAGCGTCAAGCCCACGACGTATCTCTCGTGGATGCGCAAGTACGGACCCGAGGGCAGGGGAGGCGAGGGATACCCGCGAAGCATCCGCCTCAGGGTCGTGCTTCAGCGCGAATCCGAGTACATCACGATGGGTGGGCCCGGCAGTTCGTTCACGGCGCGGGTCACGCGGAAGCTCGTCGCGGAGTTCAGGCCCGACTACGGCGTCGAGCTCTGGTTCAACGACACATCGATGAGCGCATGGCTCTCGACCGAAGGGCGCCATGCGAGCGAAGGCGTCGGCGGCGGGCTCCGCTCGCTCGAAGAGATCAGCGACGCCGTCGACATGACGCAGGGCCCAGAGGGCTGGAGCGCCTTCAGCGGATACGAAGCGGCGATGGCCGCAGCCAAGGCGTTTCCGTGGCTTCCCGAGTCGATCCTCGAGGACGAAGAGCACTACGAGGTGCCGCCGCCGCCGCGCAAGCCGAGAAAGCCGAAAGAGCCACAACAGCCGCAAGATCCAGAGGCTTCGTGACCCGGCGAGGTCGCGCCGACGCGTCTCGTACGATGCCCGCATGCACCCCGAGTCCGCCGCCACGCGTTCCGACATCGCAGAGCTCCAGGAGAAGATCCTCGCCTTCGCGGCCGAGCGCGACTGGCAGCAGTTCCACGACCCGAAGAACCTCGCGATGGCCGTCGCGGTCGAGGCGGGCGAGCTGATGGACCACTTCCGCTGGGTGCCGAACGCGGAGTCGCACTGCGTGCTCGACGACGCGACCACGCGCGCGGGCGTCGAGGAGGAGGCGGCGGATGTGATGATCCTGCTGCTTGAGTTCGCGGCGGTCGCGAAGATCGACCTGAAGTCGTCCGTCGAGCGGAAGCTTGCGAAGAACGCCGAACGCTATCCCGTCGCGCTCTCGAAGGGGAAGGCGACGAAGCATGACCGGCTCGAGCGATAGAGCCCTCGATTCGGCGTCGAACGGCCTGGTCGGCGCTCAGATCACGGCTTCACCGCCAGCACCGAGCACCGCGATTCCGCCAGCACGCGTTCGGCGGTGCTGCCGAGCAGCATGTCGCGCAGGTTCGTCTTGCCGCGCGTGCCGAGCACGGTGAGGTCGGCGCCGACCTTCGTGGCGTAGTCGGCGATCCCGAGGCGGTGGGCGCCTGCGTCGCTGCACACGGTGTGCAGCTTGAGCCCGGGGTTCGCGTCGATGGCGGCGCGCGCGAAGGTGCCAAGCTGATGCTGGAGCATCTCGTTGTACTCCTTCAGCATCACGGCGGGCGTCATCGGCTCGGGCGTCAGATAGTGGAGCCTGTTCCAAGGCGCATCGTGGATGTGAAGCGCGTGGAGCTCCGCGCCTTCCTTCGCAGCGATCTGCGCTGCGCGGTGAAGCGCCTTCAGCGAGGTCTCCGAGAAGTCGACGCCCGCCACGATGGTGCGGAACGGGCCCTTCTGCGTGTCGCGCACGAGAAGGACATCCGACGGGCACTTGCGCACGCACGCGGTCGCGAGGGTGCCGAAGCCGACATCGGGGCGGCGGTCGCCGAACGCGCCGACGACGAGGAGGTCTGCGTGCGCCGTCTGCGCGTGCTCGAGCACGCCCGCGATGCGGTTGTTGATCTTGATCTCGATCGGCAAGGCGTCCGCGCCCGGAATCGCGGCCGCGAAGTCGCGCCAGGCGTTCCGCGCTGCGTCGGCGAGGTTGCCGCGCACGGCCTGCTGGAACTCCGAGAGCACGCTCTCGAGCTCGATCACCACCGTCGTGTCGATCACATGCACGGCGGAGAGCTTCGCGCCCGACCACGCTGCGATGCGCATCGCCTGTGCGATGGCGACGGCCGAGCACGGCGTGAAGTCGGTTCCGACCACGATGGACTGGTATGCGGCGGGTGCTGCAGCCGATGGAAGTGCGCTGGGGGTCATGTGGTTGCTCACCTGAACGGGGCGCGCGGCGCGTCGCCCGAGTGGCGGCAACTGTAGGTCGAGCGGCGCGGTCGGGCGAGTCGGGGCGGCGGGTTTCGAGAGGGATTTCGAGAGGGGTCTCGCGGGGTATCTCGAGAGCGAAATCCAAGCGAAATCCAGGCGAAATCGCGCGGAATTCGATCGTTCCCGCCCGCCCCTCACCGTCGCCTGCGCGCGCCGGCACCCGCGAACCCGCCGAGCCCGAGCAGCGCGAACGCGCCCGGCGCGGGGATCGACGCGAGGTCGTTGAAGCTCAGCCCCGGCGCCGTCGCAGCGGTGAAGGTGCGCACGCCGTTCGCAAGGTTCACCGAGTAGATGTTCGAGCCGAGCATCGCGAAGAGCCCCGTGTTTCCGAAGGCGATCTGCGCACTTGACGACGCCGACGGATTCAGCATCGTCGACGGCGCACCGAGCGCATTCAGGTCGAAGCGGATGAAGCCCGCAGAGCACGCCGCATAGGTGAGGCCGGCTGTGTTCGACGCGATGTCGCCGAAGGTCGCGTTGTAGGGGAAGGCAAGCGGCAGCACGCTCTGCGTGAACCCAGCCCCGGCGGGCGTCAGCCGAAGAATCGAGTTCGCAGTGCCGTTCCGAATGGCCCAGAAGCTGCCGTTGTAGAAGGTGCCCGAGTACACCACGCCAGGCGCGGTGATCGCGCCGAGCGTCGTCTCGACGCCGCCCACATTGCGCATGAAGAACCGCGTGGTGCCGCTCTGGCGCACATAGTAGAAGGCGCTGTTCGCGGCGTCGTACGCAAGGCCGTTGCCACTCGTGCTGCTGGCATTCAGCGACGGCGTCGCGGCCACGAGCGTCGTCGCGCCGGTGATCGTGTCGATTCGATAGATGCCCTTGCTGCCGACCGCGTTCAGTCCGTACACGAAGTCCGCATGCGCCAGGGAGCAGGCGCACGCGAGGGCAAGAAGCGGGGCGGCGAGAGCAGTGGAGAAGGCGAGAGATGCGCTGCGTGACATGGCGAAACTCCTTCGCAGGCCCGAGGGGTGGGCGTGGCGGAAGGAGTCCGCGCGGGGGGTGGGGTTCTCTCATCCTCTTCTCGATGATTCCACCACATAATGCCTCGGTGCCTCAGCCGGTTCGTCGTCACCTCATCGATCGCTTCGCGCGCCCCCTCGCCCGCATCGCAGCGCCGGTCCTCGCGGCGGTCCTCCCCGTCCTCGCGGCGGGCTGCAGTCTCACCGTGCCGC
>CAYMSD010000110.1:0-3421 GCA_964393015.1 uncultured Klebsiella sp.
AGGTATGGTCGCGCAGCTTCGTTTTCTCCCAACCCATCGCCACGGCCTTCGCGATTGACTGGCTGTTCCGACCCGAGTTCGTGCAAGCGCTGGGCGTCTCAGCCTACTTCGGCTCGACCCATGTGGGATCTCTGTTCTGGGATCCGGCCAGCGCCTTCCCAGGACCGACGCGGTTCTACGGCTTCACGAGCACGCTGCCGTTCAATCATGTCGTGCTGGTCGGCACGCATGTCTCGTTCGGACGCGCCGTGATGTTCACGCAGATCCCAGCGCCGGGCGCCGTGGCGTTGTTCGCGCTCGCGCCGCTCGCGGCGGTCCGCAGGCGGCGGTGAGACGCGGGGGCTTCGGGCAAGTCGACGGCTGGCATCATCCGTTCCTTGGACTTCGTCCAAGGGCACCCGTGCGTTCGGTCGCACCAAAGGGAGCGGCCGCAGGCGCGACCGCTCAAGCCTCGACCGCTGAAGTCTCGACCTGGCCGTCGGTGATGCGCACCTCGCGCTGGGCGCGCGCGGCGACGCTTGCGTCGTGCGTGACCATCACAAGCGTCAGGCCCGCTGCGTGGCGTTCCGCGAGGAGGTCGAGGATGCCGTGGCCCGTGCGTGCGTCGAGGTTGCCCGTGGGTTCGTCGGCGAGCAGGACGCGCGGTCGATTGATCAGCGCGCGCGCGATGGCCACGCGCTGGCGTTCGCCGCCCGAGAGCTCGGCGGGGCGGTGCTTGAGGCGATGCCCGAGGCCGCAGGTCGCGAGCAGTTCGGCGGCGCGGTCGCGCAGCTCGGCGCGACGGCCCGTCAGCCAGGCGAGGCGCGAGAGGCCGACGAGCGACGGCAGCATCGCGTTCTCGAGCACCGTGAGCTCGGGAAGCAGGTGGTAGAACTGGAAGACGAAGCCGACATCGCGGTTTCGATAGCGGTTCTCCCGCGCTGCGCCGAAGCGGCGGAGATCCTCGCCCGCGAAGAGGATCGGGCCAGAGTCCGTGTCGGCCCTGTCGAGCCCGCCGAGCAAGTGGAGCAGCGTGCTCTTTCCGCTGCCCGAACTGCCCACGATGGCGAGCCACTCGCCCTCGCGCACGGAGACGGTCGCGCCCCGCAGCACGGGCACCTCGACGCGCCCGAGGCGGTAGGTCTTGCGAACGCCTTCCGCGCGGAGGATCTCCGCGTGCGTGGGTGGATGCTGGAGTGCTTCGCTCGTCATCTGTGTTCCCGCGTCACTCGTACCGCAGGCTCTGCACGGGGTCCGTGTCGGCGGCGCGCGCAGCGGGGATCGCCGCGCCGATCACGCTGAAGACCACGCCGCCGAGCGCCGTCGTGAGCGCCGTGAAGCGGTCGACCTCGCTCGGGATGCGCGTGAAGTAGTAGATGCTCGGATCCCACACCACGATTCCCTTGTGGAGGAGAAGAAGCGTGGCGAGGACGCCGAGCCCGATGGCCGCGAAGAGCCAGAACACGGTGTGGAGCGCGGAGTTGCGCAGCATGCCGCGGATCGAGAGCGCAGCGGCCGCGGCCGTCGCGACCCAGGCGATCGCCTGCACCGCGGGCGTCGCCGGCGTGCCGAGGAAGTCGTGGATGTCGTTGATGCGTGCGACCACGCCCCACGCGAGCAGCACGCCGAGCGCGGAGCCGACCACGCCGATGAGGACGCCGTATCGGAGGAAGATCCACAGCACGCCCGTGCGCGAGGCGCCCACCGCGCGGAGGATGCCGATGTCGCGGGTCTTCTCCTGGACGATCGCCCAGAAGATCGCGAGGACGAGCGCCGCGCAGACGAGATAGACGATCGAGAAGAGCGTGCGCATCAGTTCGCGCTCCTTCTCGACGGGGCCGATGAGGTTGCGCAGGCGCCCCTCCCAGGTCTCGACCGACGCTGTGTCTGGGGGGATCAGCGTGCGGGTCGGGTCGGCCGCGACGCGCGCAGCGAACCGCTGGTAGGCGAGGTCGACCGCGTCGCGCAGGCGGTCCGCCGAGACGCCGTCCGCAGCGCGCACCACGATGGTCGTCGCGCGGGCGGGGTAGGTGCCGATCACCTTCGGGCGGCCGAACTCGTCGCGCTGGCGCGGGTCGGAAAGCTCGGCCTCGCCAAGCTGCAGCATGTCCTGCACCGCGGAGATCGGTGCGAGGATGCGCTGCGAGTCGATCTGGTAGACGCCGCTCTGGAACTCGTTTACGACTTCGAACTCGCGGGCCTGCTCCTCGCCGAGCTTCGCGGACGACGAGATCGGCAGGAGCGTCAGCGTCAGGCCGCGGCCGCCCATGAAGTACTCGCGGTCCTGCCGGTCGATCCTGCGGCCCGCCGTGCGATAGCTGCCGTCCTTGGTGCGGTGGTTGAACTCGGAGACCTCGATCCCGAGCACGATGCCGTCCGCGCCGCGCCGCGAGCGGAGCGTGCGGCCCTCCTCGTCGCGGTGGTAGAACGGGTCGAGCCTCGGGTCGTCGGCCGCCATCTTCTCGGCCGCCTCGGGCGAGGGCTTCGTCCAGTAGAGGCGCTCGGAGTAGCCCGCCACGCGATCGAGCGACGCAGGGTCGATGCCCCAGACCTCGACGAACTCGATGCGTCCGCGCACGACCTCCTGGCCGCCCGACTGCGCCGCGCCCGCGCCCGCGCGCTCGATCGTGCCGTAGGGCATGCGGAGGAGCCCAAGCGTCTCCACGATCGGACTCGCAGCGGCCGCCTCGGGCAGCGCCTCGATGTCCGCGATGAGCTCCTCGTAGTAGGGGATTCCCGAGATCGGGTAGTTGACGACCACATCGCCGATGAGCGTGCGGCCCGAGTTGCGCACCATGTCGAGGAACCCCGTCATCACGCTCACGACGATGATGACGAGCGCGACGCAGAGCGCCACCGCCGCCACCGCGATGAACGGGATGATGCGCGAGGTGAGGTAGCGGTTGGCGAGAAGCGGCGCGTACATCTGTGTCCCGACGGGGGAGGCGGAGTGTAGCGGTCGGCCGATCGCTCAGCGCGGCGTGAGGATGTACTCGCGGCCGCCCCATCGGACGGGCACGCGGCGCAGGAGCATGCGGGCGCCGTCGAAGAGCCACGCCGCCACGAACGCGGCCGCGACCGGATGGAGCACGGCACCTGCGAGCGGGGCGCGCTGGCGCTGGTGCAGGAGCGCGACGAGCGCGAACCCCGATGCGAGCGCGACGGAGCCGCTCGCGGCGACGAGGACCGAGCCTTCGGTGCCGCGGAAGGATCCGACCACGCCGACGATGATCGCGCCGACCGAGGCCAGCGGCAGCGCCACCGAGGCGACGAGGAGCTCGATGCCTGCGAAGATCAGTCTGCGCGGGTTGCGCCCGCAGCTCTCGATGAAGATGCGCGTCCAGCCCGATCGCATGGCGCGGGCGGAGTCGTACATCGCGACCTCCATGCGCCGCGAGGCGTCGACGACGCCGAGCTTGCCGCCGCGGGCGTGGATGCGCCA
>CAYMSD010000110.1:3521-7891 GCA_964393015.1 uncultured Klebsiella sp.
GTGCGGTCGGTGCAGCGGTCGAGCACATAGATCGCCTCGAAGTTGCGCCGCGTCTGCCGGCGCAGGCCGCGCACGCTCTCCTCGATCACGCGCGCCTCGTTGTGCGCGGGGATGACGATCGAGAGAAGCCCTGCCGCGGGGGGCAGCGTGTCGCCCTCGCGGACGCGGGGAATGCCGCGGTCTGCGCGCGCGATGCGCACGATCAGGACGACCGCAAGCACCATGAGCGCGGCGCTCAGGCCTGCGAGGATGAACCCTGCGATCTGCACGCGCGGCATGGTACGAGGGTCGCGCCCCGCCCGTGGAGCGGGCGCGTCCGCGCGCGAGCCGTACACTGCGCGGCCCCATGAAGATCCTCCTCACCAACGACGACGGCATCCACGCACCGGGCATCGAGGCGCTCCACGCCGCGATCCAGGGTCTCGGCGAGGTCGTCACCATCGCGCCGAGCGATGTCCAGAGCGCGACGAGCCACGGCATCACCTTCCACAAGCCGCTGATGGTCGAGGAGGTCGCCCCCAACGCACGGATGCGCGGATATGCGGTCGATGGCCGGCCCGCGGACTGCGTGAAGCTCGGCCTGCGGCGGATCTGGCCCGACCTCTTCGGCGACGGCTCCCGCCCCGATGTGGTGATCTCGGGGATGAACTCTGGCGCGAACGTCGGGATCAATGTCATCTACTCGGGCACCGTGGCGGCGGCCGTCGAGAGCGCGTTCCTCGGGGTCCCCGCGATCGCGGTGAGCCTGCATCTCGGCGGAGGCGTGCCGCACTGGCGGCGTGCGGCGGAGATCGCGCGCCACGCGATCGACCGCGTGCTCGAGCACACGATCGACCCGCACTCGGTCATCAACATCAATGTGCCGCGCACGAACTCTGCCGACGCGCCGCTGCCGCAGATGCGCGTGGTGTCGATGAACACCGCCGCTGGCATCGATGGATACGAGAAGCGCGTCGGCCCCGGCGGGCAGCTCTACTACTGGCCGAGCGGCAACGGCATGGAGTTCCTGCACACGCGCGAGGGCACCGATGTCGAGGCGCTGTACGAGCGCATGATCACGGTGACGCCGCTCCAGTACGACCTCACGGACCATCACCGCACCGCCGAGTGGCGCAAGCGGCTGTGCGGCGCGGGCTGAACGCCGCATCCCAGCGCCCGAGTGAGCAGGGCGAGCGCCGGAGTCTCGCGCTCGTACCGCCAAAGGCCGCCGCCGCAGCGGCGGCCGCTCAAAACACGCCCGCCGCCGCAGCGGCGAGGGCACCACCCGCGCTCGTATCGCCAAAGGCCGCCGCCGCAGCGGCGGCCGCTCAAAACTAGTCTGAAAGCATGATCAGCCGCAGCCTGATCGTCAGCGTCTGCCCGGGCTTCAGCTTCTCGAGCTGCTCGCCGCTGGCGCGCCACTTGAACAGCGCGCTTCGGATGGCGAGGTCGACGCCCGGGTTCCCCGTCGAGCGCACGACGCGCGCGGAGATCGGCACGCCGTCCCTCCCGAGCACGAGTTCGCCGATCGGGTTGCGTGCGATGCCGTCGAGGCGGTTGAGGACCGTGAAGCGCGGCCGCACCGGGCGAAGCACGATGCCCCTCGCCGCCAGCGGGCGCCCGAGGTGCCACGCGTTCATGGGCACCTCGATGATCGAGGTCGCGTCGCTCTCGCGGTCGGAGAGCTCGCCGCGCTTTGCCGTCGTTTCCCCCGGGTCTCCCGCTGGCGAGGGCGCCGCCGGCTCGCTTGTCGCGCCGTCGGTCGGTGTCGGCCCCTCGACGCCGCCTCCCGTCTCGCCTGCGATCTCCTCGGCCGAGCGTTCGCCCGCGCCCTCGGTGCCCTGCGCCGGGTCCGTGGCCGGCTCGTCCCGTTCGGACGGAGGCTGTTCCGACGGCCGTGCGGGCGGTTCGGCGGGTTGTGCTGGCTCGAGCGGATCGGTGGGTGGCGAGTTGGGATCCTGCGGCGGCGCGGGCGTCGCCGGTTCGGCCACGGGATCCGCGGTCGGGTCGGTGCGGGGCTCGCTGCGCGGGTCCGTGCGCGACGGATCCAAAGGCGGAGGCGCGGGGCGGGTGCCATCGGCGGGTCGCACGACGGGAAGCGCGGATGGCTCCGCCTCCGTCGGTGGCTTCTTCGCGTCCTCCTCGTCGTCGGCCGCGGAGGCATCCGGCGCGATCGCGGGGGCATCGGGGTCGCTCGACTGTGGCGTGCGCTCGTCGGGGCGGCCCGACTCCGACCGTTGCTCGGGAGAGGCCGCCATCTCGGGCGGCGGAAGCGGGGGTGCCGGCTGCGTCGCTGGGTTGCGGGCGTCCGTGACGGCGGTCTGCTGCTCGGGCGGCTGGCTGGCTTGGCGCTCCGCGGGCACTCCCGCCGTCGGCGTTCCTGCTGTCTCCGCCTCGCTGCCGCGCGCAGCGGCGGGCAGTGGAAGCGGGCTCGGCTCGGGCGAGACGGCGACCGAAGGCGATGGCGGTGCGGGCGGGAGCAGCGGCGACGCATCGCCTCGCGAGCCGCTCGCGACCGCCAGTCTGTAGGCGGCCTGCTCGACCTCCGCGAGCTCGGCGAGGTGGCGCTCGTATTCCTCGTATCCGATCCAGTTCAGCGTGTTGGCGCTGCTTCGATCGATGCCGAGGCGGACCTCCTCCTCGCGGCGCTCGGCGGGGTCCTGCCGATCGCGCCTCTCCTGCAGCGCCTTGCGCGCGTTGTCCGCGCTCTGCGCGCGGCTCTGCGCGTCCTCTTCCCGCGATTGGCTTCGCGGCGCCATCTCCATCTCGCTGCCGCGGAGCGCTGCGCGTTCCGCGCGCGCCGTGGCGCCGCTGCCGAGGAGGCCGACGGCCGGCAGGAACAGGAAGAGATGCAGGAGAACCGACAGCGCGAAGCCGAGCGTGATGGGGAGGTTGGCGCGGATCCAGTCCATGGTCCGGTCAAGTCGGCCTCGGCCGTGGTCAACGCGGGGCGGCCGCGTCGCCCTCGCCCACGGTAGGCTCGCCCGGCGCGCTGGGCGGAGCCGTCGGCCCGACCGCGGGCTGCGCGGGTGCGCGGAGCGGGTCGTCGACGATCGCGGCGCCTCTGTTCTTCCGCCCGACGATGTTGACCTGGAATCCCGCGGGCATGAGGCGGTCCCAGATCTCGAGGAGAAGCGCGGAGCGGTCGACGGTCGAGGCGCCGTCCGCGAGCGCGAGGTACACGACGAGGTCGGGCGACTCGGTGCGGAGTTCCTCGAGCCGATCCACGATCCCGTCGAGCGCGACGGGTGCGCGGTCGAGGTAGAGCGCCCCGTCGAGATCGACGGAGATCGTCGCCGCGGGAAGCGGCGTCGCGGCCTGACCCGAGCGATAGGTGCGCAGTTCCATCGGCACGAGGTCGACCCGCTCCATCAGCATCACGCTGTAGATGAAGAAGGTCAGCAGGAAGAGCATCACATCGATGAGCGGCGCGAGCTCGATGCGCGGTTCTGCGGGCGAGCGTCGGACGCGGAAGAGGCTCATGCGCCCGTGCCTGCGCCTTCCTCAGGCGGAGGATCGCCCGCCGCGTCGGCGGGCTTCGCCTCGCCCTCCTCCATCGGCGCGCTGGCGACGCCGACGACCGCGTCGCCGTCCTTGAGGCGCACGACGCGCACGCCCTGCGTGTTGCGGCCGACCTCGCGGATCGAGTCGGCGGGCACGCGCACGAGCATGCCGCCCTCGCTCACGACGACGACCGAGTCGGCGGGCGCGATCGGAAGCACGGCGACGACGAGGCCGTTCTTGTCGGTGGTCTGGATGTCGATGCGGCCCTTGCCGCCGCGCGACTGGGCGCGGGTCGAGCCGTCCTCGCTCTGGACGAGGTACTCGGAGAAGGCCGTTCGCTTGCCATACCCCTTCGTCGTGACGGTGAGAAGCGCGCGCGCATCGTCGCAGCGCACGATGCCGACGACCTCGTCGGTGTCGGCGAGCTCGATGCCCTTCACGCCCGCGGCGTCGCGGCCCATCACGCGCGCGTCGTCCTCCTCGAAGCGAATCGCCATGCCCTCGCGCGTCGCGAGGAGCACATGGTCGCTGCCCGAGGTCGAGATCACGCCGACGAGGTTGTCGCCGTCGTTGAGCGCGACGGCGATGATGCCCGCGCGGTTCACGTTGCGGTAGTCCTTCAGGCTCGTGCGCTTCACGCGGCCCTTCGAGGTGGCGAAGACGAGGTAGTCCTCCTTCTTCTCGAAGTCCTCGATCGGAAGGAAGGTGCGGATCTTCTCGCCTTCGCGCAGGTCGAGCAGGTTCACGATCGCGCGGCCCTTCGCGGTGCGCGCCATCTCGGGGATCTGCCAGACCTTGATGCGGAAGACGCGGCCCGTGTTCGTGAAGCAGAGGAGGTCGTCGTGCGAGCCGCAGACGAGCACCTGCTCGACATAGTCGTCGTCGCG
>CAYMSD010000110.1:7991-10464 GCA_964393015.1 uncultured Klebsiella sp.
GGAGGTCGTCGTGCGAGCCGCAGACGAGCACCTGCTCGACATAGTCGTCGTCGCGGGCGTCGGAGCCCTTGATGCCGGTGCCGCCGCGGCCCTGCGTCCTGTAGGTGTCGAGCGGAAGGCGCTTGACATAGCCCGCGTGGCTGACGGTGAGGACGGCGGTGTGCTCGGGCACGAGCTCGCCGAGCTCGAAGTCCTCGGCTTCGTTGCCCTCGATCGCGGTCTTGCGGTCGTCGCCGAAGCGCTCGGCGAGCGCGATGGTGTCGGCGCGCACGATCGCGAGGATGCGACGCGGATCCGCGAGGATCGCCTCGAGCTCGTCGATCGTCGCGAGCAGCTCGTTGAGCTCCTTCGCGAGCTTCTCGATCTCGAGGCCGACGAGCTGGATGAGGCGCAGCGCGCCGATCGCCTCGGCCTGGACGCGCGTGAGCGACACGCCGCCCTTGCCGGCCGCGTGGAGCTCCTCGGCGCGCTCGACGAGCCGCGCGGGCACGATGTCGATGCGCGGGTAGTCGCTCGGGATGCGGAACGCACGCTCCATGAGGCGCTCGATCGCCTCCTCGCGGGTGCGGCTCGTGCGGATGAGGCGGATGACCTCGTCGATGTCGCACACCGCGTAGATGAGGCCTTCCAGCTTGTGCGCGGCCTGGCGCGCCTGGCGGAGCTCGAACTCGCAGCGGCGGCGGATCACATCGCAGCGGTGGTCGATGTAGCACTGGATCAGCTGCCGCAGCGACAGCGTGCGCGGCTGGTGGTTGACGAGCGCGATGTTCTGGATCGAGTAGCTCGACTGGAGCGGCGTGAACTCGTAGATCTGCTTCTCGACGATGGCCGGATCGGCGCCCTTCTTGAGCACGATCTGGATGCGCGTGCGGGCGTCGCGGCCCGAGTGATTGCGCACATCGGCGATGTCCTGGATGCGGTCTTCCTTCGCGGCCTCGACGATCTTCTCGATGAGCGCGGCCTGCGAGACCTGGTAGGGGATCTCGTCGATCACGATCGCGTCGCGCTGGTTCACCTTCTCGAAGTGGATACGCCCGCGCACGACGAGGCGCCCGCGGCCCGTGGCGTAGGCCTCCATGATGCCGCGGCGGCCCATGATGATTCCGCCGGTCGGGAAGTCGGGGCCCGGCACGAACTCCATGAGGCGCTCGACGCCGATGAGCGGGTCGTCGATCGTCGCGACGATCGCGCCGCAGATCTCGCGCAGGTTGTGCGGCGGCATCGTGCTCGACATGCCGACGGCGATGCCCGACGAGCCGTTCACGAGGAGGTTCGGGAACTTCGCCGGCAGGACGCACGGCTCCATGAGCCGCTCGTCGTAGTTCGCCTTGAAGTCGACGGTCTCCTTGTCGAGGTCCTCCATCAGCGTCATGGCCGCGGCGGTCATGCGCGCCTCTGTGTAGCGCATCGCCGCGGGCGGGTCGCCCTCGATCGAGCCGAAGTTGCCCTGCTTGTCGACGAGCATGTAGCGCGTCTTCCAGTCCTGCCCGAGGTTCACGAGCGTCGGATAGATGACGGCCTCGCCGTGCGGGTGGTAGTTGCCGCTCGTGTCGCCGCAGATCTTGGCGCACTTGATCTGCTTCCTGCCCGGCGACAGCTTGAGGTCGTTCATCGCAACGAGCACGCGGCGCTGCGAGGGCTTGAGGCCGTCGCGCACATCGGGCAGCGCACGATCCATGATCGTGCTCATCGCGTAGGTGAGGTAGCTCTCGTGCAGCTCGCGATCGATGTCGAGATCGATGATGTTGTCGTGCTGCGGAGGCTGTCCGTCGCCGTAGCTCGGTGGGTTGTTCGCGCCTTCTGCCATCGGGAAAACGGTCCTTTCAGACCTCCTCGGAGGGGAGCCGAAAGTATAGCCGAAACCGCACCGCGCCGCCGCGGGCGCGATGCGCGGAGAGGCCGTGTTTCCTAGGGGTTTTTACGCATCCCGCACGCCGACGACCGCGATTCCGAGCCGGTCGGCCGCGGCGAGCACCGCGGGGCGGTCGACGAGGATCACGCGCCCGACGCCGACGGCGATGCAGCCGCCGCCGGCCTTGTGCATCGACTCGATCGTCGCGACGCCGATCGTGGGAACGTCGGCGCGCATGTCGTGGCCCGGGCGCGCGGTCTTGAGCAGCGTCCAGCCCTTGCGGCGGCAGAGCTCGCCCGCACGCTGGATCATGCGGTCGGTGCCCTCGACCGCCTCGACCGCGATCACATCCTTCTCGCGCACCGCGATCGCCTGCCCGATGTCGAGCGAGCCGACCTGCTTGAGGAGCGGCCAGCCGAAGGCGATGTCGCCGCGCTGCTCGTCGCTCGGCTGGCGCGTGGTCATCACGCCCTCCGAAGCCATGTGGTCGGGGATGTAGGTGGTCGAGTCGATCAAGACGAGGCCCTCCTTCGCGAGGTCTTCGGCGAGCGCGGTGAGAAGCGTGGCGCTGCGCCGGTCGTGGCGGAGCTTTCGGTACCAGAGGTTGATCGCGCGCCAGTC
>CAYMSD010000111.1:0-1414 GCA_964393015.1 uncultured Klebsiella sp.
GCCGCGGAGTTTGCACGGCGCGGCGTGCGCGCCAGAGGGAGCGGCCGCAGCCGCGACCGCTCAGATCACGTCAGTGTGTTCGGCAGATGCTTCCCGCAGTGGCCGATCACGAACCGGCCTCTTTCCTTGTCGTGCCACCAGTGGATCGACAGGCAGGTGTTCTGGTTTCGCGAGCCGAGCGTCACATGCTGCGAGAGATCGACTTCCCGTCCATCCAGGTGCATGTGGTAGAAGCGGTGGTAGCGCCTGCGTGTCTGCGCTGAGCTGGGCTTGCTCCTGAACCCGCGGTCGGCGAACACCAGGTCGAGCCTGCGGCCCTCGAGCTGGCCGTGCCGAAGCTCGTGTGCGATCCCGTGCATCGCGCGGAAGAAGTCGTACACCTCGTCGGGTCGCAGGAACGCGGAGTCCTCGGCGGAGTCCTCCGCGCGGTCTGTGAAGAGGATGAGGCCGTCCGAGAGCTCGTCGCGTGCCGCACGATACGCGTCCACGACGGACTCGAAGCGCCCTTGCCTCCCCGCGTGGGAAGGCTTCGGCTCGACGATCGCCGCCGCCGCCGTTCCCGCCGTGCCGTCGGAGGGAGGCGCTCCAGGCACCGTGCGCGGATCGGGCGAAGCGTGCTCAAGCTCGAAGCGCGCGAGCGCCCGCTCGGTGTACTCCCGCTCCGCGCTCGTGATCCGCTGGGCCAGCTTCAGGCCCGAGGGAAGAAAGACCGCGAAATGCTCGCGGGCGACCCACTGCTTGAGCGTCGCCATCGTCTCGTCCTGCACCCCGCACCGTGCGCGGACGCCACAGGTCTCCTCGAGCCAGCAGTAGACGCCCTTCTGCGCGTTGGCGAGACACTGGAGCCGCTCCCGAAGCGCCTCGGGCGTTCGGTGTTCGCCCAGTTCCGCGTCGGGATGCTCGGCGAGCCAGTCGCGCACTTCCGCGGCCGCCCGCGCCGCAAGCCCGTACCAGCGTTCGCCCTCGCGCAGGGCGCGCGGAGCGATGCCGCGCAGATTCTCGGGAATCGCGGTCCAGTCCTCCACGCTCTCGCTCGCGAGCACATGGTCGATCGGGGGATTCGGCGTGCCCGCATGCAGGGCAAGCCGCACCGCGCGCAGCCGCCGCGACTGCGCCCTCAAGAGCCGCGTGAGCCGTTTCGCGGCATCGACATCGTCGTCCCAGCGTCCGCGCGCGGCCTCCACGGCGAGCGCGGTCGGCTTGCCGAGCCCCATGCTGGCGCTCGGCATGCCGAACTTGCTCATGAGGCAACCGAGGCTGCGAAGATCCTCCTCGGTGTGCTGGTGCGCACGACGGGGCTGGGGCTGTGTCGCTGGCGCAGCCGGAGCAACTGTGTCCGCCGCCTTCGTCGACTCTTCGATCCGAGCGCCGCCGCTGTCGACATCTCGTGGATCCCCGTCCGACTTGCCGTCCG
>CAYMSD010000111.1:1514-10249 GCA_964393015.1 uncultured Klebsiella sp.
CTCCCCGTCCGTCTCCCCGCGCGGCTCTGCGGAACCGACGGCCTCGCACACGGGCGAGTCGCTGCGTCGCGCGCCCGCCTCGGGTGGCGCGAGCAGTGCGCAGAGGAGCGCATGCAGGGCTTCAAGCGCGGCAGGGCGCTCGCGCGCGAGCCGCAGCAGGAGCCGCGCCGTCTCCTCGGCGCGTGCGTCGCGCTCGATGCCGAGCGATGCGTCTTCGCCGTTCCTCCCGTCGTCTTGCACGGCCGATTCTCCGATAGGTCGCCTTGCCGAGGCGTTGGAAACCGCCCGGGACCAGGCGTGGATTCTATCAATCGCCTGACCGATGAAGTTGGCCGTCCCATCGCCCGGCGGCCAGGGGCGCGCACCGATGGTGCTGCTACATTCCCGCGCATGTCCACCGTCAAGACCATCGCCGTCATCGGCGCCGGAACCATGGGTTCCGGCATCGCGCTCACCGCCGCGCAGACCGGCTTCAGCGCGATCCAGATCGATGTGAGCCAGGCCGCGCTCGACCGGGCGAAGGCGGGGCACGCGAAGAGCCTCGGGCGCCTCGTCGAGAAGGGCAAGATGCAGCAGGAGGCGGCCGACGCCGCGCTGAAGCGCATCTGCTATGTGACCTCGATGGCCGACGCGAAGGCCGCCGACTGGGTGGTCGAGGCGGCCACCGAGAACGTCGAGCTCAAGAAGAGGATCTTCAAGGAGATGCAGGCGACCTTCCGCGAGGATGTGGTGCTTGCGACGAACACCTCGAGCATCTCGATCACCGACATCGCGAGCTCGGTCGGCAAGGACGCGCCGCGCGTGATCGGCATGCACTTCTTCAACCCGGTGCCGATCATGAAGCTCGTCGAGGTGATCAAGGGGATCGCGACGAGCGAGGAGACCACCGCGCGCACCATCGAGCTTTCGAAGGCGATGGGGAAGACCCCCGTTCCCGCGAACGACCGTGCGGGCTTCGTCTCGAACCGCGTGCTGATGCCGATGATCAACGAGGCGTTCCACGCCTGGATGGAAGGCGTCGCGAAGCCCGAGGACATCGATCAGATCATGCTCCTGGGCTGCAACTTCCCGATGGGTCCGCTGCGCCTGGCCGACTTCATCGGCCTCGATGTCTGCCACGACATCATGATGGTGCTCCACAAGGAGCTCGGAAACCCGAAGTTCTTCCCGTGCCCGCTGCTCAGGCAGCTGGTGCAGGCGGGGCGGCTCGGCGACAAGACCGGGCGCGGCGTGTACGAGTATCCCGCGAAGTAGCCGCGCTACCACGCCGCCAGGAGGAGCGCGAGGTCCGCCGCATCGGTGGCGCCCGACCAGTCGAGGTCGGACGAGCCTGGGGTGCCCCACGCACCGAGGAGCTGCGCCAGGTCTTCGCCGCCGATCGCTCCGTCGCCGTCGAGGTCCGCGCTGCGCGCGGGGCCGATCACGACGAACCACAGTCTTCCTCCGAGCACGCCTGCGCCCGCGCCGACGCCAAGCACCGTGCTGCCGTCGCCGCGGATGTCGCCGAGATTCGCAAGCGCGCGGCCGAACCTCTCGCCTGCGATGAGCGACAGCCCCGGGAACCCGGTCCCCGTCCCGATGCGCGTCTCCCACGAGACCGCCGCCGAGGTCGAGAGGCCGAGCAGGAAGAGCGAGCCCGTATCCACCGCGCCGAGGTCGTCCTTGTTGTTCCCGACCGCGAGGTCCGGCACGCCGTCGCCGTCGATGTCGCCGAGAGGAGCGACCGTCATGCCGAAGAGGTCGTCGTCCGCCAGCGGGCCCGTGAGCCCGCCGCTCGTCGCGGAGATCTTGCGCGCGTTCTCCACGGCGAATCCGCCGCCCGCGCCGCCCGCGCGGAGCGAGAGGATGTAGGTCGCGCCGCGGTCGAGGCCGCCGTCGTCGTCGCGATAGCAGCCGACCGCGACCTCCGTCGCCCCGTCGCCATCGAGGTCGCCGAGCGCCGCGATGCCGCGTCCGCCGAAGTTGTCGGATGCATCGAGCGCCGGAAGCGCCGGCGCCGTGAGCTGATCGACGCGGGTGAAGCGGTCGAGCGAGCCGTCGGCCTCGAGCGAGACGATGTAGGCGGCGCCGGCGTTGAACGCGCCGCCGTCCGTGCCGGGCGCCCCGACGCCGACCTCGGGCGTGCCGTCGCCGTCGAGGTCGCCGAGATGCGCGCACGCCTGCCCGAACGAGTCGCCGTTCACGAGCGGAAGTCCGCTTGATTCGTCAAGGCGCGTGAAGTCGCGCACGGTTCCGTCGGTGTTGAGGAAGCAGACGAAGAGCGCGCCTCTGTTGGCGGTGGCGGGGAGGCCCTTGCGCTCCGCATTCGGCGCCGTCACCGCGAGATCGGGAACGCCGTCGCCATCGAGGTCGCCGATTCCCGCGACCCCGTACCCGAACATGTCTCCTGCCGCGATCGTGCCCTTCGGCAGGCCGCCGCCTGCGGCTCCGATCTTGGTCGCCGCCTTCGGGGACAGATCCGCGTGCATGAAGACGATGTAGACCGCGCCTGCATCGGTTCCACCGTCCTGGTCGCTGCGTGAGCCCACCACGATGTCGGGCACGCCGTCGCCGTCGACATCGCCGAGCCCGCTGCATGCGCGCCCGAAGCGCTCTCCGTTCCCGATCTGCCCGCCGAAGACGGGATGCTGGCCCGACAGCGGCTGCGCGGTGATGGTCGCGAAGTCCCCGGCGATCGAGGCGCTTGCCGTCAGGCCCGCCGCGAGCAGCGCGACGAGTCGGGTGGGAATATCGGTCCTGCGGGAAGGGGTGGTGCGGCTTCGACGGACAGGCATGCGCGATGAACGCCCGATGCGGCGTCGCCTTGCACCGAAGCCAGCGAGTCCGCTCACGGCGTGCCGCGCGCGGCCGCCTCGATGCGGTCGACCGTCTTCGGGAGGTCGCGCAGCGCGTCGATCGCGCTGACGCGGATGGTCCTCCACCCGAGCCCGACGAGGACGCCTTCACGCACGCTCTCGCGGTCGATGACCGTGGGCGCGGCGCGGTGGAACACGCCGTCGAGCTCGACGCCGAGCGCCCAGCGGTCGGGATCGTTGCGGTCCGCGACCGCGAGGCTGACGCGGAAGTCGCGCGAGCGGCCGACATGGAGGTCGACCTTCCAGCCGCGCGCCTCGAGCTCCCGCGCAAGCGTCGTCTCGACCGCGTCGATGTCGAGCGCGCGCTGCGGCCCCGCCTCGTCGCGCGCGGTCGGGACGGTGCCGAGCTCCGCGAACGCGAGGTAGTCCCGAAGGTCCTGCGCGCCCTTCGAGATGCACTTCTTCGGGTCGAGGTCGCTCGCGCGGATCGAGGAGAAGATCACGACCTTCTCTCGCGCGCGCGTGACGGCGACATTGAGGCGCCGCTCGCCGCCCGAGAGGTTGAGCGGGCCGAAGTTGTGGTGCATCGCGCCCGACGCGTCGCGGCCGTAGCAGATCGAGAAGAGCATGGTCGCGCGCTCGTCGCCCTGCACGTTCTCGAGGTTCTTGATGAAGACGGGGTCGCCGAGCCTCGCGCTCTCGGCGAGGCCCTCGCGCACGCGCGCGTCGCGGTCGAGCGCTTCGTCGAAGAGGTCCTGGACCAGCGTCTGCTGCGCCACGCTGAAGGTGACGACGCCGATCGAGCGGTTCGCGGCGCAGGCGTCCGGGTCGGTGAGGCGGCGCACGATCTCCGCGACGATCGCCTCGGCCTCCGCGCGGTTCGTCGAGGTTCCCGCGCGGTCGTACACGCCGCCCACGAAGCGGAACTCGACGCCGAGGTTCGGATGCGCGCGGTGCGCTGCAGGGAAGGTCTGCAGCCGGCCGCCGTAGCTCCTGCGGTTCGAGAACTCGATGAGGCGTTCGTCGCGCGAGCGGTAGTGCCACAGGAGGCTCTGCTGCGGAATGCCCGACGCGATCGCCTCCTCGAGCACGCTCTCGAGCGGCTCGAGCGCGTCTGCGAGCGCTGCCTCGGGGTCGTCCGACTCGGTCGCGTCCTTGCGGTCGAAGAAGTTGGTGGGCGGGAGCTGCTTCGAGTCGCCGACGATGACCGCTGCAGCGCCGCGCGAGATCGCGCAGGCCGCATCCCACACGGGAACCTGCGACGCCTCGTCGAAGACGACGAGGTCGAACGGCGGAAAGTCGGGCGGCAGCAGCGTCGCGGCCGACAGCGGGCTTGCGAGGACGAGTGGCTTGAGCGCCGCGAGCGCCGGCGCCGCCTCGCCCATCACGCGGCGGATCGGGCGGCGGATCGTCGTGAGCGCCCGCAACTCGTTGACGACGCGCGTGGCCTGACGCATCGCCGCGTCGGCGTTGGCGGGGTCGAACGCCGCGCGCGCGCGGTCGCGCACCGCGACGGCGACGGCGTCGGGCGTTCCCTTGCGGTAGACGGCGACCGCCTCGAGGAACCCGCGGCGGAGCGCCTCGGCGCGGTCGCTTGCACACTCCGCGAGCGCGGGCTCGCCGCGCAGGCGAAGGCGCACCCACGCGGCAAGGAGCTCCGACTCCACGGCGGCCTCCGCATCGAGCGCGTCGAGCGATCCCGATTCGAGCGCGTCCGCGACAGCGCCGAGCCCCAGCGACATCGCGTCGAGGCGCGCGGCCGTGAAGGCGCTCCACGCGGGAAGGCTTGCCGCGTGCGCGGCGAGCCGCTCGAGCCGCTCGGGCAGGCCCGCGAGGATCGCGGACTCGCCGTGGAACGCTCCCGTCGCGTGCAGCAGCGCGTCGATCGCTGCGAGCGCTGCATCGAGCGCGGCCGCGGTCTCTCGCGCGGCCTGCGCCAGCGGCGGGATCGTGCCCGACGCCGCCTGGGCGGGCACATGGGCGGCGAGCATTGCGAGCTCGCGCGGGAACTGCGCGCGCGCGGCGCGTGCGGCCGTGCGGGCACGCCCGATGGCGGCGCGTGCGGCGGCGAAGTCGACGGCACCCGCCGCGTCCGCGAAGGGCGTGAGGTCCCGCATGGCCGATTCGCCGGCCTTGATCTCGCCGTCCGACGCGATGATCCGCTCGAGCTCGGCGAGAAGCGCGTCGACGCCCTTCGCGGGCACTTCGCGTGCGACGCGTGCCAACGCGCCGCGCGCCTTCCGCGCCGCGAGCCATCGGAACAGCACGAACTTCTCGCGCACGGCGCGAAGGTCGCCCGCAAGCTGCGCGAGCGGAAGCGACAGCACCGCGCGGTCGTATCGGGCGTCGAGCCCTCGCGTCGCCGTCGCGCCGCGTTCGGCGAGCTCCAGCGCGCGCTGCAGTGCATCGAGCCTCGACGCGTGGTCTGGCGCGAACGCGGCTTCCACGAGCACGGGCGCGGCGCGCGACCCCGACTCGAGCGCTGCGGCGAACACGGATGTCTTCGTCAGTTCCCCGAGCGTGGTGCGCGGCGCGACGCCGAGGGCTGCCGCAAGCGCATCGCCCGCGCGGCGCGCATGTGCGAGCGCGTCGAGCGCGGCGCGCGCAAGGCGCGCAGCCTCGAGCGCAGCCTCGGGCGAGATGGATGCGGCGGGCGCGAGGCCCGCATGCGCCGCACGCGCGCCGCCTGGGAGCGCGCGCACGGCGTCCGCGAGCCGCGCCGTGGCCGCGAGGCGGGACCCGATGTCGTCGGCCGACATGTCGAGGCGCACCGCGGCGTCGAGCGAGCCTTCGGCGAGCGCAGCGCGGCCGTCCGTCGGCCGAGACGCGAGCGCGCGGTCGATCGCGTCGTATGCGGAGAGGCCTGCCTTGCCCTCCGCGTGGAGCGCATCGCACGAGGCGCGAAGCCTGAGGCGTGGCGCGTCGGCCCTCGCCGCAATGCCCGCGAAGGCGCGTGCGTTCGGCGCGGCGCGCGCCTCGAGCTCCTCGAGCGCGGCCTTCACCTGCGCCACGAAGCTCGTCTTCGTCGCATGATCCGCGTGGAGGTCGAGCGCGAACGCGCCGAGGCCCGCCTTGCGGAGGCGATCGCTCACGACCGTGAGCGCGGCGCTCTTCTCCGCGATGAAGAGGACGCGCTTGCCGCGCGCGAGGCAGTCGGAGAGGAGATTCGTGATGGTCTGGCTCTTCCCCGTGCCTGGCGGGCCCTGCAGCACGAAGGTCGCGCCGTTCGTCGCGGAGGCGATCGCGGCGATCTGCGAGCTGTCCGCGGGAAGGGGAAGCCGCACGCCCGCGAAGGGCGCGGCGTCCTCGATCGCGGCGGGCGGGACCAGCCGCACGCGCGGCATCGTCGGCGAGCACGCGCGGTCGAGAAGCGTGCCGACGATCGGGTGATTCCCGAGCGCGCCGCCGCGCGAGCGCATCTCCTCGTAGAGCGGCAGCTTCTTGAACGAGTAGATGCCGAGCTTCGCGATCGGAAGGACCCGCGCGCGCGGCACATCCTTCACGGCCTGCCGCACGCGCGTGAGGATCGCGCGGATGTCGAGTCCGTGCTCGTCCTCGACGAGCGCGCTGCCGAGGCCCGTCGACGCGCCGATGTCGAGGCCGTGCGACGCGCGCAGCGACTCGACGAGCGCCGCGTTCGGCACGGTGTCGTCGGCGACGGGACGCACGCGGAACCCCTCCGAGCGCGAGATGCGCTCGAGTTCGACGGGAACGAGCACGAGCGGTGCGCGCAGCGGGTCCTTGCGCTGCTCGACCGCGTACTCGAGGAAGCCCACCGCGACGAAGAGGGAGCGCGCGCCTGTCTCCTCGAGAGAGCTTCGCGCGTCGCGAAACGCCTTCGTGGCGCGCTTGAAGAGCTCGTCGTCCTCGAGCGTCGAGCGGAGGAGGCGCGACTTGATCTCCTCCGCGACATCCGCCTGCGTCATGTCGCGCATGGCGCCGCGCGACCTGAGGACGAGCGGCGTCTCGTTCCACAGCGTGTCCTCGAGAAGCGCGATCGCGTCGTCGCCCTCCGCGAAGAGCGGGATTCCCGCGGCATCGCGGTCGTTGAGGAGCCGGTTGCGCAGCGTGAGGTCGAGAAGCTTCCTGCGCCACGAATCGAGGCGACGCTCGCGGGGCGTGAGCTTCGGCCGCGGAAGCGGGGGAAGGCCAGCGGGCTGCACGACCCGCCAGTCGTCGTCGGGCGCGCCGCCGTTCGATGCATGCGTGCGTCGCGCGGGGCGCTCGAGCCGCTCGGGCAACGGATGGAAGCCCGCGCGCCGCGCCGCGCGGATGTCGACGACGAGGATCTCGTCGGACGCGTCGCGCAGCCAGCGCTCGCCCGTCGCAAGCGCGGCGCCGAAGCCGCCCGAGCCGCTGCAGGCCGCGGTTGCCTCGAGCACGCGGACTTCACCGAGCTCGAGGCGGTTCACGAGCCGCGACGGTCCGAGCAGGACTGCGTCGGGGAAGTGCGAGTCGATCGTGGCGAAGGCGACGACCGCGTGGCCGTCGCCGAGGGCGATCATGGGCCAGAGCCCGCAGGCCTCGAAGAGCGCAGCGAGCGTGACGGAGAGATCGAGGCAGTTGCCGAGGCCGTCGGCGACCACTTCCGCGATCGTGCGCACCTTCTGGCCCGCCGTCTCGAAGCTCGGCTGCGCGGAGATGTAGGAGATCGCGCGCGCTGCGAGCGCGTCGTAGCACGCCTCCGCGAGCCGCTGGGCGCGTTCGGGGCTTCCCGAGAGATATCCGTCGAGCGCACCGCTTCCCGTCGACTTCTGCATGCGCACGGAGACATCGCGCAGGATCTCGGCGATGGCGGGCGTGTTCGGCGTCACGAACGCCGCGAGCGATTCGCAGGTGTTGTGCGTGCCGCACCAGTGCGATGCGGGCACGACGACGATGCGATGACGGGCCGTGGCGAACACGCGGCTGCCGTCCGTGCCGTCGATGAGCGTGGCGACGAGGTCGAGCGGCTCGCGCTCGCTGGCGCGCTTGAGGAGGGTGGCGGGGAGCTCGAGTCCAAGTGTGTCGACCGCCAGCGAGGTGCCTGCGTCGATCGTCTCGAGCCCGCGCGAGAAGACCACCGACGACTCGGGTGGCTCGCCGTCGATGGCGACGCGCAGCACGGCGCCGACCAGCCGCGCGTGGGCGTGGACCTCGATCGCGGTGACGCATGGGACGGCGTTCAGCTCGAGCGAGGCGGAAGTGGTGGCGGCTGCGTCGAAGCGGAGCTCCGCGGAGGCGGACGGGTTGGTCGCCGCGGTCGCGATGGGCTCTGGGGTCTCTTCCACGCTCGTTTCCTCGTGCATATCAGACAGTATGACACCAGAGGTGCCTGGTAGGTGCCTGGCACCTGCCGTCTCCAGCGTCGAGGTGTCGGGTGCATGCCGAGCGCCGTTTCCACCCTTCGAGCACTCCCCGCAGCGGTCTCCCGAGCAGGGGAGTTGCCGCGGCGGCGGCCTCTCCGCAGGGCGCCGCCAGACTGGTGCCTGGCACCTGCCGCGTTCACCGTCGAGGTGCCAGGCAGGTGCCACGCACCAGTTCCAAGGCACCAGCTCCATCCCCGCCAAAGGGAGCGGCCGCAGCCGCGACCGCTATAAGATGTCCGACCATGTCCACCGCGCACCCGACGGCCCCGTCCGCCACGCCCTCTGGCACCACCTCCAAGGTCGACCCCGAGACCGTGACCATCTCTGGTTACGTCGTCGGCGAGCGCTACGGCCCCGACACCGTCCTCACCCACGACCCCGCCGACCCGACCCGCGCCCACCCGCGCATCGGCGAGCCCGGCCAGTACCCCTTCACCCGCGGCGTCCACAAGACGATGTACCGCTCGCGGCTCTGGACCATGCGCCAGTTCGCGGGCTTCGGCTCGGCCGACGACACCAACCAGCGCTTCAAGTACCTCCTCGACAACGCGAAGGGCACCAAGGCCAACACCGGCCTCTCGACCGCGTTCGA
>CAYMSD010000112.1:0-10194 GCA_964393015.1 uncultured Klebsiella sp.
GGCGCGGTATGGGCCGCTTCCCTTTGTGCGCCCGTGAACTGGTGGGGGGTGGGGCGCCGGCCCCCCCCCCCGCGACCAGCATGTCTCCTCTCGCTCCGGCGACCTTCAGGACTCTCCACCGCCACTCGCATTGGCGAGGGCCTCCTGATGCCTGGCGTGCACCTTCTTGGCAAGCTCCATCATGGTCGCCATGGCCTCGTTGCAGGCTCGTTCCAAGGCGTCCTTCACTGCGGGATCCTGCCAGTTGACGCTTGTCAGCGTGGCACCGCCGAGGACATCGGACGCGAAGGTGCTGCGGGCCTGCGACTGCGACAGCTGGCCGAACGCGGAGTTGGGCATGAAGTTGATCGTCGCGAGCATGATCTTGTGGCGCATGCCGCTCCAGACGGAGACGCCCTGTGCCCCCGCCTCGATCACCGCGCGAAGCTGGTCCGACTCCATTTCCTCGCTCGGAATCGCCCGGAACATCGTCGCCTTCGATGCGTCGAGGAACCAAGGGGAGACCGCCGGAAGGATCGGCTTCGCTTGAAGCTCGTTGCGCGCGTACCAATCGCGCGTGACTTCCACAAGCGCCACCCGATAGGCGCGCTCCGCGGCATCGCGCGCCGCGAGGTTGCTCAGCGGAAAGCCCATGCTCCGCTCGTACTTGTCGTAGACCGTGGGCTGAACCCAGTCGAGTTCCCGCATGATCGGCCCGTATGAAAGCTGCGCATGGTCGAACAGCTCGCGTCGCTTCGTCTCGGACATCGTCGACCATGTTTGGCCATCGACCCAGTACGGGAGCCTCGGGACGCCGTAGTAGGTCCACTTGATGTTCGGGAACTCCTCCTTGACCGCCTTGATGAGGGCGACCTTGGATGCGACCGCGTTGGCGTACAACGGGTCCGACGGGCCCGCGAGCAGCACCTCGTTGTAGGGATGCTCGAAGTCGAGCATGCCCCACTCCATGTTCGGGTTCGCGGCCACGATCGCGCGGGTGGCCTCGACGACGCGCGGAACATCGATCTGCCCCGTGTGCGCGTTCGGATCGGTGTTCTGATAGACGCCGAAGTACATCTGCGCCCCGACATCGGGCACCGTGAAGCTGTCCGACGGCTTCTCGTTGTAGAGAATGTGGAGCGGAGCGGGTCCCTGGAGCGCCGCCACCGTGGCGGGTGTCGTGGTCGAGCCGCCCTGCTGCGTTCCCGAGTTCTGCGTCTGCGTGCCCGAGGCGGCGGGGGCCACGGCGGACGGCGGGGCGCTGCTCTCCTGCGGAGGTCGCGGCGGCGTCACCGTCTTCGAGGGTTTCTTCGCCTTCGCCGTCTTGGTGCTCTTCGAGCTCTTCGCCGCCTTCGTGGTCGCCGACGACTTCGGGGCGGCGGTTGCACTCGGCTTGGTGGTCGAACTCGACTTCAGCTTCGCGGCGAGCGAGGTGGAGGACTTCTTGGTGGTCGAGGCCTTCCGCTTCGTCGACTGCGAGACACCGGTCAGCACCGGCGCGCCCGAGGACGCAGCAGCGAGGGTGCCGAGACCGAGCGGGGCAGGGGCGCCCTGCGCGAACACCGCACCCCCGGGCAGCGAAAGCCCCACCAAGGACGCAACCAACATCCCAAACTTCACAGGACCATGACCGCGATAAAGCATGCAGTTCCCTCCCGAAAGCGCCGAACTCGTCCCTTGCCGTCACCGAAGAGCGGCTTCGATCGAGATGGTCGGCTCGCCGGCCCCTCCGGTCAAGGACTTCCGCGCAAAGGGCGCGGTCGGTTGGAGCAGGCGGCCAACAGAATCCGATAGTGAAGGTGTACTCGCTATGCTCGTCACGATTCGGACCACCCCGCCAGAACTCGCGATCGGACGATCGACGCGCCCGCAGGGAGAGACGCGGGGGCCCAATCGGGAGACAAGCGGGCCACTCGCGTGCGACGGGCTGCTCCGCTCGGGTGGAGGGCCAGGACCGGGAGGGACGCGGGCAGATTGTCTCATGACTTCCGGAACGCCGCGTAGTTATCGAACCACCTCATAACTTTCGAACCGTCTCTCGGGTCGGCGCTCGCGTGCGCAGGCCTTCGGGACAGGGCGATGGCAACCAATGCTTCAAGCGATCGCCTATCCGATCTTCTTCGCGGCCTGCATCATGGGCGTCCTTCGCCCGACCTGGGCGCTGGCCCTGGTGTTGGCCATGTATGCGGCGGAGCAGTTGGTGCAGGCTTCAGGGGGCATCTTCCTGTCGTTCCCGCCGCTGGCCAACTACATGGTCGCCATCGTCGCGGGGATCGCCGCCGTCCGATCGCTTCTGTCGACGCCGAATCCATTGCATGGCTATCTGTCGCGCGAACAGGTGCTGACGGGGGTGATCTTCGGATGGTCCGCGCTCTCATTGCTCTGGACACCCGCGGGCGAGAACGCCGCGGACATGATCTGGAAGGGGTTGCCGTACTTCATCCTGTTCATCCTGGTCGCGCCGCTTCTGACGGCCGACTCCCGCGCGCTGCGCCGGGCCTGGTGGGCCCTGCTGATCATCGGCGTCCCCGTCGCCATCGGACTGATGGCGAACCCCGAGGTGCGGAGCGCGGGCGGGCGCCTCGGCGTCGCCCTGAGCGCGACGGTACGGACAAACCCGCTGGCGGTAGGCGATCTCGGCGGCATGCTCGTCATCGTCGGGGTGCTGCTTCGAAGTTCCGATCGTGCGGGAATCTCGCTCGTGATCCGCATTCTTGCGGTCGTCCTCGGGCTGGCGCTGGCCCTCATGTCCGGCTCGCGCGGGCAGCTGATCTTCGCGCTGCTCGTTTCCGTCGCGATGGTTCCGATCGCCCGCAAGGTTCGCAGCATCGGAAGCTTCTTCGCCTCCACCGCCATCATCGGCATCGTGGTGGGGCTCGTCTTCCTGATCGCGCCGTTGGTCCTCGATCGCTTCGGTGCCCAGCGCTGGGATGCCGATCGCATCGAGGAGGGTGCGCTGGCGCGCCTCAACAACATCGCCGTCCTGGTCCAGGCGCAGGCTGAGAATCCGCTGTCGCTTGTCGTCGGGCTCGGATTCAACGCGTTCACGGCCTACTCCCTCGAGGCCGAGCAGCCCTACTCTCACAATGTGCCGCTCGACATCCTGTCCGAGCTCGGCCTGCCCGCCTTCGTCGCGTTCGTCGCGCTCCTCTATGCAGGGTTTCGGGACAGCCAGTGGCTGCACAGGCGGTTCGTGAACGACCCCGAGGCGCGCAGTTCGTTCGCGATCCTCTTCGGGCTCACCCTCTTCTATCTCTTGGTCTCGCTCAAGCAGGGGCATTTGTGGTCGAATGCCATGCTGTTCATGGCGCTCTCGATGATCGGGCGCCTGCGACTGCGGACGGAGCGCGAGGATGCGGAGTTCGATGCGACGGATGGCGGGGAGTGGAGCGAGCAGGAGTGGGACGAGACCTCGGTCGACGAACTCGATGAAGAAGTCGACACGGTCGGCGTCGGCCAAGGCTCGGCCGTGCCGGAAGGTCCGCAGGGCGGCAGCCGCGGAGGCACGGTGGTCGCGTGAGCGGTGAAGCGCCCGAACCAAGCCGCAGCGCGTCGAGCGCTTCAATCAACCAGCCCCAGTCGCTCACGCGCGTCGCCACCCAGGGATCGATGTGGATGGGTGCGCAGGCGGTGCTCAACAAGGTGGCGACGGCCGTCTCGATGTACCTCGTGGCGCAGGCACTGTCGCCTGCGGAGATGGGAATGGGCTCGCTGGCGGTCTCGATCGTGAGCTTCCTGACCGTCATTCCGCCCTTTGTGATGTGCGATGTCCTCGTGGCGCATCAGTCCTCCCTCGGCGATCTCGTGCGAAGAGGTGCCCGCATCGCGAACGCGGTCGGCGTGGCTTCCGCGGTCGCCACCATCGCCCTGTCTCCGCTCATCGCGCGCTTCTACGCCGAGTACCCGACGACGGAGCTTGCACTGCTGATCGCGGCACTCGGCCTTCGCACCTCCGCGTGGGCGTACTCCTCCGTCCCGCTGGCGGTGCTCCGCGCCCAGCTGCGATACAGGAAGATCGTGGTGCTCGACGGCGGGATCCAGCTCGGGTCCACGCTGCTGACGCTCCTGCTCGCGGTCATCGGCGCGGGGGCGGCGGCCATCGTCCTTCCGTACCTGATCGGCACGGTTGCGCGTGCGATCGCCTTCCGGTGGGCGACAGGTCCGCTTCATGCAGTGCGATCGATCGGAGAGGGCGGCGCTTCGCCGGTCGATGAGATCCATCTTGGTCGCGACTTTGCGCTCGCCGCGCTCGCGCAGTACATCCACACCGCCGTGGTGGCGTTGCCGCTGCTTGTCCTCGGCCGGATGTCGGATGAGACGCAGACAGGACTCTTCGCGTTCGCGATGATGCTCGCCGTGCAGGCGACTGCGGTGATCGCGCAGCAGCTCGGCACCGTGCTGCAGCCCGTGCTCGGGCGGCTTGCGCACGACCCCGCCCGTCAGGTCGCAGGCTACGCCCGCGCGCTGCGGACCCTCGGCTTCGTGGCCGTTCCCGTCGCGCTGCTTCAGGCCGCGCTTGCGGAGCCGCTCTTCGCACTGCTCTTCTCCCCGAAGTGGGATGAGGCGCTCCCGGTCTTCCAGATCCTCTGCATCTCGCAGGGATTCGTCTTCGCGCTTGCCCCGACGTTGGCGCTGATCAAGGCGCAGGCACGCTTTCGTGTGACCATGATCTGGCAGGCGATCCACTTCCTCTGCGGGCTTGCGGCGGCGGTCGCAGTGGCGCGGTCGGGCGCGTTGCCGATGGCGGTCGCCACGACCATCCTGTGGGGCGTGAGCGTTCCGCTCGCGATCTGGCTTGCGGGGCGTCCGGGCGCGCTCCGCGCCGCGACGGCGCTGCAGCTCTTCGCGGAGCCTTGGCTCGTCGCGCTCCCCGTCGCGGCGGCCGTGTATGCGCTCGGCGGCGTGCTGACACCCCTCGGGGTCTGGGTGCAGCTGGCGGCGCTGCTCGTCGTCGGTCCGATGGCGTTCGTTCTCATGGTCGCGCTGTCTCGCCTCACCCACCCCGAGGTCTACGCCAATCTGATGTCGATCGGCCCCGTGTCGCGCGTCATGCGAATCTTCTCCCGCGCGCGCACTCGTTCCGAGGTCACAGCGCGGGACGGCGCGGAACGCGATCGGGTGGACCACGACCGTTGACGATCGGGCGACGAGCCTCACGCGGCGCGGAGCGCCGTCTTCTTTCGCCGAAGGAAGGGGCGCTCGATCCAGCGCCACGATGCAAGTCCGAGCGCTGCCGTCGCGGCGAGGGCCAGGAACACCCCTGCGGGATTGCCGCGCATGCCGAGTTCAAGCAGGAGGTTGATCACGGGCATGTGGTAGACATAGACCCCGTAGGAGCAGTCCGTGGAACCAAGGAGGCGTCCGCTCGCCGTCGGCCTCGTGTAGCCGACGGCAATCACCGCCAGCCCCATGAGAGGCGCTGCGAGCGTCGGGAAGGCGTTGCCGAGAGGCACCCCGAGCGCGAGCAGGGTGGCAACCGTCACGGCGTACGCGACGAGGATCGGCCAGAAGAGCCGTTGGCACCACGCGATCAGGAGCCGCGCCCGGCGTTGCGCGAGCACTCCAAGGAGGAAGAGGTAGATCCACGGGACGCACGACACCTCGAAGAGCCGCGCCGCGATCTCCGTTCCTGCGATCCGCGCGAGCTCCTCGGCGATGTCCTCGCGAAGGAAGTGCGCGAGGGCGAACACAAGCGTGGTCGCGAGCAGCAGGCGATCGAACGCGCGCGGCGAGAGCCGTCCGCCAAGCAGATAGATCGCGGGGACTGCAGCGTAGAACTGGATCTCGACCGCGATCGTCCAGAGGCTGCCGTTCACGGCACCGACGCCGAACCCACGGAGAAAGTCGGGGGTCCAGAACTGCAGAAGGGTCGATTGTCCGACGAACCACGCGCCGAGCATCGGGAGATTGCCGGGATGCTCCGCGATGTAGCCCGTCGCGAAAAGGATCGCCACGCTGAAGAGGTTCACCACCACGAGCGCGGGGAGGAGCCGGAGCGCCCTGTTGCGGAGATACTGGGCGCCGCTCCGCGACGACTCCCACGAACGGCTGATCAGGAGCCCGCTGAGGAAGAAGAAGACGGGCACGCCGGGGACGAACTTCAGTGCCATCGACACGGCTGCGGGCGTCTGGTCCGGCAGCATGTGGGCCAACGCATGGGTGACGGCGACCTCGCTCGCCGCGACGAGGCGGACGAGGTCGAAGTTGTTGGTCGAGAACTGCGACCGCAGGTCGTCGGATGCCGTTTCGGGCATTGCATGTCTCTCGAGGCGTGGCGCGGTCGACCGAGGCGAAAGGCCGCTTCGGCGCGTGACGAACCTACCTGTGGATCGCGACACCGCAAGCGCGAGGGGTGCGGAATGACGACGAACGCGTGCCGGGTACCGTGGTTGGTCTGAACGCGACGGCGGGTGCGATAAATGGACGGCTCGCCGCTCGTCGATCAGCGCGGTCTTCCGTGCGACATGCCGCGAAGCGCATCGCCGAGCCGCGCGACCTCGTCGGTATAGGTGTAGACGGAGCGGGGAACCTCCAGCATCGCGGCCCGCCAGTTCCCCAGATCCTCGGCCGTGATCGCCGCGATCTTCGCGGCCGCCGCACGCGGGTCGACATCGTCGATGCAGAGCCCGATCCCAAACCGCCGCACATCGGCCGAGTCGCACGAGCCCTCCCGCGAGAGAAGCGGTCGGACGAAACAGCAGCTCTCGTAGAAGCGGTTCGGGCGCGCCCAGCGGAAGTTCCAGTCGCGTGGGCCCATCGGCGGGTAGCAGGCCCACACGAGGTCGACCTGCGTGTAGAGGCCTTCAAGATCCTGCGGCGACTTGTACTCACCGAGGTACCGCATGTTCGGGAACGACTCGACCTGCGCCGCGAGGTCCGGAGGATCAACCGCTCGTCCTGCGAGCACGATCTCGATGCGCCCCCTGTGGTTTGCCGCGAGGTCCCGGAGCACATCCCAGGCCCAGGGGCAGCGGAGCAGCCCGAAATAGCCGATTCGCATCGGGCGGTCGACCAGAGGAACGCCGTCGGGTGCAGCGGTTCGCTTTGGCAGGCTGAGCGAGTCGACGAATCCCGCCTCCAGCTTGTTCTCCAGCACGACCGCCGGGGTGCGGGCTCCGATCCACTCCTTGTAGTACACGGAGTGGAACTTCTCCGCGGTGACGGTCAGAAGCGAGGCGCGGCCGCAGATGAGGCGGTCGAGCACCCGCAGCGCAGCGCCCTTGGGGCCAGGCGCGGTCTGTGCGTCATGGATGTCGCTCACCTCCACCGCAAGGGGAAGCGTGCGCGGGAACGATGCGCAGACGGCAAGCAGCGCGGAGTCGATGCCCGAGGCGTACACGCGCTCAGCGGAGCGAATCTCGCGGCGCAGCGCGGGAAGCGCGCGCAGCAACCGCCACGCACGCTGCAGGAACCTGCCGTGCTCGATCGTCCCAAGCACGACGACCTCGCAGTCGGGCAACCGCCCCTTGTGGTAGGGGCGCTCGAACGCGGCCGCGCGGACTTCGAACCCGGCCTCCTTCAGCATCTCGATGCGCTTCGCGTGCCGCGGTTGCCCAAGGACGGGCAGCACGGCGAGGACCTTGAGCGGGCGGCGGTCGGATTCGGACATGGCTTCTGGCGCTACCAAGGCTGGGGGAGGGGCGGGTGAGAAGAGGTATCGGCAAAGAGCCTTGCCCGCTGCCATCATCTGCCCCGAAACTCTCGCTCAGGCCTCACATCTGCGAGTCGAGCGGGGTCTCTCCGAGCACCGCGCGGACCAGCGCCTCGACCTGATAGGCGGGGCTCCAGCGCGCCTCGACCTCCGCTCGGCAGGCCGACTGCGTCTCCTCGGTCGTGAAGGGAGTCGCGATCCAACGGTCGACGGCCGCCGCGAGACCGTCGACCGATCCAAAGGAGAAGAGTGAGCCCGTCCGGCCCTCGACGATGGCCTCGAACTCGGGGCCTTGGCGCTCTGGATCGCCGTGGGTGACGACCGGGGTGCCGAACGCCATGGCATGCATGGCGCTGAGGCCGACATTCCCCGGGGCGACCAGGACATTGCCTGCGTGGAGGAGTTGCCCAAGCCGTCGCTCGTCGTAGCAGGCGCCCTCGAAGTGCGTGCGGATCCCGTGACGCGCCGCCAGGTCGGCGGCCCTCGATCGAAGGAACTCCAGTTCGGGGCCGTCGCCGATCAGGATGATGTCGGGGCTGCGACCGCGCTCGGCGAGAAGCGTCATGGCGTCGAACAGCAGGTCGAGGCGCTTCGACTTGATGAGTCGTCCCACCCAGACGACGACGGGTCTCGAGGCGTCGCCGAAGAGTTCCGCGCGCGTCGCGTCGCGGGTTGATGCGTCGAGCGTGCGGTAGATGGCGCTCTGCGCCTCGAAGTCGAGGCTGTTTCCGATCACATGGATCGAATCGCCCGCAAAACCCTCGGCGACGCCGAGTCCCTTGGCCCAGCGCCCGTAGGTCAGGATCCCGTGGGCGAGGCCATAGAACCATCTGCGAAGCCGTCCGTTCCAGCCGCGGGGCCGTGCCGTCCAGCCGTGTGTCCAGAAGAGGACGCGCTTGCCAGACCATCGGCCGAGGATCGCCGTCGGCCACATCGCGAGGTGCTTCGGGGCGCCCATCAGGATCAGGGTGTCGAATTCGCGCGAGAGCGCGACGCGCATCGCCCCGTGCTGCCAGAGGACACCACCGCGGATCAGTCTGTTGTGGATGCGGCGAAAGCGGATGGGTGGATCCATCGGGGCCAGCTTGATGCCCGTCCGCTCGACATCGACGGTGTCTCCGAAGAAGGTCCACTCGCAGCGCGGATCTCGCACGAGCGCCTCGAAGACGGGCGTGCGATAGTGCGGGTAGAAGTTGTAGACGACCGCGACCTTGCGCGGAGGCGCGGGGCGAGGGGGCGTTGCGTTCGCCGTTGCATCGCGCTGGACTGGCTCGTTGGGCGGCATGCGGTCTGGAAGGGAGGGGGCGCCAGGCGAGGTGGCGAGAGGAGTGCCCGAACGCGCGGCTCTGGCCGCCCTGCGTTCGAAGCCAGAGCAGCGTAGCACGCGAGCGTCGGCTCGAATGATCCAGCGGCTCCACCACAGGAAGAGGGAGGTTCGACTCGCCTCTCGGCTCCCGCCGATTCACCGGCTGAGGATGACCGAGAGTGAGCGGGCGTCGGCGAGGATCGGTGTATGCTGCCGCGCGGCCAAGTCCCCTCGGGGAACGATTTGTGCGGGTCCGAAACCGATGCGCAGCCGGGAGGCAACATGTCGATGGGATCAGACGAGCAGAAGGTCGGAACAGGAAGTTCGCTCGGTACGGAGCATGTCCCGTGCCCCTACTGCAGGTTGGATCGTCCACTCCCATGGGTCGTGGAGAACGGCTTCGCGGGTGTCAAGTGCGGTGCGTGCGGGATCATCTATGTCACGCCGCGCCCGAGCAGGGAACTCGTCACCGCGGGCGTGGAGACCGGCGTGCGCACGGAGGTGGATGGCGGAAAGTCCGTCGTCGGCCGCCGCGCGAAGTGGAAGTCCAAGAGATACCGTCGGGTCTTCGGCGACATGTTCCGTGATGTCTGGAGTGCAGGCCGCCCGATTCGGTGGCTTGATGTCGGCGCGGGATTCGGCGAGGTCGTGGAGGTGGTGCGTGGGCTGGCGCCGGCGGGAAGCGTGGTCGAAGGCATCGAGCCCATGGGGCCGAAGGCACAGGCCGCGCAGGCTGCGGGAATCCCGGTGCGGCAGGGCTACCTCGAGCCGGGCCAAGGAGAGCCGTACGACTTCATCTCGCTCATCCACGTGTTCTCGCATCTGCCGGACTTTCGTCCGCTGCTCTTCGCCATTCGGGAATCGTTGACCGCGTCCGGCGAGTTCTACCTTGAGACGGGCAACATCGCGGATCTTCGCGACGCGCGCGAGGTGCCGACCGAGCTGAATCTCCCTGATCACCTGGTGTTCGCCGGCGAGTCGCACATGCGCGGCTACCTCGAGGAGGCGGGGTTCGAGATCGTCGCGATGGAGCACGGGCGAGACGACACCTGGCTCAACCTTGCAAAGGGGATCGTGAAGCGGGCGATGGGCAGGCAGGTCGCCTTCGTCTGGCCGGGCACCTCGCGGTATCGCGCGTTGCGCATTCGTGCGAGACGGCGGGCTTGAGCGCGGAGAACGACGACCGGCCGTGACCGACGCGCATCACGCCTTCCCGCCGCCGCGTGCGGCGCGGGCGTAGAGGGCGCTCGTGGCGACG
>CAYMSD010000113.1:0-6696 GCA_964393015.1 uncultured Klebsiella sp.
GATTGACGGCTGACATCATCCGTTCCGCATGCTGAAGCATGCGGGCACCCCGGCTCTGGACGCTCCAGAGGGAGCGGCCGCAGCCGCGACCGCTCAAACCACGCCGCGACCGCTCAAACCACGCCGCGACCGCTCAAACAAGCGGATCCGGCCTGTAGATCTTCGTGTCGAGCGCCCAGACCTTGTCGGTCCACTCGCCGCCGCCGGCGTACTCGCGCTTCGCGGCCGTGACCGCTGCCTGGCTCTTCGCATCGAGGTTGTCGAGCTGCGCCACGAACACGGCCTCGGGCGTCGCGGGGATCTTCGCGGCGCCGTGCTCGGGCAGCGCGTGGTGGGCGAGCAGGATGTGCTGCAGCACGCGCAGCGTCTCGCCCGGAAGCTTCTCGACCTTCGATGCGTGCGCAGCCTTGATCTGCAGCCAGATCGCGCCGCGCACGATGTGTCCGACGAGCTGCCCCTCGTTCGTGTAGTTGAAGCCGCGCTCCCAGTCGAGCTCGACCGTCTTCCCGAGGTCGTGCGCGAACAGCGAGAAGAGCACGATGTCGCGGTTGAGCGCGGGATAGAGCGGGAGCATGCGGTCGGCGAGCTCCATCATCTGGTGCGTGTGCTCGAGGAGCCCGCCGATCCACGCGTGATGCACGCTCATGGCGGCAGGCGCCGTGCGGAAGTCCTCCATCAGCCGTTCGTCGCCGAGGTACTGCTCTGCGAGCGCGCGCATCGCGGGATGCTCCATCGAGCGCAGCAGCTCGGCCACGCGCGAGAACATCGCGTCGACATCCTTCGTCGTCGTCGGGAGAAGCACGCGCATCTCCTCGACCGTGACCTCGCGCGGCTCGATCTGCTCGATGATGAGCTGCACCTGGCCCTGGTACGCCTGCGTCGAACCGCGGAGGAACACGAACCCCGACGCGGCGATCGCGTCGAACTGCGCCTCCTCGAAGCTCCACGCGCGCGCCGAGATCTCGCCGCTTGCGTCGCGGATGATGCACTTCAGGTACGGCTTGTTGTTGCGGGTCTGCGCCAGCTGCGGGTTGACGATCGAGTAGACGCCCTCCACATAGGTGCGGTCGGTCAGCGAGACGATGCGCTGGTGGTCGGGCTTCATGTTCGACGATTGCATGGCGGGGCACTGTAGCGGCGGCGCGGGCGCGCTCCGTCAGGCACGACGCATTTCCATCATCGCGTCGGGAACGAGGTCCGCGATCTCGCGGGCAAGCGCGCCGCCGTCGCCGTGGCGCGACGCCCAGAGGTCGCCCGCGCGCGCGTGCACCTCGACCGCGAGCGCCGCGAGGGCGCCCGCGGGAACCTTCGCGCCGAACTGGGCGAACATCGCGCCCACGACGCCCGCGAGGACATCGCCGCTCCCACCCGTCGCAAGAGACGCGCCTCCGCGCACGCAGCGCCACGCGCGCAGCCCGTCGCTGGTGACCGTTCCGCTCCCCTTCAGGACGACGACGGCGCCGAGACGCTGCGCAAGCGCCAGCGCGGCGGCGGGCCGCGTGGCGCGCTCGTTCGCGTCGATGTCGAGCGCGAGCGCGTCGGCGAGCGCGGCCGCCTCGCCGGGATGCGGCGTGAACACGACGGTGCCGCGGAGGTCGCGCGCCGAGTCCTGATGCGCGGCGAACGCGCGGATCGCGTCCGCGTCGAGGACGAGCGGCCGATCGCCGAGCGCGACGAGGCGCATGACGATCTGCTCGGCAGACGCACTTCGCCCAAGCGCAGGCCCGACCACGACCGCGCGGGCCTCGGGCAGCGCCGCATCGATCGCCTCGGCGCTGCCCGACGCGTCGAGCAGGCCGTTCGCATCGACAGGCAGCGCGACCACGGTCGCCTCGGGCAGGATGACGAGCGCGTCGTTCGCAAGCGGCGCAGGAACGGCCGCGATCACGCGGCCAGCGCCCGCACGCAGCGCGGCGCGCGCCGCCAGCATCGCGCCGCCGAGCATGGTGCGCGGCGCATGCGCGCAGCCGCCGACGACGAGCACGGAGCCGAAGGTCCCCTTGTGCCCCGCTGGGTCGCGCGCGGGAAGCGGCGGCGTCTCCTCGAACACGAGTTCGTTCACGGCTGCGGGGCTCCGTCCGGCGAGGATGACGGCGCGGGCACGGCCGTGTCCTTGCCTTCGCCCTCCACCTCGATCTCGATCGCGCCGATCAGCCCAAGCGCGCTCGTGAACGCGGGGTCCGCGGCGCCGCCCGCGAGGTCGCTCGTGGCGACGAGGACATGCGCGGGATGGAAGCGCGGCCCGCGCGCGGGGAGCGTGGCGTCGAAGTCGAACCAGAGCGGCGCATCGCCGTCGCGCGCGCCTGGCGGCGGCACGAGCGCCTGCGTCCACAGATGCCAGCCCCAGCCCGCGGGCCGCTTCGCGAAGGGCGGGACATAGACGAGCCCGCTCGCGACGCGCGAGGGAATCCCACGCGCACGCAGCAGCGCCGCGAGGAGGACGGCATGCTCCGTGCAGTCGCCGCTGCGGCTCTCCGCGGCCTGCCCCGCCGACGCGAAGGCGCTTCCGAAGTTCTTCGACGCAAGGTGCCGTTCGACGCCCGCGCGCATCGCCTCGGCCTGCTTGATCGGCGCGAGGCCCTCGCCGATCCTCAGCCGCTCGAGCAGCGCCTGCACGGCGGGATGGTTGATGTCGATCACCTCGGTCGCGCGCAGCCAGCGGAGATCCGACGCGTCGCCCGGCGCAGGCGCGCTGCCGCGGCCCGTGTCGACGCGGACCCGCAGCGTGCGCGCATCGATGCGCTCGACCGTCTGCGCGCCGCCCTCGGGAATATCTCCGATCGCGTCGCCCTTCGCACGCACGCGGAGCGCGAGCGAGCGGCGCGTGAGGAAGTCCTCGATCGGCGCCGCCTCTACGAAGGTCCCCGCGATGATGTCGAATCGCGATGCGGCATACGACGCATCGGCCTCCGCGCGCGTCGCGAGCCGCGAGACGAGGTCGCCGATCCCGATCGGCGTCGAGCTCTCCACAAGCACGCCTTCCGCGTCGTAGAGCTCCTGCGCGGCCATCGGCATCAGCGAGTTCCGCACTTCATAGCGCACGAGCTCGATCTCGCGGCCAAGCACCTCGCGGCGCTCGACGCCCTTGCGCGCCATCGCGACCTCGACCGAGGAAAGCCCGGACTGCGCGTCGAGGAAGCGGTACGAGACCTCGGCTGCGCCCGCCGCCTGCCGCGCGGCGATGAAGCTGCGCACCGCGCGCGGCGGAAGATGCGCACCCGCGGGAAGCGCGCGCTCCTCGACCACATCGCCGCGCTCGATCGCGACGCGGCCGCCGTCGAGGAAGCGGTAGACGACGGACTCCGCACCGCTCTGCGCGACGCGCGCCTCGATGGCCGCGCCCGTCTCCCTCTCGATCACCACGCTCTCGAGGTCGATCGCGGTCTCCTCGCCAAGCCGCGTGAAGCGAAGCTCGATCCGCGCGGTCGTGCGGAGCCTGTCGCCGTCGCGCTCGACCTTCTCATGCGAGCGCCCGCAGGGCTTTCCCGCGAGCGAGAGCGCGTAGAAGCGCTCCTCGACGGCGGACCAGTCCGCATGCGCCGCGCGTGCGACGACGAGATGCGCGATGAGCAGCGCCGCGACCGCGACGCGAGAGAGAAGCGCCATGGCGCCGCGACGGTTCATGCGCCGTGCTCCGCGCCTGCGCCCGCCTCGCCAGGCGCGCCGCCCTGCGCCATCGAGCGCAGGAGCGGGAACAGGATCACATCGCGGATCGACGCGCTGTCGGTCAAGAGCATCACGAGCCGGTCGATGCCGATGCCGAGGCCGCCCGCGGGCGGCATGCCGACGCGCAGCGCCTCGACGAAATCCTCGTCGAGCGTGCGGAAGGTCGACTCCTCGTCGTCGGCGCCCTTCAGCTGCTCGGTGAACTTCGCAAGCTGGATGTCGGGGTCGTTGAGCTCCGTGTACGCGGGCCCGACCTCCATGCCGCCGATGAAGATGTCCCATCGCCCGCAGAGCACGGGGTCGTCGCGGTGCGGCCGCGTGAGCGGCGAGATCGCGCTCGGATAGTCGGTGACGAAGGTCGGCCGGCACGGGTCGATCAACGGCTCCGCGCACTCCTCGAACACCTCGTTCACGACGAGCCAGTCGTCGAGCTTCGCCTCGTGGTGGAGGCCGAGCTCGCGCGCCTTCGCGCGCACGGCCTTGAAGTCGCGCATGTCGCAGCCCGCGCCGCGGCGGAAGAGCTCCTCGAACTTCACGCGCACGAACGGCTTCGCGTAGTCGATCGCGAGGTCGCCCCACGGAAGAACGGGGCCTCCGTTCGGGCCGCTCTCCTCCACGCGCAGCCCCGCGGCCTTGCGCTCCTCGACCATCGACACGGCGAGCTCGTGGATGAGGCTCTCGGTCAGCTCCATCATCGTGCCGTAGTCGCCGAAGGCCTCGTAGACCTCCATCGCGGTGAACTCGGGATTGTGGCTCCGGTCGATGCCCTCGTTGCGGAAGTTGCGGTTGATCTCGTAGACCTTGCGCAGCCCGCCCACGAGGCAGCGCTTGAGGTAGAGCTCGGGCGCGATCCGCATGAAGAGCGGCATGTCGAGCGCGTTGTGGTGCGTGGTGAACGGCCGCGCGGCGGCGCCGCCCGCGATCGGCTGCAGCACAGGCGTCTCGACCTCGAGGTAGCCGCGCGCGTCCATGAAGCGGCGGATGCGCGACACGATGCGCGCGCGCATCGCGAAGACCTTCGCGGTCTCCGGGTTCGCGTACATGTCGACATAGCGGCGGCGATAGCGCAACTCGGGATCCGACAGCCCGTGCCACTTCTCGGGCGGCGCTGCGAGCGACTTCGCGCCGAGCGACACGGAGGTCGCCCACACGCACACCTCGCCCTTGTTCGTGCGGCCGATCGGGCCTTCGGCGACGAGGATGTCGCCATAGTCGGCGTGCTTCGCAAGCTCGAACGCCTGCGGCGACACCGACGCCTTCGACACGCTCACCTGCAGGTCGCCGGTCGCGTCGCGCAGGAAGAGGAACACGAGCTTCCCCATGTCGCGATGCTGCACCACGCGGCCCGCGACCTTCACGCTCGCGCGGCCGTCCGCCGCCGCGACCGCACCACCCGCTGCCTTCGCCTCCTTCGCGGCCGTCTCGTAGGCGACATGCGCCTCCTCGCTGAATCGGGCGCGCGCGTCCGAGAGCGACAGCAGGCCGTCCTCGCGCTGGCCGTACGGCTCGAAGCCGAGCTCGTCGCGGAAGCGCTTCAGCTTCGCGCGGCGCGCGGCGACGATCTCGGACTCGGAAAGCGGCGTGGGTTCCTCGGGAAGCGTCTCGGACATAGGCCGCAATCCTATCGAAGGCAGCCGTTTCCCGCCGCTTTGCGCTACGCTGTTCGACTTCGGCCTCGACCGACGCCGTCGGTCGAGCGCCACGAACAGAGCCAACCCGACCATGCCTCCCACCATCAAGCGACTCGGCATCCTCACAGGCGGCGGCGACTGCCCGGGCCTCAACGCGGTCATCCGCGCGGTCGCCAAGACCGCGATCCTCCAGTACGGGATCGAGATGGTCGGCATCGAGGACGGATTCCAGGGCCTCATCGAGCACCGCGTGCGCCCGATCACGCTGCGCGACGTGAGCAACATCCTCACGCGCGGCGGCACGATCCTCGGCTCGAACAACAAGGCGAATCCCTCGCGCTACTGCACGGGCCGCACCGAGACGGGCGAGCCGATCTGGGAGGATGTCACCGACGCCTGCCTCACGACGATCCGCCGCGAGCGCCTCGACGCGGTCATCGTGATCGGCGGCGACGGCACGATGGCATGCGCGGCGCCGATCGCGGCCGCGGGCGTGAACGTGATCGGCGTTCCCAAGACGATCGACAACGACCTCGTCGGCACAGAGATCACCTTCGGCTTCCTCACCGCCGTCGCCACCGCGACCGACGCGCTTGACAGGCTCCATTCGACCGCGGAGAGCCACCGCCGCGTGATGGTGTGCGAGGTCATGGGCCGCAACGCGGGCTGGATCGCGCTCACCGCGGGCGTCGCGAGCGGCTCCGATGTGATCCTCATCCCCGAGATCCCTTTCGATCTCGACCTGATCGCGGAGGACATCGAGAAGCGCATGCGCGGCCCGCGCTACGCCGTCGTCGTCGTTGCCGAAGGCGCGAAGCCCCGCGGCGGCTCGCAGGTGATCGGCCGCTACGACCCGACGAGCCCCGACCCCGTCCGCCTCGGCGGCATCGGCAACCTCGTCGCCACCAAGCTCGGCGAGCTGACGGGGATCGAGACCCGCACCACCGTGCTCGGCCACACCCAGCGCGGCGGCACGCCGACGGCGCCCGACCGCATCCTTGCGACCAACTTCGGCTTCCACGCGATGGCGCTCATCGCCAACGGCAAGCGGAACCGCATGGTCGTGCGCGAGAACAACATCTTCTCCGACATCGATCTCTTCGAGACCGTCGGCAAGCAGCGTCTTGTGCCCACGGATCACCCGCTCATCGCGGCCGCACGCGCGATCGGCACTGGCTTCGGCGACGGCGCGGGCTCTATCACGCCGAAGCCGATTCCGAGCGCACTCGTCTGAACGCAAGCGAAGGACCTCACGCCCAACCCCCGCACCCCCAGGCTCCCCTCGGATTCACTCCGAGGGGAGACACCAAAGGCCGCCACACCGCGTCCGACCACCCCCCGCACCCCAGGCTCCCCTCGGATTCACTCCGAGGGGAGACACCAGAGGGAGCCGCCGCAA
>CAYMSD010000113.1:6796-10185 GCA_964393015.1 uncultured Klebsiella sp.
CATGGACCCCGCAATCTTCCTCGACCGTGACGGCACCCTCGTCCCAGACGACGAGCGCGCGGGCAATCCCGCGGCTGTCACGCTTGCAGAAGGCGTCGCGCCCGCGCTGCGGCGGCTGCGCGATGCGGGTTTCCGCCTCGTGGTCGCCACGAACCAAGGCGGCGTCGCGCGCGGGCGATTCACGGAGGCCGATGTCGACGCCTACCACCGCAGGCTGTCCGACCTGCTCGACGACGCCACGGCCTTGAAGCGCACCATCGAGCGCTTCTACTACTGCCCGTTCCATCCGAAGGGAACCGTGCCCGAGTATGCGCGCGAGCATCCGTGGCGCAAGCCGCGCCCGGGGATGCTGCAGCAGGCGATCCAGGACATGGAGCTCGATGTCGAGCGCTCGTGGATCATCGGCGACTCGCCGCGCGATGTGGAGGCAGGGCGCGCGGCGGGCCTGCGCACCGTGCTCGTCTCGCGCGACCGCGCGCGCATCGCCGACGCAGCGCCCGACTACTCGGCCGCGACGCTCGCGGAGGCGGTCGAACTCGTCCTTCGTCACCGCGACGACACCATCGTCGCGGCAGCGGCGCCGCTTGCGCGCACGCGCCGCTCGCGCACGCTCGGAAAGCGCATCCGCCGCGACCGCGACAGCGAGCGCCTGCGGAGGTCGCTCACGGAACTCACAGAGGAGGTGCGCGCGCTCAGGCTGCGTCGCAGCGAGACGGGCGCCGTGCGCGTGGCCGCGATGGGCGTGCAGCTCGTCGCCATCCTCGTCGCTGCGGTGGCGTTCCTGAACCTCGCAGACTTCGAGAGCTTCATGCGATGGGCCGCGGGCGCCGCGCTCCTCCAGCTCGTGACGGCGACGATCCTGCTCTTCGACCGCGGTTGAGAGGCATGAACAGAGAAGCATGAACCGAAAGGCGTGAACCGAGAAGCATGACCCCCGCGCTCGTCACGCTCCATGCGAGTTCTCCGCGCGCGCTCGCAGACGCCGCCGTGGCCGCGCTCGTCCGCGCCTGCGCCGAGGAGACGGCGGAAGTGCACGGCGTCGAAACGCCAGAGGTGCGCATCTTCGACGACCGCGTCGAGCTCGCGGGGGCGATTCCGCAGCATGTCCTCGTCGCCATCGCGGCCGAGCTCCGCCGCGCGACAGGCCGCTGGCACGCCGCGAAGTACGGCGTCCCGCTTTGGCAGGGGCAGTAGGGCCGATCTCAACCGAGCTCCGCGACGCGGCAGGCAAACTCTGTGCCGCAAGCTCGCGAACTCTGTGCCGCGTCACCGACGGGTACCCGCGGGTGCATGCCGGGTACCACGCGGCCGTGCTTGCAACGCGCCAGAGTCGCGCGGCTTCCGTGACTTCTCCGCGCGCGCACGGCATGTGCCGTGCACCGCGACCGCTACTCGACGAAGGCGCCGCACTCGGGGCAGCGCTGCAGGCCAGCGAGCGGATGACCGCACCCGCGGCACTCGCCGCGGCGGGCGCGGGCGGCGCTGCGAATCAAGGGCGGGCCCTTCGCGCAGGCGACGATCACAGCGAACCAGAAGGCGAGATTCCCCAGGAAGCCAGGCCAGAACGGAGAGAGCCCGGCAACATCGAACGGTGCGGCATACTTGCTGATTCGCACGCGCTCTAGGTGCGCCGTGGGACCCAACGGGCTCGGGTCATCAGATGCAAACGCAATGAACGGGAAGCCGCAACCCTCCCAGTAGTGGGCGCGGATCGGGCACCTCGACTTCACTCCGTTGTCATGGAGGGTCACTCGGCTGAAGTCCCAAGTCTCGGCCGCATGAGTCCAGCCGCGCTCTCGGCGGCCTTCGAAGGCGTCCCATGTCTCCTCGGGGGGGGCATCGATGGGCGACACCGCAGCGGCATAGGAAGCAGGATCGAAGTGCCACTCGCTCCGCGTGCCGATCCTGACCGACCCGGCCGACCACGCGATTCCGACCGTGAGAAGCAGCGCTCCCGTGAACGCGGCCGAGAGCAACGCGACGGCCCGCGGCACACTCCGCGCCCACAACGCCCAGACGCACCAGATCGGAAGGCCGAACAGGACGGCACTCGGAAGAACCCCGCCCCATAGCACCCGCACCTTCACCTGAGTCTCTGGCTTCGCATCAAGAGCTTGGACGAAAGGCACCGCCTCGAAGTCACGAAACTTCCGCTCGGCAGGCCACGGCGACTCGAGCAAGAGCAGATGACGGGGAAATCCCCACATTGATGTGTAGCGCTTCGTCCTCTGTCCGCCTTCCTCGAACTGGAAGTGCAACAGCTCGGCGCGATAGAAGGCCGATCGTGCCGCCATGTAGCTCTTGACGGCCCCTAGGTCCTCTTGCTCAAGGTGCCAGAGATACCGCTTGATCACGGCGTCCCGAAACTCCCCTGCCTTCTGCGGAGCGCAGAGTCCCCCGAGCTGATCAAACCACAGGCTTCCCCACAGCGCAGGTGGATCTGGGGTTCCAGCGGACTTCATCACGCAGTCCCTGCATGCCAACTCCGCGAACCAATGCCCAGCCGACCCGCCCGCGAAGAACGCTGTCAGCGAGATCGACATGGACACGGTCAATCCGCCGATTGCAGATGCGAGGGCGGCGATGATGATGGATCGCAGACGCATTGACGCAGACAGAGTAGCTTCGGGCATCGCTCCGAAATCGATCCAAGACAGCGCCGCACCTTGGCCGACAAGTGATGCGCGGCTGTGGATCGCCGCCGTTCGTCATGACAAGAAGGTCTTCGCGGGGACGTCTGCCCATCCGGCCGGCGCTCAAGGCAAGTGGGGGCAGGGGCCCGGGGGCAGTGCTATCCACCCACCGGGACGCTGCGTCTGATGAGGAGAGCCGCATCCGGGATTTGGATTGTCGGGATTTGCGGGGCAGACAAAGGTGCCGGGGGCCGGCAGGTTGCATCCAGTCGGGCCAACGAAGTAGGTCGTGGACTTCGACTTGATCGTCTCGCTCGTGGTGCCGATTTCGGTCCATGTGCATGTCGTGCAGTCGTAGCGAGTCCGCGTTCTTGTACGGGTCCACGTGCAGTTCAGCGTGCCCTCAAACCAGCAGAGCATCGCACAATGAAGAAGCGATGTTTCCGGTTGACCGGTTGTCAGGACCCAGCCCGCCACCGTGCAGCCCGTGCAGGTCGGCCCTGCCGTTGTCCGAGTCCACGGGATGCAGAATCCGCACTCCGCCAAGAGATGAGCCGAGGCGACCGCCTCGAAGTCGGCGCCCCCGCTCGCGCTCGCCTCCACGCCGCTCGCCAGCGCGTCGAGCACCACCGCCTGCGGGCAGCCGCCCGTCTCGGGCTCGATGGTCGACGGGTCGAGCCCGGGCGCGACGGTCTCGAGCGGGCCCACCCACGCCGTCTTCCATCCCGCGTCCTCGAGCATCTCGACGATCGGCTC
>CAYMSD010000114.1:0-9938 GCA_964393015.1 uncultured Klebsiella sp.
TTGCGCCGGGGATGACACCCGGCCGCGCGTACCTCTACCAGTTGACGGAGGGCACACTGGCCTGCGCAGGTCCCGGCAACACGGCCGATCTGCACGCGTTGTTCGACGACGAACGCGATGGTCGGATGCAGCTCTCGGCGTTCGGCTTGAATGGGGGCGGGCTCGGCTACTTCGTGGCGGGGCCACCGAGCGGCGCGACACCCTTCGGGGCGAGCGAACTGTGTGTGGGCGGCCCGCGCCGTATCTCGGGGCCGCTGGTCTTCTCGGCGACGACGGACCGCGTGTACGCCCACGTACAGCACCCCGACCCGACGTCGCCGACGAGCACGGCCTTCCAGTTCGTCTACCGCACGACGGGCTCGGCGACGACGCAGGCGTCGGTCGCGCGCATCGTGGATTGATCGCAGGGCGCGGGGGTCCGAGCTCGACGCGGACTCCGGGCCCGGAGCGAAGACTCGCGGGCGCCGCAGGCGGCGCCCGCGTCCCACTGGTGGGACATCCTCCCCGGCACCTCGGGTGAGTCCACGCGGGCCTTGGGGGGAAAGGCCCCACGGGCCGAGGCGCCCGGTCGAGGCGGGTGACGTTGAACCGCTGAGCCCGCACCTGCGTGCGCCCCTTGCGCGAACTCTCCGATCGAGGGCTCGCGTTCTCCTCGTCGAGGGGCGCGGGGTGGCCTAGGCTCTGGGCGTGCAACGGACGATTCTTGCGTGCGGCGCGGCCCTCGTGGCCGGTTACCTCGTGCTTCCGGCGTGGCCCCTGGGCCAGCGCGCGCTCTCCGGGGAGGGGCCCGTGCGGGTGCTCTTCCTCGGGGACGATGGGCACCACGTGCCGCGGGAGCGGGTCGCGGCGGCGCTGGTGCCGCTGCACCGGCGGGGGGTGCAGGTCGAATACACGGAGGAACTCGCGGCGCTCAACGGGCCGAACCTGGCGCGCTTCGACGTGCTGCTCGTGTACGCGAACCACACGTCCCTCGGGGCAGGGCAGGAGAAGGCGCTGCTCGACTACGTGCGCGGGGGCGGGGGGCTCGCGGCGGTGCACTCGGCTTCGTACTGCTTCTTGAATTCGGCGGACTATGTCGCGCTCGTCGGAGCGCAGTTCGCGAGCCACGGGGACGGGACGTTTGCCGCGCGCACGGTGGCCTCCGAGCACCCCGTGATGGCGGGCCACGCGGGGTTCACGAGCTGGGACGAGACCTACGTGCACACGCGCCACGCGGACGATCGCACGATCCTCGCGGTGCGCGAGCGCGCTGCGGGCGAACCCGGCGGCGCAGGCGACGAACCCTGGACCTGGGTCCGGCAGGAAGGGCGCGGGCGGGTCTTCTACACCGCCTCGGGCCACGACCTCCGGACCTGGAACAACGAGGGGTTCATCGATCTCCTTACGCGCGGCGTCAAGTGGGCGGCGGGGCGCGCAGAGCCCGGCGCCGTTTGGCCTCTGGCGCCGTTCGAAGAGGTGCCGACGACGACCGGGGTGCCCGACTACGTGCCGGGGCAGCGCACCGGGACGAAGCGTTCGATGCAGGCGCCGCTCTCGCCCGAGGCGAGCGCCGCGCGCCTCGTGGTGCCGGCGGGCCTCGAAGCGCGGCTCTTTGCGAGCGAGCCCCTGCTGCAGGGCAAACCGATCCACCTCGCGTTCGACGAGCGTGGCCGCGCCTGGGTCCTGGAGACCGTCGACTATCCGAACGAGCGGCGCGACACCGAGGGCCGCGACCGCGTCGTGATCCTCACCGATACCGACGGCGACGGCCGCGCGGATCGACGCCAGGTGTTCGCCGAGGGGCTCTCGATCCCGACCGCGCTCGCGTTCGCGCGCGGCGGCGTGGTCGTGTTCCAGGCGCCGCACACGCTCTTCCTGCGCGACACCGACGGCGACGACGTCGCCGACGAGCGCGCGGTGCTCTTCAGCGGCTGGGGCACGGGCGATACACACGCCGGCCCGTCGAACCTGCGTTACGGCCTCGACAATCGCCTCTGGGGCACGGTCGGTTACAGCGGCTTCGGCGGCACGGTCGGCGGCACCCGCCACGGCTTCGCGCAGGCGATCTTCGCGTTCGAGCCCGACGGTTCAGCGCTGGAGCAGATCGCATCGACGACAAACAACACGTGGGGGCTCGGCTTCAGCGAAGAGGGCTCCATCTTCGGTTCCACCGCGAACGGCAACCCGAGCGTGCACGCAGCGCTCGCCGCGCGGCACTACGAGCGCGTGCCGGGCCTCGCACCGGGGGCCTTGCAGACGATCGCCGAGCGCATGGACCTGCACCCGATCACCGATCGGGTGCGCCAGGTCGACTTCCACGGCAAGTACACCGCCGCCGCCGGCCATGCGCTCTACACCGCGCGCCTCCTGCCCGCGTGGTACTGGAACCGCGTCGCGTTCGTGAACTCGCCGACGGGCCACACGGTGGGGCAGTTCGTGCTCGAACACGCAGGCAGCGATCACGTCGCGCGCGACGGGTGGAACTTCCTCGCGAGCGACGACGAGTGGACCGCGCCGGTGCTCTCCGAGGTCGGCCCCGACGGCGCGGTGTGGGTGATCGACTGGTACAACTACATCGTCCAGCACAACCCGACGCCGCCCGGCTTCGAGACGGGCCCGGGCAATGCCTACGAGACCGAGCTGCGCGACAAGACCCGCGGGCGGATCTACCGCATCGTCCCGGCGGGCGCCGAAGTGCCGGTGTCTGCGCAGAGCCTCGCCGGAGCGACCGCGGACGAGCTCGTCGTAGCTCTGGATGACGACAACATGCTGTGGCGCTTGCACGCGCAGCGCCTCTTGGTCGAGCGCGGAGAGCGCGACGTCGTCCCGGCTTTGCTGGCGCGACTCGCGGCGGCGCAGGTCGATGAGGTCGGCAACGATCCGGGCGCGCTGCACGCGCTCGGGACGCTCGCCGGGCTCGGGCTGTGCGGCGGCCGAGCCGCGAGCGACCTCGACGAAGAGACCGCGCTCGCGCTCGAGGACACCCTCGTGCGTGCGCTGCGCCATCCGGCGTGGGCTGTGCGCCGCGCGGCGCTGACGCTCTTGCCGCGTGTCGAGTGGGCGCGCGACATGGTGTTGACTTCAGGGCTCTTGACGGACGCGTCGGCGAAGGTGCAACTGAGCGCGCTGCTCGCATTGGCCGAGATGCCGCCGTCCGCCGAAGCCGGCGCAGCCGCGTTCACCGCGCTCGTCGCGGCCGACGCGGCCCGGGACCGTTGGCTCGTCGACGCGGCGACGATCGCTGCGGCGGCCCACGACGCAGGCTTCCTGACCGCGCTCCTGGCCAGCCCCCTGGCGGAGGCTGCGCGCGCCGCGGACAGCGGCGGGCCACGCCCGAACTTGGTCACGAACGGCTCCTTCGAAGAGGGCCCCGAAGGTCAGGCGCGCGGCTGGCGGGTCCGCACGTACGGCGGTGAGGCCACGCACGAAGTCGTCCGCGGCGTCGCACGGACCGGCGAACGCTCGCTGCGCATCACCTCCGAGCGCGGCGCCGATACGAGCCTCTTCACGGAGCTCGCGCTGGAGCCGAACGCGTCGTACCGCTTGACCGCTTGGATCAAGACCGACGGGCTCGATCGGGGTTCGGGCCGCGGAGCCCAGCTCAACGTGCACGAGCTGCAGTCGCCCCAGCCCGTGCGGACCGAGGGGCTCGAGGGCTCCGAGGACTGGCGCAAGGTCGAGGCGCTCTTCGAGTCCGATGGGCGGCGCAACGTGACCTTGAACTGCCTCTTCGGGGGCTGGGGCTGGAGCCGCGGGACGGCCTACTTCGATGACGTCGTCGTCGAGAAGGTCGCGGGGGATCTGCTCGCGGGCGGCGTCGGTCGTGCGCTGTCGCGGGTGATGCGCGCCTACGCCGCGCGCGGCCCGGTCGAGAGCGTCGTGTCCACACTGAGCGCGCTGCGCGGCGCGCCCGAGGCGCTCGCCACGGCGCTCTTGGAGGGGCTCACGTCCGGTTGGCCCGCGGGGACGGCGCCGACGCTTGAAACGGCGGACAAGGCGCTGCTGGCTGGCCTCGCGAGCGAGTTGCCGGATGCCCCGCGCGCGAACTTGGCCGCGTTGCTCGCGCAGTGGGGGGTCACGGGAGACGCCGTGATCGACGTTCAGGCGCTCGCGGTGAGCCTGGCCGCGCGGGTGCTGGACGACGCATCGTCGAGCGCCGCGCGTGTCGGGGCTGCGGAGCGCCTCGTGGCGCTCGGACAGGAAGCGACGCTCCTCCGCGCCGCAGCAGCGGTCCTGGCGCCGAACACCGAACCGGAGCTCGCGGTGGGCCTCGTGCGCGCGCTCGGGCAGAGCGCGCGCCCCGAGGTCGCCGAGGCGTTGCTGTCCCAGTGGTCGACCCTCGGGCCGCGCGCGCAGCGGGCCGCCGTCAGCGTCCTCTTGCGGCGCGAAGCGTCGACCGTGGCGCTGCTGGAGCGGATCGCAGGCGGCGCCCTGCCGCCCTCGCTGCTCGATGCTGCCGCGTGGACGCAGGTCACCGAGCGAGCGACCACCGAGGCCGCAGAGGCCTTGATCGCGCGCGCTCGCGGCGCCGCGCTGAACCCCGATCGCGCGGCCGTGATCGCGCGCTTCCAGGGTGTGCTGACGATGGCGGCGGACGCGAGCCGCGGGCAAGCGCTCTACGGCGAGCACTGCGCCAAGTGCCACATGCTGGGCGGCGTCGGCGTGCGCATCGGCCCAGAGCTCGACGGGATCGGCGCGCGCGCGCCCGAGGAGCTCTTGATCGCGATCCTCGACCCGAACCGCGACGTCGAAGGGACCTACCAGCTCTGGACCGCGCGCACGACCGACGGGGTCATGATCGCGGGGCGCCTCGTCTCCGAGACCCGCACGTCGATCGAGCTCGTCGACGCGAGCGGTGAGGGTCACCTCCTCGCCCGCGAGGACCTGGCTCAGATCGTCGCTTCGCCGCTGTCCCTGATGCCGGCCGGCCTCGAGGTCGACCTGGGCGAGCAGGGCCTTGCGGACCTTCTGCTCTTCCTGTCCAAACAACACTGAGATCCCTGCCATGACGACTGAAAAGCGCTTCAACGCAGCCATCATCGGGCTCGGCTTCGGCGCCGAGTTCATCCCGATCTACCAGCGCCACCCGCGGGCCAACATGCTGGCGATCTGTCAGCGTGACTCGGCGAAGCTGAAGGCCGTCGGTGACGCGTTCGGTGTCGAGCGGCGCTACACGAGCTACGCCGATGTCCTGCGCGATCCCGACATCGACTTCGTGCACATCAACACGCCGATCCCGGATCACGCGGCGATGACTCTGGCGGCGTTGGAGGCGGGCAAACATGTGGCCTGCACGGTGCCGATGGCGACCAGTGTCGCGGACTGCCGCAGGATCGTCGAGCTCTCGGCGCGCACCGGCAAGAAGTACATGATGATGGAGACCGTCGTGTACAGCCGCGAGTTCCTGTACCTGCAGGAGCTGCACCGTAAGGGCGAGCTCGGCAAGCTGCAGTTCCTTCAGGCGAGCCACCAGCAGGACATGGACGGTTGGCCGGGTTACTGGCCGGGTCTGCCGCCGATGCACTACGCGACCCACTGCGTGGGGCCGGTGCTCGGGTTGCCGCGCGCAGACGCGGAGGTCGTCTCGTGTTTCGGCTCGGGCACGATCCGTGCGGAGATGATCCCGATCTACGGTTCGCCGTTCGCTGTTGAAACGGCGCACATCAAGCTGCGCGGGACGGACCTCTCGGCGCGCATCATCCGATCGCTCTTCGACGTCGCGCGCCAGTACCGCGAGAGCATCGACGTCTACGGCTCGAAGAAGGCCTTCGAGTGGCCGCTGATCGAGGGCGAAGACGCCGTTCTGCACACCGCAAAGCGCGCGGAGCACGAGATCCCCGAGCGTGTGAAGGTCCCGGACTACGCGCACCTGCTCCCCGAGGGGATCCGTGCATTCACGACGCAGGGGGTCTACGACATGGCCGAGAACGAGCACCTGTCGTTCACCCAAGGCGGCGGCCACGGCGGCAGCCACCCGCACCTCGTGCACGAGTTCTTGACGGCGCTCGCCGAGGACCGCGAACCGTGGCCGAACGCCAAGCAGAGCGCGAACTGGACCTGCGTCGGCATCCTCGCGCACGAGTCGGCGATGCAGGGCGGAGAGCTCAAGCGGCTGCCGGACTGGACCTTCTCGGGCTGAGCCATGCGACGCCGCCTCGGGTTCAGCTTCTTGTACTTCACACCGCGCGTCACCGCGCGGCATCTGCCTTGGTTCGCGCGCCTCCGCGCCCATGGCTACGACGGCGCTGAGCTGCCTGTCGTCGACGCGAGCGCGGTCGAGCTGGCGGAGATGCGGCGGGCCCTCGACGACGCGGGCCTCGCCGCGACGGCCGTAGGTTTCGCAGTCGCAGGCGCGAACCCGCTCGATCCCGACCGGCGCGGACGTGCGGCAGCCGTCGAGCACCTCGCGCGCCTCGCGGAGAAGTCCGCGGCCCTCGGCGCTGCGGTGCTCGCCGGGCCGATCCACTCGGCATACGGGCGGTTCACCGAGGCGCCGCCGTCGGCCGACGAGCGCCGTTGGTGCGCGGACGTGCTGCGCGAAGCCGGCGAGCTGGCCGCGGCGTACGGCGTGACGCTCGCCGTCGAGCCGCTCAATCGTTTCGAGTGTTATTTCCTGAACACCGCCGCGGACTGCGCGGAGCTGGTCCGGGACGTCGGGCACCCGAACGTCGTCGGCGCCCTCGACACCCATCACGCGCACATCGAGGAGGAGTCCCTCGCTGCGGCGATCCACGGGATGGGTCGGACGTTGGGCCACGTCCAACTCTCCGAGAACCATCGCGGCACCCCCGGGCGGGGCCAGGTCGACTTCCCGAATGTCCTCGCGGCCCTGGACGAGGTCGGCTACAGCGGCTGGCTCGTGGTCGAGGCGTTCTCGCGCCAGGACCCGGCCTTCGGCAGCGCGCTGCGCATCTGGCGCGCGCTCGATGGGGGGGCCGAGGAGGTCCTCGCCGCAGGCGCGGCCCTGGTGCGCGCCCTCTGATCCCGTATCCTCCCGCGGCTGCCATCCCCCCGCGCCCTGCCCGGGCGCCCTCTCGGAGACCTCCCCCTTGTCCAACATCGTCCGCGCGAGCGACCTCACCCCCCGCGAGAAGAAGCTGCTCTTCTGGGCCAGCTTCCTGTCCCTGACCGCCGCCGGCGTCGGCTTCGCGTTCCGCGTCGCGATGCAGTCGGACTACGGCGCGGAGCTGCAGCTCACGAACCAACAGGTCGGCGAGGTCTTCGGCGCGTCGCTGTGGCCGATCGCGCTGACGATGATCGGCTTCAGCCTCTTCATCGATCGCATCGGCTACAAGCTGCCGATGATGATCGCGTTCCTGCTGCAGGCGGGTTCAGGGATCGCGACCTACATGGCGAGCGGCTACCTCGGGCTCTACCTCGCGGCGCTGGCCGCGGGCCTCGGCCACGGGATCGTCGAAGCGGTGATCAACCCGGTTTGCGCGGCGGTCTATCCGAAGGAGAAGACGAAGTGGCTCGCCATCTTGCACGCGGCGTGGCCCGCTGGCCTCGTGGCGGGCACGCTGCTCGTGCTCGGCGGCGAAGCCGCGACCGGCGGCGCGATGGCGTGGCGCACCCACGCGCTGTGGATCGTCGTCCCCGCGGTCGCCTACCTCTTCATGTTCCTGCCCTGCAAGTTCCCGACGGACGAGCGCGTGCAGGCGGGGGTGCCGTTCAAGGCGATGCTGCAGCAGGTGGGCTTCTTGACGGCCTTCCTCGCTTCGGGCTTGATGATCTACGAGATCGGCAACCAGGTCGATCAGCTCACCGCGTGGGTGAAGCCGGCGAAGTGGTTCGAGCTGAGCCTGGGCCTCGGCGCTGCGGTCGGGGTCGTGTTCGGCGTCGCGGTGAAGAGCCTCGGGCGGCCGCTCTTCTTCCTGATGTGCGTGCTGATGATCCCCGTGGCCACCGCGGAGCTCGGCACCGACGGCTGGATCAAGGGCCTGATGACGCCGGTGCTGGAGGGGTACCGCGTGAACCCCGCGATGGCGCTCGTCTTCTCGGCGCTGATCATGCTCGTGCTGCGTGTGTTCGCGGGCAGCATCCTGAAGTTCTTCAGCCCGCCGGGGCTCCTGTGCCTCAGCGGCATCTTCTCGGCGATCGGCCTGTGGTGGTTGTCCGAGGCGTCCGGGGTCGCGGTGTTCATCGCGTTCATCATCTACGCGCTCGGGCAGACGTACTACTGGCCGTGTGTGCTCGGGTTCGTGTCCGAGCGCTATCCCCAGGGCGGCGCGCTGACGTTGAACACGGTCTCTGCGATCGGTCTGCTCTCGGCGGGCATCGTCGGCACGCCGCTCTTGGGAGCGGCCTTCGACAAGTCGATCCACGCGACGGTCGAAGCGGACGCGCCGGCGCTGGTCGCCGCCGCGTCGGCGGAGGGCGGCTTCATGTGGATGAAACACGAGAAGGTCGACCCCACGAAGGCCGAGGCCTTCGTGGCGACCTTGCCGGAGACCGAGCGCGCGGCGGTCACCGCCGTCTATCAGGACGCGAGCCCGCAGGGCACCGCGCAGCGGCGCGCCGGCCGTGACGTCCTGAAGTACGCCGTGCGTTTCCCGGCGCTGCTCTTCGTCGTCTTCGGCGCCATCGCCCTCTACTTCCGTATGCGCGGTGGTTACCGGCCGATCGAGCTCGGCTCGGGTTCCGCGCACTGACACCTCCTATGGATCCCTACATCCCGACCCCCGCGGACAAGTTCACCTTCGGCCTCTGGACCGTAGGCAATCCGGGCCGCGACCCGTTCGGCGGGCCGACCCGCCCCGTCATCGGCCCGTGTGACATCGTCAAGGGCCTCGCGCAGTGCGGCGCCTACGGCGTGAACCTGCACGATGACGACCTGATCCCCTTCGGGTCCAGCGCGGCGCAGCGCGACCAGATCGTCCGCGATTTCAAGCAGGCGCTCGCGGATCACGGCCTCGCCGTGCCGATGGCGACGACGAACCTGTTCGGCCACCCGATCTTCAAGGACGGCGCGTTCACGTCGAACGACCCGCGCGTGCGGGCTTTTGCGCTCTCGAAGACGATGAAGGCGATGGACCTGGGCGTCGAGCTCGGCGCGAAGGTCTACGTGTTCTGGGGCGGGCGTGAGGGCACCGAGGCCGACGCGTGCCGCGACCCGCGCACCGCGGTGGCACGGATGCGCGAGGCGATGGACTTCCTCTGCGAGTACGCGGTCGAGAACAAATACGACCTGAAGTTCGCGCTCGAGGCGAAGCCCAACGAGCCCCGCGGCGACATCTACCTGTCGACGACGGGGCACATGCTGGCGTTCATCGAGACCCTGGCGCGACCGGAGATGGTCGGGGTGAACCCCGAGGTCGCCCACGAGACGATGGCCGGCCTGTCGTTCGTGCACGCGGTCGCCCAGGCGATGGAGCGCGGCAAGCTCTTCCACATCGACCTCAACGGGCAGAAGATCGGCCGCTACGACCAGGACCTGCGCTTCGGCTCGGAGGACCTGAAACAAGCGTTCCTCCTGGTCCGACTTCTGGAGGGCACCCTCGGGGGCGCTCGCTACGAAGGCTCACGTCACTTCGATGCGCACGCGTACCGCAGCGAGGACCAAGAAGGTGTGTGGGACTTCGCGCGCGGCTGTATGCGCACGTACAAGCTGCTGGCAGCGCGCGCGCAGGCGTTCGACCACGACCCCGAAGTCAAGGCGCTCTTGAAGGAGCGCCGGGACGCCGCTTGCGAAGGGCTGCTCGGCGGTTACTCCGCGGCGAAAGCGAAGGAGCTGAAGGCGCTGAAGCTGGATGTCGATGCGATCGGCGCGGCGGGGCTCGGTTACGAGCGCCTCGACCAGCTCTTGGTCGAGCATCTGATGGGCGCCCGCTGAGGCGGCACTGCGGGCTGCCGCATCACCGTCGCTGGGTGATGGGGTTGCCGCATTGCCGTCGGTGGGAGTGGAGTCGAACGGTACCAGGTACGACTTGGCGGCGAGGGCGCGCGCTCCGCGCGCGCTC
>CAYMSD010000115.1:0-5937 GCA_964393015.1 uncultured Klebsiella sp.
TCGATGTAGTCGGTCTTCAGGCGGCGGAGCGAATGCTCGACGGCGTCGATCATCGACTTGCGGCTCGAGCCGCCGCCGTTCGGGTCGCCCGGCCACATGTTGCCGCCGAACTTGGTGGCGATCACCGCGCGGTCGCGGCGGCCCTTGCCCGGACCCGACGCGAAGTAGTCGCCGAGGATGACCTCGTTGTGACCCTTGGTGTAGATGTTGGCGGCGTCGAAGAAGTTGCCGCCGCGCTCGAGGTAGCGCGAGATCAGGGCGACCGAGGTCTGCTCGTCGCAGCCGAAGCCCCACTCGGTGCCGAAGGTCATCGTGCCAAGGCAGAGGGGCGAGACGCGCAGGCCGGAGCGGCCGAGCGTCAGGTAGTGGTCGAGGGAGATGCAGCCGTTCGAATCGGGCATTCGGGCAGGGTAGCGGGTAGGCTTCGCGCATGACGATGCCGGTGCCTTCCGCAGGCGATCCGTCGACCTGGGTGGATGCGCATCTGCACGCCTGGGATGCGGCGGTCCTGCGCGCGCCGTGGTTCGCGCAGGCGCCGCAGTTCGCCGGGAGGTTCGACCTCGCGCGCTACTTCGCCGAGGGCGGCGTCCGCGGCGGTCTCGTCTTCGTCGAGGCCGACATGGCCCCGGGCGACCGCGCGCGCGAGGCGGCGCTGTTCGCGGAGTGGGGGCGGGCGAGCGGGCTTCCGTGGGCGACGGTCGCGGGCATCGATCCGGCCGGCGACGGCGTGCTCGCGGAGATCGCAGCGGCGCGTGGCTCGGGCGGCGTCTCGGGGGCGAGGCGCGTCCTGCACGCGGGCGACGTGCCGTTCACCACCGAGCCGTTCCGCATCGGCCTCCATCGACTCGGGGCCCATCGGATCGGCTTCGACCTCTGCGTTCGCTGGACCGACCTCGCCGCCGTCGAGAGCGTCGTCGCGAGCGTCGAGGGCGTGGAGTTCGTGCTCGATCACCTCGGGAATCCGCCGATCCGCGCGGGTTGGTCGAGCCCCGAGCGGCAGGAGTGGCAGCGGCTGGTCGCGCGCGTCGCGGCGTTCGAGCGCGTGTCGGTGAAGTGGTCGGCGATGTTCGAGAACGCCGGCCGCGCGCTCAGCCGCGACGAGATCCGGCCGTGGTTCGAATGGTGCCTCTCGTGCTTCGGGCCGACGCGCGTCATGTGGGGATCGAACTGGCCGGTCTGCTTCGAGCGCGCGCGCCTCGCGCAGTGGGTCGAGGAGTGCGCGGCGGTCGCTGGCGAGCTCGGCGCGGACGAGCAGGCCGCGGTGCTCGGTGGGAACGCGCGGCGCGCGTATCGGATCGCTTGACGAGTTGCTGCCCGCAGGCTTCCGGGAGCGATGCCCCATCCATCGCCCCAGGAAGCCCGACGGCTATCGAACGCGCCTACGGAAGAGCCCGAGCGCGCCGAGGATTGCGACCGTTGACGGCGCGGGCACGAGCGTGTAATGGAAGTCGTCCATGTAGAACCCTCCCTGACTGTTCGGTTGCGGGAACCCCGTGCGGAACACCACGCGATCGACTGCGACGCCCGGTGGCGGCGCAACGAAGGTCCGAGTCGTGAGAAAGATCGGCTGCCAGTACGTGTAGGCGACCGTATTGCCGACAAAGCCTTGCATCGTGACGTTGAGTCCCTGATTCGGTTGGCTGTAGATCCGCGTGAACCAGGCTCCATCGAACGAAAAGAGCCCCCCGTCGGATCGGCTGAAGCTGAATGTCGACTGGCCTGAATTTACGTTCGGTCCTGTGCGAAGTCCGTACTCGCCGCTCTGGGTACACCAAGAGATTCCGGTCATCCCTGGTTGGTACGGAGGATCTTGCACCGCCTCTAGGACGCGCGTGTAGTACCAGGCGTTGTTGACGCCAAAGGGTCCATCGTTTGCGGTGTGCACTGCGCTCAGGATGAAGCCGTGATAGGCGTAGTTCGGCGTCAGGGGGCGAAACCCCGTGCCAGACTGTGCCTCTGGCTGGAACGGCGGCAGATCCTCGAAGTCGAGCATGTCGGCGCGCGCATCGGGCGCGGCGAGCCCGAGTGCGATCGAGACGGCGGCGCCCGTGACGCTGAATCGCATGGCGAGTCGGTGCGTCCGCTGTTTGTTGCGACGGTCATTCACGGTCGTGATCCTCCATCATTTGGCGCATGAGCGCGCTTACATAGGATCGGACGGAGATGCGCGCTGCGCGACGCCTCGCACCTTCGCCTGAGGACTACCGCGGACGCCTGCGGAAGAGCCCGAGCGCGCCGACGACGGCGATCGCTGACGGCGCGGGCACGAGCGTGTAATGGAAGTCGTCCATGATGAAGCCTCCCGTACTGTTCGCTTCTGGCCACGCAGTGCGGAACACCAGGCGATCGACCGCGATGCCCTGCGGCGGTGCAACGAAACTCCTGCTTGTGTAGATCGGTTGGATGTAGGTATACACAGGCGTGGCGCCCACGAAACCCTGCATGGTGAGGTTGAGCGGCATATTTTGGGTGCTGTAGATGCGAGTGAACCATGCTCCATCGAACGTGAAGACTCCTCCGTCGGATCGGTTGAAGCTGAATGTCGAAAAACCCGAGCCGACATTCGGTCCCGTACGAAGTGCGTACTCTCCGCTCTGAATACCTGCGGATACACCCGGTTGGCCTTGCGCCTCAGCCAGGACACGCAGGTAGTACCAGGCGTTGTTGACGCCGAAGGGGCCATCGTTTGCGGTGTGGACTGCGCTGAGGTTGAAACCGTGGTACTGGTAGTTTGGTGTAAGAGGTCGATAGGCATCGGTAAGCCCTGCCGATACCTGAATCTGCGGCAAGTCCTCGAAGTCGAGAAGTTCGGCGTGCGCGCTGGCCGCAGAGAGCCCGAGTGCGATCGAGACGGCGGCGCCCGTGACGCTGAATCGCATGGCGAGTCGGTGCGTCCGCTGTTTGTTGCGACGGTCATTCACGGTCGTGATCCTCCATCATTTGGCGCATCATCGCGCTTACACAGGTGCACACAGCGTCCACCGACTCGGGCGGCGCCGTCGAAATCCACTGAGTGAAGTCCTCGGTGTGCTCGAAGCCGAATGCGCCGATCGCGGACCGCATGCATTCTTCTGCGCGAGCGGTGTCAACCTTGAGATCCGCGCCCAACTCTGGGCAAGACTCGCCGGGCTGCAGCATGCAGATCGACCTCCCGTCCTCCTGCTCTCCGTCGGCCGGCAGAAGCAGTCGGACGCTGCCGCTGGTCCACCAGCTGAGGAGCAATGCGAGGTCGGATGCATCCACCGACTTGTCCCAGTTGAGATCCGCCGCGACTTGTGGCGCATCTCCCTCGTACGGACCTCCCCAGCTGCTGAGGAGCCAAGCAAGGTCGGCGGCATTCACCGCATGGTCGCCAGTGACGTCGCCCCGAAGACCGAGTATGCAGGCGAAGAGGTCGTACTCGGTGGCTGACCATTCGCGTCGTACCAGCGCGAGGATCTCCCCGGTCGGGAGTATGTCGTAGACCTGCCGGACGCTCACCGTGGGCCCGGGAGTAGATGTAAACGGGACGAGAAGCTCGGATGCCAGATGGGCCTGAAACTCGCCGAGCTGGCCGGGATCAAGCGATGTCGTCCAGAGTGCGCCCGTCGGTCCGATGCCCCATCCGACGACGACTTCGCTCGAGCATAGGCACTCGAGTCGGCGCCAGCGTTGGGCGATGGGGTCCGAAAGCGCGCCCGTGCCGGTCCTGGCCAGCGTGGAGGGCAGCTGGTTGCGCACGGAGGATGTCGTGCCGTAGGTCCAGAGCGCGGCAAATCTTGAACAGGCATCGGAGGAGGGTAACGCCCGTGTGTCGCAGTACCCGGCGAGGATCGGTGCGGAATCATCGCCGCCGTACGGGGCGCCTGAACTCGAGCGAATCCCTGTTTTCTGGTCCGAGGGCGGCACCGGGTTCGGCGGCGATGTTTCCACTCGGTAGAAGGCGCAGGGGAAATGTACCCCGACCGCCATCGGCCCAACACAGTCGTAGGTGCAGAGCCCGTTTGCGTAGCAGCGGGGATCGCACGGATCCTCGTCGAAGACATGCGGTTGATCGTGTGTCCCCACTGGCGCGGAAGAGTGCGACGCGATGTCACAGGCCCACGATCGCCGCGACACTTTCTCGGGCCGACCTAGGCTCGATTCCGGGGGCGTGCAGTGCGGCAATGGCGCGGAGTGCGGGGTCGGCACGAAGAAGAACTCGAATGGGTCGCGCCACTCGTCGCAGGCGCCCGAGCCGCAGCCGACGATGCGAGGCAGCGTGGGCGCGGTCGATGACGGTGTCACGGCAAGCGCCATCGTCCAATCTCCGGGTCCGGCTCCGAAGTCAAGTTCGAAGCCCGGTGGAGGCGGGGTCGGCGAAGGAGGCAGGAGCGGGAGGTTCCAGGCGTGCGCGGTCTCACCGATCGACTCGGCCATGCCGCCGGCGCCTCCGACGACAAGCCCTTCATCCGAGATGTCCCATGCAAAGCTGGGCACTTCTGGACTGGCTTGATTCGTCAGGGCGGAAAGATCGTGTGGGACAAGTGCGGGCAGGTTGTACTGCGGCTGCGGGAGCCAAACGAATGCACGCGGCACCGTTGGTATGGCGGAACCCTGATAGCGGAACTGCGTCCCGACAACCTGCGCGTGCGAGTTCCACGAGAGGACGCCCAGTCCCTCGTTCAGCGAATCGCGGAAGTACCAGAGGTCTTCGGTCGCATCCACAGCCGATGTCACCTTCGCGATCAGCGCGATCGGCCGCGGCGCGTACAGCGGCACGAACGCGGTCTCCGCACACTCCTCGCAGGAAGGCGCGGCAACCTGCGCAATGGCCGAAGCGCCGGACCCTGCCGCGACCCATCCGATCGCGAACAAGACCCGAATATCTGGGCCGAAAATACACCGAATGTCGCCTCCCGTCCGACACCACCTTCGCCCAGGGCGGGGACCTCGCGTCTGCCCGCGGGCACCACCCATGCTGTCATCCATTTTCATCTCCTGCCACGGTACATCCCAGAAAGCCCGCGACCGCCGATTGGTCTCGGGCGGGGACTCAGCGGTGATACGCGGGCGGCCGCGTCCCATGAGGAGAATCTGGCGAGATTCCCGACAGTGTTTGGAATATTCCCGGCGTTTGAAAGAGCCTCGGCTTGGAGGATCTCGCCCGCCGGCCTTGGGGCGTGACCCTGCCGCGGGCGGGAGGGTGGTGTGCGAACGGCGGGCGGGGCAGCCGCGGTCAGCAGGTCCAGCCGCCGTCGATCACATGGATCGCGCCCGTCGTGTAGCTCGACTCGTCGCTCGCGAGATAGACCGCGAGCGCGGCGATCTCGTCGGCGGTGCCGAGGCGGCCCATCGGCTGGCGTGCGATGAACGCGGCGCGCGCGGCGACGGGATCGGCGTTCTGGTTGATGCGGTCGTGCAGGCTCGGCGTCTCGACGGTGCCCGGGCAGATCGCGTTGACGCGCACGCCGTGCGACACCACATCGGCGGCGACCGCCTTCGTGAGGCCGATCAGCGCGGCCTTCGTCGCGCTGTACGCCGCGCGGTTCGGCACGCCGCGGATCGAGCTCGCGACGCTTGCGATCGAGATCACGCTGCCGCGCTTGCGCGCGATCATGCCGGGCAGGAACGCGTGGAGCATGCGGTAGACGCTCTTCACATTGAGGTCGAACGAGAAGTCCCACGCCTTCTCGTCGCAGTCGAGCACCGTGCCTTGATGCACGAATCCCGCGGCGTTCAGAAGGATGTCGATCTCGCCCGCCGCGGCCGCGGCCGCGCGGATCGCCGCGAAATCGCGCGCGTCGAGGACGCGCGTCGAGATCGACGGACTCTCCTTCGCGAGCGCCGCAAGCCCCGCAGCATCGATGTCGGTCGCGATCACCTCGGCACCCTCGCGCGCGAACGCGAGCGCGCTCGCGCGACCGATGCCCGCCGCCGCCGCCGTCACGAATGCACGCTTTCCTTGCAGCCGTCCGC
>CAYMSD010000115.1:6037-9687 GCA_964393015.1 uncultured Klebsiella sp.
CCGATGCCCGCCGCCGCCGCCGTCACGAATGCACGCTTTCCTTGCAGCCGTCCGCTCATCGCGCGACTCCCTTCTTCTGCCGCCTGACCCACTCGGGGCCGTGCGGGAATGCGAACGCCTCGAGCGAGGCGCGCTTGACTTCACCTGAGAATCCAGGCTTCGTGGGCGCGAGATAGCGCCCGCCCCGCACTACGCACGGGTCGACGAAATGCTCGTGCAGATGGTCGACGAACTCGCACACGCGCCCGTCCATCGTCGGGTTGAAGCGGATGTAGTCGACCATGATCAGGTGCGCGACGAACTCGCAGAGCCCCACGCCGCCCGCGTGCGGACAGACGGGCACGCCGAAGCGCCGCGCGAGCGCCATGATCGCGAGGTTGTCGTTCACGCCGCCGACGCGGCACGAATCGAGCTGGCAGATCTGCATGCCGCCCGACGCGAGGAACTGCTTGAACATCACGCGGTTCTGGCACTGTTCACCCGTCGCGACCTTGATGGGCGCAATCGCGCGCGCGATCTCGGCGTGACCAAGCACATCGTCCGGAGAAACGGGCTCCTCGAACCACCAGATGCCGAACGGCGCGAGCGGCTTGATCCACTCGATCGCCTGCCGCACATCGAAGCGCTGGTTCGCATCGACCATCAGCACGCGGTCGGGGCCGATCTCCTCGCGGATGATGCGCGCGCGGCGCACATCGTCGTCGATCGACTGGCCGATCTTCATCTTGAAGTGCGTGAACCCGTCGCGGATCGCTTCGCGGCAGCGCGCGCGCACGGTGTCGTCGGAGTAGCCGATCCATCCGCAGCTGGTGGTGTACGCGGGGAAGCCCTCGCGCTCGACGCGCGCGATCCGTTCGGCGCGCGTGGCGTCGTTCGCACGCACCATCGCGAGGCACGCGGCCTCGTCGACCGCGTCGCGGATCCCGTGGAAGTCGATCGCCGCGACGAGCTCTTCGGCCGGCATGTCGGCGAGCAGGCGCCACAGCGGCTTGCCCGCGAGGCGCGCCTCGAGGTCCCACACCGCGTTCACGATGGCCGCGAGCGCGAGCGCCATCACGCCCTTCTCGGGGCCGAGCCAGCGGAACTGCGAATCCTGCGCGAGCGTGCGCCAGAACGCGCGGCGGTCGCGCGTGATGTCGGCGACGCTGCGGCCGACGACGAGCGTCGACAGCGACTCGATCGCCTGGCACACGATCTCGTTGCCGCGGCCGATCGTGAAGGTGAGGCCGTGGCCGGCATGCGCGTCGTCGGTGTGGAGGACGACATACGCCGCCGAGTAGTCGGGGTCGACATGCACGGCGTCCGAGCCGTGGTGCTCCTCGGAGGTCGGGAAGCGGAGATCGACGATCTCTGCGCGCGTGATGGTGGGCGAAGTCGCGGTCATGCGGGTGCTGGCTCCTCTGGCATCATCTCGCCGCGCGCGGCCGAGCGATAGCAGGTCTCGACGAGCGCCATGGTGCGCCACGCGTCGCGGAACGAGGTTGCCGGCACGAAGGCCGCGTCGGCCGCCGCACGCTGCGCCTCGCGCATGGGGCCACGGAAGGCGTGCGGAAACCAGTTGCCCTCGACCGCGACCTGCTGCCATGGGCCGCCGTCGGCCGACCACTCGAGCGTGTCGGGCTCGCCGTGCGGGTAGTTGAGGTTGACGCCGAGCCGCGCGACCGCGGTGCCGTGCGCGCACTCGACGCGCAGGTGCGACGCCTCATGGCGCGCGGGCGCCGCGTGGTGGTGGTAGGTGGTGACGACCGCGCGCCGCCCGCCCGCGAACGAGAGGATCGTCGTCGACCGCGCGTCGGCGAGGCGCGGCGACGCGGGATGCCCGAACACCGCCGACCACACCCGTTCGGGCTCGCCGAAGAGCGCGCGGCAGAGGTCGAGATAGTGGATCGAGTGCATGAGGATCTCCATCCGCGGGAGTTCCTCGAGGAACGGCCAGTTCTCCCAGGGCATGCGGCAGACGACGCGCAGCTCGAGGTCGAGAGCGTCGCCGAGCGTGCCCGATGCGAGCAGCCGCCGCAGCGCCGCGACGACGGGCGCGTGACGCAGCTGGAGGTTCACGCAGCCGCGGATGCCGCGGCGTTCGATGGCGCCGAGCAGGGCGGTCGCCTCCGCGAGATCGCGGCCGAACGGCTTCTGCAAGAGCACCGTAGAGCCCGTGGGAAGCTGTTCCACCACCGCGCCCACCGCCTGCGGCGGCAGCGCGAGGTCATACACGCCGTCGTTCACGGAGCATGCGTCGACGGCTGCCGTGAGGGTCGGATACGCCACCGCGCCACGGACCATCGACGCCAAGGCGATCGCGCGCGCGGGATCGAGGTCGTGAAAGCCCGCGACGGGCAGGCCATCGAGGGCGTAGGCGGGTAGGTGTGCGTCGCGCACGATGGCCCCGCAACCGACGACATGGATCGGTCGAGGCGGGCTGTGGAGGTCGGACTGCGACTGTGGCACGCGCGGGGCGCAGCGTACGCCAGCGCTGCCTCGCGTGGGGTCGCGCGCGGGGTCACGCGCGCCGTCGCCGCGTCCTCGTTCCCACAATCGCAAGCAGCGCGGCGGCCGCGGCCGCTGGCGCGGGCACCGCGAAGGCGCCGCCAACACCGATCGGGCCGCCGAACTCCGCTTGGTCGCTGAAGTCCCACGCGAAGCGGAAGGCCTGGGAGAGCCCAGGCCCGGTCGGCGCGGTTGTCGGCATCCACTGGAAGACGACCGACTGCGCGAGCGAGGCGGGCAGCCAATCGGAGAAGAGCCCGCCCTGGATGTTCGCAGCCTCGGCGGCCGTCATCGCGGTCACGCCTGTGGCAGCCGTCTGCGCGTTGACGAAGGCGATGAACTCCGCGCGCGAGCGTGTGGTGCCCGCGAAGTCGAGGTCGAGCACCGCGAAGAGCCCGCTGTAGAAGGCAGGCGTGCAGGTGTAGTCGTTGAAGCGGAACTCGAGGTACCCCTTCGCCGCCAGCGGTCCGCCTGTGCCCACGAGGTCGAAGCAGCCGTTCACGGCGCACTCGCCTGCGGGATTTGAGACGAAGACGCCGCCGCCGGCGCGGGTGAAGCCGGCCGCCTCGAGTTCGGCGGCGCTCGCGCGCGCCTGGACCGCTGCATCGATCAGTTCTGCGCACGCCGCTCCGCCGCCGCCGAGCGGCAGAAGGACGACGAAGGCTGGGAGCCAGATCGGGGGAATAGAACAGCGCTTCCGCATGGCGGCGTTCCCTTGGGTGCTTGGAGGGTTTGGACAGCAATCGGGCGCTGTCCGCAGGCGGGGACGGCCGCCAAGTACCTAGGCGTCAATCAGCCCTTGCGCCCGTCGTCGGCGGCGAAAGATTCAGAACTCTTTCAGTTACCATGACTTGCGCCCAGCTTCCGCGTGCGGCCAATCTGCGAAAAAGCACCACGGCGCCCGCAGGGGCGCCGTGGTGGAGAAGTCGTGGTGGAGCATTCGTGTGATCGGTCTTCCGAGCCGCTCAGCGGCGGCGGCGACCAGCGAGGCCAGCGAGGCCGAGGAGCGCGATCGCGCCCGGGGTCGGAACGCCGTAGATGCCGTTCGCGGTGAGGCCGTTGTTGAAGGCGGTGACATTGTCGAGGTCCCACGCGAAGGTGAAGACCTCCGACAGCCCGGGGCTCGACGGCGGGGTGGCAGGCGTCCAGTTGAAGACGATGGC
>CAYMSD010000116.1:0-9598 GCA_964393015.1 uncultured Klebsiella sp.
TCCGTCATGGTCTCGCGCACGACCTCGTCGATCGTGGTCTCGCCGTTGTAGATCGCGTTGAGGCCCGCCTCGCGGAGGGTGCGCATGCCGCGCTTCTTGGCCTCCTGCCTGAGGACGGAGGTGGACGCCTGCTTCATCACGAGCTCGCGCAGGTCGTCGTCCATCGCCATGATCTCGTAGAGGCCCTTTCGGCCCTTGTAGCCCGAGCGGCGGCAGAAGTCGCAGCCCTTGCCGCGACCTCGGAAGAACTGCTTGCCCTCGACATCGCGCGGGCGCAGCGCAAGCTCCATCAGCTGCTCCTCGTTCGGCGTGAACGCCTCCTTGCACTTCACGCACACGCGGCGCACGAGGCGCTGCGCCACGATCGCCTCGATGGTGGCGGTGAGAAGGAAGGTCTCCACGCCGAGGTCGACGAGACGCAGGATCGTGCTCGGCGCGTCGTTCGTGTGCAGCGTCGTGAGCACGAGGTGGCCCGTGAGCGACGCCTGGATGGCGATCTGCGCGGTCTCGAGGTCGCGGATTTCGCCGACGAGGATGATGTCGGGGTCCTGGCGGAGGAAGCTTCGGAGGAGCTTCGCGAAGGTCAGCTCCTGGTCGAGATTGACCTGGCACTGGATCAGGCCCTGCACGTCGTACTCGACGGGGTCCTCCGCGGTCAGGATCTTCACGCCCGGGTCGTTCAGCTCGTTGAGCGCGGCGTAGAGCGTGGTCGTCTTGCCCGAGCCCGTCGGGCCCGTGACGACGACGATGCCGTTCGGCTTGTTGATGAGCGTGCGGAACCTCTCGAGGTCGTCGGGCGCCATGCCCACCTTGTCGAGCGAGAGCTGCACATTCGAGCGGTCGAGGATGCGGAGCACCACCGACTCGCCGAACATCGTGGGAAGCACGGCGACGCGGAGGTCGATCGGGCCCTGCGGCAGCATGAACTCGATGCGGCCGTCCTGCGGAAGTCGGCGCTCGGCGATGTCGAGCTTCGACATGACCTTCACGCGCGAGACGAGCGCGGTGGCGAGGCTCTTCGCGGGCGCGTGCATGTCGTAGAGCACGCCGTCGATGCGGTAGCGGACCTTGAACTCGTCCTCGAAGGGCTCGAGGTGGATGTCGCTCGCCTTGTCCTCGATGGCGACGAGGAGAAGCCGCTGCACCAGCTGCACGACCGCGTTGTCGTTCGCGGCCATCTCGAGCGACGCGAGGTCGAGCGAATCGCCGCGACCCTCGAGCACGGAGACCGCGGCGCCGCCCTCGCCGATCCCATCGAGCGCGGAGGCCCCTCCGCCGCCGCGCTCGGGGTACTTCTCGGCGATGATGCGGTCGACCTGCTCGCCGGGGGCGACAACCACGGTCACACGCCGCCAGTTGCCCATCTGCTTCAGGTTGTCGGCCGCGCCGAAGTTGTTGACATCCTTGACGGCGATCACGATGCGCCGCGCGGCGAGGTCCACATCGACGGGCGCGAACTGGCCCATGCGCACGAGGCGCGAGTCGACGGCGTTGATGGCGTCCTGCGAGATGTCGACCTTGTCGAGGTCCACATAGGCCATCCCCTTCGTGACCGCGAGCGCGTGGTCGACCGCGCGCTGGTCGCAGCGGCCGAGGCTGATGAGGATCTGCCCGAGCAGTTCGCCCTTGCGGGACTCGAGCTGCATGGCGGCCGCCTCCTCAGCCTGCTCGCGCGTGATGTAGCCGAGCTTCCGCAAGGCCCGCCCGATGCGGGCGCCCTTGAGGATCGTGAGAAGCTGCTCCTGCTCAGTCGAGATGATGGACATCGGGTCACTCGAATCGGCCGCGACTGGCCCAACTCGCCCCGCCGCACCGTGCGGCGACGCACTCACTGCGTGCTATACGGCACGCGCACCCCCCCGGCATCGCGGTGCAGCGGGGGTGGAGGTCTGGACACTTGGATTGCTGCGTACGGCCCGCAGCCGAGGAACGCGGTTCGGACCCTCTTCCCGCCGCGGAGACGCCGCGTGGGCGAGGAGGCCGCCGAGCGCCCCCAACTCAGCCCGCATCATGGTCCGAATCGAGCTCGGTGCGTCCGATCACCCCGCCGGCACGGTGGATCTTGTCCTTCATGTCGCCGGGGTTCTTGCACTTGTCGATGATCTCCTCGGCGGAGACCTTGCCGTCGGCGTAGAGCTTCCAGAGGTGGTCGTCGAGGAGCTGCATGCCGAACTTGCGGCCCGTCTGGATGGCCGAGTCGATGCGGAAGGTCTTGTTCTCGCGGATGAGGTTCGAGATCGCGGGCGTGACCACGAGGAACTCGTAGGCCGCGCAGCGGCCAGGCTTGTCGGAGCGGGCGCACAGCTGCTGCGAGAGCACGGCGATGAGCGAGGTCGAGAGCTGCACGCGGACCTGCTCCTGCTGGCTCACGGGGAACGCGTCGATGACGCGGTTGATGGTGCTGGCGGCGCCCGAGGTGTGCAGCGTGCCGAACACGAGGTGGCCCGTCTCGGCGGCGCGGATCGCGGACTCGATCGTCTCGAGGTCTCGCATTTCGCCGACGAGGATCACATCGGGGTCGGAGCGGAGCACGCGGCGGAGCGCCTCGGCGAAGGTCGGCACATCCTGCCCGACCTCGCGCTGGTTCACCACCGACTTCTTGTGGTAGTGGTAGTACTCGATCGGGTCCTCGATCGTGACGATGTGTCGGTCGTAGAACTCGTTGATCCAGTTCACCATCGAGGCGAGCGTGGTCGACTTGCCCGAACCCGTCGGACCCGTCACGAGGAACATGCCGCGCGGACGGCGGCAGAGCTCCTCGACGATCTTCGGGAGGCCGATCTCGTCGAACGAGAGCAGCTTGTTCGGGATGAGTCGGAGCACCATCGAGATGTGCTGGCGCTGGCGGAAGACCGACACGCGGAAGCGCGCGCGGCCCTGGAAGCTGAAGCCGAAGTCGGTGCCGCCCATCTCGGCGAGCTCGGCCTGGTTCTTCTCAGGCGTGATCGACTTCATGAGCGCGGTCGCATCGTCGGGCTCGACCGTCTTCGTGGCGAGGCTCTTCAGGCTGCCGTGCAGACGGATCGTCGGCGGGCGCCCCGTCGAGATGTGCAGGTCCGACGCACCGAGGGTGACGATGCTGTCGAGGAGACGGTCGATCTGCATGGTGGACATGGCGGTGCTCTTGTCTTGAACTGGCTCGCGGCGGATGCCGCGCGGATCGGTTGCGGGTCGTGTGCGTTTCGGTCTGGCCTACAGGTCTCTGCGTGCAGCCCCGGGGTTGGGGCGCGCGGTCAGGTCGCGTGGATCTCCTCGGGCGAGAAGCCCTCGATCTGCGCGAAGTTCGCGATCTCGACGGGCGTGGTCATGCCGCGGAGGATCTTGATCTTGCCGTCCTCGACGAGGCTGCGCATGCCGCCGCGCACGGCGGCCGCGCGGAGCTTGCCGACGCTCGAGCGGTTGAAGGCGAGGTCGCGGATCTCGGGGTTCATCTTCATCAGCTCGAAGATGGCGCGGCGTCCGCGGTAGCCCGTGCCGCCGCAGGCCTGGCAGCCGACGGCCTTCATCATGCCGCCGCGGGCGACCTCCTCCTCGGTCATGCCGATGAGGCGGAGCACCTTGCGGTCGGGGTTGTCCTCGGGCTGCTTGCACTTCTCGCAGAGGATGCGGACGAGGCGCTGGCCCATCACGGCCTGGATCGAGCTCGCCACGAGGAACGGCTTGACGCCCATGTCGATGAGGCGGGTGATCGCGCTCGGGGCGTCGTTCGTGTGCAGCGTCGAGAACACCATGTGGCCCGTGAGCGCGGCCTGGATGGCGATGTCGGCGACCTCGCGGTCGCGGATTTCGCCGACGAGGATGATGTTCGGCGCCTGGCGCAGCATCGACTTCAGGATCGTCGAGAAGGTGAGGCCGATGTGCTCGCGCACCTGCACCTGGTTGATGCCCTTGAACGCGTACTCGACGGGATCCTCGGCCGTGATGATCTTGCGGTCAGGCGTGTTGAGGTCGTTGAGCGCCGAGTAGAGCGTCGTCGTCTTGCCCGAGCCCGTGGGGCCCGTGACGAGGAAGATGCCGTTCGGGCGGCGGATGATCTTGTTGAAGTTCTCGAGGTTGTCCTGCTCGAAGCCGAGGCCGGCGAGGCCGATGCGCGCGCTGTCGGGCCGGAGGATACGGAGGACGATGCTCTCGCCGTGCACGGCGGGGCAGCTCGAGACGCGGAAGTCGACGACCTTGCCGTCGATCGTCTGCTTGATGCGGCCGTCCTGCGGGATGCGGCGCTCGGAGATGTTCACGCCCGCCATCAGCTTCACGCGCGCGAGCAGCTGGTTCTGCATCGACTTCGGAATGAGGTCGCGCTCGATGCAGACGCCGTCGATGCGGTAGCGCAGGAGCACATTGTCCTTGCGCGGCTCGATGTGGATGTCGCTGGCGCGGCCCGTCACGGCCTCGACGATCATGCGCTCGACGAGCCGCACGATGCCCGACTCGTTCGCGTCGGCGTCGAGCGAACGGTCCATCGAGCGGTCCTGCGACCTGTCCTGCGAGCGGTCCATCGACTTGTCGACGGTCGAGTCCATCGACGCGGTCACGAGGCGCGAGCGCGAGAGGTCGGGGCCGCTCTGGTCGCCCGAGATGAACCCGGTGATCTGGCTGCGCGTCGAGACGGCGCCGACATCGGCGCGGCCGCCCGCGACCATGCCGATCAGGTCGAACGCCTCGATCTCGAGGGGGTCGTGCACGCAGAGGAGGAGCACGCCGCGCTCCTTGCGGAGCGGCAGCACCGAGTACTTGCGCTGGAGGTCCTCCTTCAGGAGGCTGCGGTCGATCTTGGTGAGGGCCTCGGGCTTCTCGAGGTCGATGAACTCGACGCCGAACTGCTCCGCAAGGGCCTTCGCGACCTGCCTCTCGTCGCAGGTCCCCTGCTCGATCAGGACCTCGCCGACCCGCTTCCCCGAGGACTTTGCCTCGTTGATGGCGGAGACGAGCTGGGCCTGTCCGACGGCGCCCTGCTCGATCAGGATCTCGCCGATTTTCTTCTTGCTGCGCTTGGCCAAGTTCGCGTCTCCGAAGTCATGCCGCCCCGCCGAACGCTCCTCCGGCGCGGGCCCTCCCGTCGGACGGACGGGAGCATCGCAGTATCGCCGTTCGTCGCCTCCGCCGCAACCTACGGCACCGTGGGCGCCCTCCCGCGCTACCCTCGGGGCATGCGCGACGCCGCGACACGCCGAGAACCCGCACCATCCGCGCAAGGCGCCCCTGCGGTTGCGCCCTTTGCGCCCCCTGTCCGCGCGCTTGTGACGGCGGGGCCGACCGAGGAGCCGATCGACGCCGTCCGCTTCATCGGGAACCGCTCGTCGGGACGGCTCGGGATCGCGATCGCGGACGCGCTTGCGGCGGGCGGCGCCGAGGTCGTCCTGGCGCTCGGGCCCGTCCAGTCGGCCGTCCCCGTGTCCTGGGCGGGCGGCGCGGGGCGCGTCACAGTTGTGCGCTTCCGCACGGCGGCGGATCTGGCCAAGGTCCTGCGGACGGAACTTCCTTCGTCCCACCTCGTCATCATGGCCGCTGCGGTCGCGGACTTCCGCCCGAAGGCGCTCGCCGACGACAAGCTCCGCCGCGGAGGCCCCATGACGCTCGAGCTCGAGCCCGTGGAGGACCTCCTTGCCACCACCGCCGAGTTTCGGCGCCCCGAGGCGCGCGTGGTCGGGTTCGCGCTCGAGCCCGTCGAACGCCTCGAGCGCTCCGCGCGCGAGAAGCTGGCGCGGAAGTCGCTCGACGCGATCGTGGCCAACCCGCTCGAGACCATGAACGCGCCCGACATCGACGGAACGCTCTACCTCCGCGACGGCGGCGTGCGCCGCGCGGCGCCCGCGGGCGAGCGCGTCCCGAAGGAGGCGTTCGCGCGGTGGCTCGCGGGCGAGCTCCTGGGCAACGCGCCCTGATTGGGGCTCCGCTACATTCCGCCCATGCAGATCGGAATGATCGGACTCGGGCGCATGGGCGCAAACATGGTTCGCAGGCTCGTGCGCGGCGGTCACGCCGTGGTCGCGTTCGATGTCAACGGACAGGCCGTCGCGGACCTCGCGAAGGAGGGCGCCACGCCTGCATCGAGCATCGCCGATCTCTGCGCCAAGCTCACGGGCCCGCGGCATGTCTGGCTGATGCTGCCCGTCGCCTTCGTCGACGCCACGATCGACGAGGTCGTGAAGCACCTCGCGAAGGACGACTGCATCATCGACGGCGGCAACACGCACTACATCGACGACATCCGCCGCGCGAAGGCGCTGGCGGCGCACGGCATCCACTATGTCGATGTCGGCGTGTCGGGCGGCGTGTGGGGCCTCGAGCGCGGCTACTGCCAGATGATCGGTGGCGACGCGACGGCGGTCGCGCGGCTCGACGGCGTGTTCGCGACGCTCGCGCCGGGCGTGGGCACGATCGCGCGCAACCCCGATGCGGCCGGTCTCGGCACCGCCGAGAAGGGCTACCTCCACTGCGGCCCGTCGGGCGCGGGCCACTTCGTGAAGATGGTCCACAACGGAATCGAGTACGGCCTGATGGCCGCGTACGCGGAAGGCCTCAACATCCTGAAGCACGCAGACATCGGCAAGCACGCCTACGAGAAGGACGCGGAGACGACGCCGCTCCGCCACCCCGAGCACTACCAGTACGACTTCGACCTCGCCGCGGTCACCGAACTCTGGCGCCGCGGCAGCGTGGTCGGCTCGTGGCTTCTCGACCTCACGGCCCAGGCGATGGCGAAGGACCAGTCCCTCGCCCAGTTCGGCGGCCGCGTGAGCGACTCGGGCGAAGGCCGCTGGACGCTCGCGGCCGCGAACGACGAAGGCGTTCCCGCGCCCGTCCTCGCAGCCGCGCTCTTCGGCCGCTTCAGCTCGCGCGGCAACGGCGACTTCATGAACAAGGTGATGAGCGCCCAGCGCTTCGCCTTCGGCGGGCATCTCGAGAAGCACGCGAAGTAGTGGCCCGGGTCCGCGCTCCGCCGGCTCGGACCGCCCGGCGTTTCGCGTCCCGTCGCGTGGGCCTCGGATGTAGCATCCGCGCTTCTGGGGCCCGTGGCGAAACTGGCAGACGCAGCGGACTTAAAATCTGCGGCCGCAAGGCGTGTGGGTTCGATTCCCACCGGGCCCATTGGTCGCCGCGCGATCGATCGACGCGCGCGGCGCATCCGAGCGGATCGCGGGGCCGAAGCCGCCCTACACTCGACGCTCCCCCTCGGCCGCGGCCCGGAGACCACCCATGCGCTACCTCTTCGCCTTCCTGATCGTGTGCATGTTCCTCATCCCCGCGACCGCCGTGCTCTACGCGCGGTCCGTGCTTCCTGCGAACACCGCTCCCGTCGAGCCGCTTCCGATCTGGAACCCGCGACCCAACGCAGCCCCGCAAGACTCCGCCGCAGATGCGGCAAAGGAAACATCCGTGCCGACCGCATCGACGCCCGTCCGTCCGATCAAGCAGCTCTCGCGCTCGGGCCACGACATCACGCCGCTCGCCCGCGAGACGGTCGCCGAACTCGCGAAGAAGCTCTCGCCCGAGGCCTACCGCATCACCCAGAACGCGGGCACCGAGCCCGCGTTCTGCGGCACGCTCCTCGACAACAAGAAGGACGGCACCTACTGCTGCGTCGTGTGCGGCCTGCCGCTCTTCTCGAGCTCGCACAAGTTCAACTCTGGAACAGGCTGGCCGAGCTTCTTCGCGCCCTTCGATGTGGCGCATGTCGGCGCGAAGGAGGACAACTCGCACGGCATGCAGCGCGTCGAGATCGTGTGCGCCCGCTGCGACGCGCACCTCGGCCATGTCTTCGACGACGGCCCGCGCCCGACGGGCCTGCGCTTCTGCCTGAACGGCGCGGCGCTCAACTTCGTCGAGAAGGGCACGGAGTTCCCCGCGGAATCGCAGCCCGTGAAGACGGCGACCGCCTACTTCGGCGGCGGCTGCTTCTGGGGGGTCGAGCACTACTTCCAGCAGGCACCCGGCGTCGTCAGCGCCGTGAGCGGCTACATGCAGGGTTCGCAGCCGAACCCGACCTACGACGACATCTGCAAGCAGGACTCGATTCCCGCGGCGCAGCGTCCCGAGGGATACAAGCCGCATGTCGAGGCCGTGAAGGTCGTGTACGACCCCACCGTGATCTCGTACCGGCAGCTGCTCGAGGGCTTCTTCCAGATGATCGACCCCACGACCTTGAACCGTCAGGGGCCCGACTTCGGAACGCAGTACCGCTCGGGGCTCTACACGGTCGACTCGGCGCAGGAGGCCGACGCCAAGGCGTTCGTCGCGGCGCTTGCAGCGAAGAACCTCTTCGGAACCCGCAAGATCGTGACCGAGATCGAGCCCGCCGCCGAGTTCTTCGTCGCGGAGGCTTATCACCAGGACTACCTCGAGCGGAACCCGACGCGCGGCTGCGCGCTGTCGAAGCCCTGGTGGACGGTGAAGAAGGATCCGACCGAGCCGTGGCCCGCCGCAGCCCCTGCCGCGACCGCAGCCCAGGCGCAGTGATGCGGGCGCGCGCAGTGATGCGGGCGCGCGCGCTGCTTGCGTGCGCGGCGGCGGTGCTCGCCGCTGGGGCGCCCTTCGGATGCGCGCATGTCGTTGCGCCCGCGGCGCACGAGTCGGTCGTGCAGATTCAGACGACGCGTCACCGCTTCACTGGCTCTGCCATGGGCGCGGCGGTCGAGGTCGTCGTCGACGAGACGCTCGACGCGGCGGGCCGCGAACGCGCGCGCGTCGCGGCGCGCGCCGCCCTCGTCGAGCTCGAGCGCCTCGACTTCGTGCTGAGCGACTGGAAGGCGAGCTCCGAGCTCTCCGCGCTGAATCGCTCGGCCGCTGCGCGCGTTCCCGCGGGCTCCGACCTCCGCGCCGTGCTCGCACGCGCGCTCGAGGTGGCCGATGTGACGGACGGGCTCTTCGACCCGACCATCGCGCCGCTTGTGCGGCTGTGGCGCGAGAGCCGCGCGACAAGGCTTCTTCCCGATGCCGCCGCGCTCGAGGGGGCCGTGGCCTGCGTCGGCTGGCGCGCGCTCGCGATCGACGGCGGCGACATCGTCCGCCTGGAGTCTCCGCGGGAACTGGACTTCGGCGGCATCGGCAAGGGCTACGGCGCCGTGCGTGCGGTCGAGGCGGCGCGACTCGCGGGTGCGCCCCGCGTGCTCGTCGCGGTTGCGGGCGACATCGCGGCGGGCGACGCGCCGCGCGATGGACGCGGGTGGTCGGTGGAGATCGCAGCGGAGTCGCCGACGCTCGCCGCGGAGCGCGTCGTTCTCGAGAACGGCGCGGTGAGCACCTCGGGCGGCTCCATGCAGTGGGTCGAGATCGACGGCACGCGCTACGCGCACATCGTCGACCCGCGCACAGGGCTCGGCGCACGGGAACTCGCGCAGGTCACCGTGGTCGGGCCTCTCGACTGCGCCGTCGATGCGCTCGGCACCGCGCTTGCGCTGACTGCCGACGACGGCGAGGCCGCGCGGATCCTCGCCAAGTTCCCCGGCTACCGCGCGCGCATCGAGCGCAACGGCTCGGTCGCCTGGGTCGGATCGTCGGCCGCACCGTAGCGGGCGAGGCTTGAGCGGTCGACGCTGCAGCGCCTCGCTTCGGCGGGACAGAAATCATGAGTGCCCGCATGCTTCAGCATGCGGAACGG
>CAYMSD010000117.1:0-9218 GCA_964393015.1 uncultured Klebsiella sp.
GGCATGACGGCTCTGTACCACGCCGACGGGGGCTGCGTCGAGTCGTCCGATAGCGCTCCGGTGTCGGGTCGCGTCGAGGAATCGCCCGAGGAATCGCCCGAGGAATCGCCCGAGGAATCGCCCGAGGAGTCGCCCGAGGAACATCCCCCACGGGAATCAGGAAGTCGGCTGTCGTCGGCCCGCATGGTCGATACATCCAGCCTGGCCCACCCTCCAGCACCGCTCGCGATTCCGTTCCATGTCGGCGCCGTCCTGAAGCGCGGCTTCCGATCCGCCGCGGAAGGGGACACGGCCCGCGCCCTCGAGGCGCTCGCGGCCGCTGCGATCGTTGACATCCAGGAGCACCAGCCGCAGTTCCTCGGCGATGTGCGCGCGTGCGCGGCGCTGGCCCAGTGCGCGGACGGATGGCTCGGCGCATGGGCGGCGGAGCAAGCGCCGCCGCCCATTGAACGCGATTGAAGTGCAGCGGGGCGCACGGCATGTGCCATGCGCCCCGCGCGAGTGCTGTCGCAGCCTTCGTCAGAAGGTCCAGTTCGCGAGCACGACCGCGAGGTCGTTCGCGTCGACGACCTGGTTGCCGTTCACATCGCCTGCACGGTTCGCGCCCGTCAGGCCCCAGTTGCCGAAGAGGATCGCGAGGTCGAGCGCGTTCACGCTGCCGTCGCCGTTGACATCCGCAGGGAACGAGGCGCTCGGCGCATAGCGCACGATGCGGCCCTCGCCGCCTGCGGGGTAGTCGACGGCGCCGATGACGCCGTTGAGGCCGTCCTTCGCCGTGACGAAGTTGAAGAGCGCCTGCTGGTAGCTGACTCCGACCGTCTCGAAGGCGAGCCCGTTGAGCGGGTACTCGTCGCCGCCGCGGCAGAGGAAGTCGATCGTGGCGGCGGGAATGGTCAGCTTCGGGTTGAGGACAACGCCGTCCTCGACGAGCACGGTTCCGTCGTCGAGGATGACATCGATGACGCGGCCGCCGGGGTTCGCCGCCACCGAGTAGGTGAAGCGGAAGCCCGCGATCTGGGCGAAGCGCCCGTTGCCGCTCGAGGGGAAGCCCTGCGGCAGCGGCGTGACGCGGCTGACGGCGTTCTCAAGGAGCGCCTTCAGGGTGGTGACGGGAAGCGCGGGCACGATGGAGACGAAGTTCGAGAAGGGCAGGAACTGGAAGGTGTTCAGCTCGGTGAAGTTCCCCGCAGGCAGGATCGAGTTGTTGCGGATGCCGCCGCCGTTCTGGAACGCGATCACGGGGAGGGGAAGGCCTTCCTCGGGCGCGCGCTTGCGGGCGTTCCAGAGGAGGCTGTCGGCACAGAGGTTCCCTTCGTTCGTCTCGACCGAGCGGATCGCGGAGGTGCGGCCGTCGAGGGCGACCTCGCTCGTCGCGATCACATTGGCGGCAAGCGCGGCGACCGAGGCCGCGACGGGCGCGATCACATCGGCCTCGACCGTCGCGTCCGCGACGACGCCGCCGGGGAGGCTCGCGTCGGCCACGCGCACGGGGCCGCTCGTCGCGTCGACGCCGACGACGACGCCGTTCGCGTCGAAGTCGACGACGCAGCGGCCGACATAGCGGTAGTCGCCGCGCGTGGTGACGATCGGAAGCTGGCGGCCGTCGCCGTCGGTCTCGTAGAGCGGGTAGGGGCCGTAGCGCGCATCGGGGATGCCGTCGCCGTTGGCATCGATCGCATCATCGGGAACGAGGAGCTGGCCCGCGTTCCAGAGGAGCTCGTCGCCGCCGCCCGCGACGAGGACATCGACATCGCGCAGCGACTGCGCGAGCGTGCGCTCGGAGCCGATGCCCTGGAGGTGCGTCATCACCACGATGTGCTTCACGCCCGCCGCGGTCAGCGCGTCGACCTCCGTCTGGATCGCGCCGAGCACATTCGAGTCGATGATCACATCGCCGGGCGACGAGATGAACGGAAGGTCAGGCGTCGTCGCGCCGACGAAGCCGACGGTCACGCCGTTCGTGACCGTGGTCGTGCGCCTGGCGATGCGGCCCGCGCCGACGAGCGCCGCGAGCGAAGGCTCGGGCGTCATGTCGAGGTTCGCGGAGAGGAACTTCGTGCCGTCCGTGAAGCCGCTGATGAAGTCCGCGAGGACCTCGGGGCCGAAGTCGAAGTCGTGGTTGCCGATGCAGATCGCGTCGTACTGGATCGCCTGAAGCGCGATCGAGTCGTAGAAGCGGCTGCCGATCGGGAGCGAAAGGCTCGCGTTGAACTCGGGGCCCGCGAGGAAGTTGTCGCCGCTCGAGACCATCACGCAGCCGCCCGCTGCGAGCGCGTCCGCGCGGAGCTGGTCGACCTTGGCCTTGAAGCGCGCGGCGTTTCCGTAGAGCTGCTGGCTGCTCGACGGGTAGAGCAGCTTGCTCTCCGTGTCGTTCGTGTGGAGGATCGTGAGGCGGAAGTTGTCGGCGAGCGCCGCGGAGGCGACTCCGCCGGCGACGAGCGCGGCGATCGTTGCGCCGCGCAGGGTTCGGGTGCTGGAGCTCGAGGGGGACTGCATGCGTGGTTTCTCCACAGGCAAGGGAAGGTGGGGGACGAACGGGAACTGCGTTCCGCCGCCGCACGCGCGGCGGTATTCGGCAGCGGGAGGGTCGTGCGCACCCATTCAGGGGGTGCGAGGCCGACCTGTCGGCCGCGCAAGTGTTTGGCGTGGCTTCGGCAAGCGCGCCGTGCAGGGCATGTGAAGGAGCGTCTGCCCGTCGAGGTACACTCGCGCGCATGCGTCGTGCGCGTGCGAAAACCGAAAGAGGTCCCTTCGACGAGCATGAAGGGCGCGTCGCGGCGGCGTCCGCCGCGCGTGTGTCGGCACATCTCGCCGCTCTCGAGGAAACCGACGCGGACGGCGTGTCGATGCGGAGGCGGCAGGGGAGCCACTACACGCCAGCGGCGCTCGTCGACTGGGTGCTTGGGGAGACGCTGCGTGCGCACGGTGGACGCGGCGCGTCGGCGCCGACGACGGTCCTCGACCCTGCCTGCGGGGCTGGCAACTTCCTGCTGGCCGCTGCGGAGCGCCTCGCCTGCAGCGGCGGGCCGCGCATCACGGATGTGCTCGCGCGCTCCGTCTTCGGCATCGATGTCGACGAGCCTGCGGTCGCGCTCTGCCGCGCGCGCCTCGCCGAACTCATCCCGCGCGACGCGCAGCCCGCTGAGCGCAGGGCCGTCGAGGCGGCGCTCGCGCAGCACATCGTGGTCGGCGATGCGCTCGATGGCCGCACGATCGACGCGCTTGTGGCCGACGCCGCGGCGACGCCGCATGCAGGCGCGTTCGACCTCGTCGTCGGAAACCCGCCGTTCCTGAACCAGCTCGAGCGCGCGACCGCCGCCTCGCGCGCGCGGGCCGCGGAGCTGCGCGAGCGGTTCGGCGGCGCCATCGGAGGCTACGCGGATCTCGCGGGCGCGTTCCTCCTCGAGGCCTTGCGCGTGGTGCGGGCAGGTGGCGCGGTCGGCTTCGTGATGCCGCAGTCGTTCCTCGCGGCCGGCGACGCGGGCGCGGTGCGCGCGCGCGTGCTCGAACAGGCGTCGATGCGCGCGCTCTGGACCGCGAACGAGCGTCTCTTCGAGGATGCATCGGTGCGGGTGATGGCGGTGGTGCTCCGTCGCGGCGGGGGCGCAGGGCCGCAGCCGCTGCGTCGCGCGTTCGGCGCAGGCTTCGAGCCGCTCGAGCCTCGCGCCGTCGAGACGCCCATCGGCGACGAGCCCTGGTCGCCGCTCCTCTCGGATGCGATCGGCGTTCCCACGCTTCAAGCGTCGGGTGTGGCGGGCGACGGAGTCGACACCATCGGGTCGATCGCGCGGGCGACCGCCGACTTCCGCGACCAGTTCTACGGGCTGCGCGGCGCGATCCGCGACCTCGCGGAGCCGCAGCAGGGTGCGTGCGCGCGCCTTCCGCGCCTCGTCTCGACGCGGCATGTCGACCTCGCGCGCGAGTCGTGGGGCGCCGTCGACGCCCGCATCCTCGGGGCGCGGTACCGCCATCCGCGCGTCGATCTCGCAGCGCTCGCCGAGGTCCGCGGCATGACGGCGTGGGCGGAGGCGCGCCTTGTGCCGAAGGTGATCGTCGCCACGCAGACGAAGGTGGTCGAGGCGGTTGTCGACGAGCGCGGCGAGTGGCTGCCGCTTGTTCCGCTCATCACGGTGACTCTCGAGGCGGAGGCGGTCGAGCGAGGAATCGATCTCTGGATGCTCGCCGCGGCGATCGCGTCGCCCGTCGTCGTCGCACGCGCCGCGTCGCGCTACTACGGCACGGCCTTGAGCGGCGCAGCCATCAAGCTGAGCGCGCGGCAGCTGCTCGAGATGCCGCTTCCGTCCGAGCGCGCGTCGTGGCGCGAGAGCGCGGAGGCGCTGCGCGAGGCGGCGCGCGAGATGGCGGGGGATGCGCGGCGCGCGGCGCTCGAGCGATTCGCGCGCGTGTCATGCGCCGCGCATGGGCTCGCCGCCGCCGATGCGGACGCCGTCGTCGCGTTCTGGCGCGCGCGGCTCTGACGGCGGCGACCGTGGGAGTCGACGCCAGAGAAGATGCCTGCCGGCGCGGCGACGGCAGGAAAAGGAAACAGGCGCCCGCAAGCGGGCGCCCGTTGGAAGGTTCGGATGGAGGGCTCGACTCACGCCGCCGCAGGAACGGCCGTCGTGTTCTTGCACGCGATCTCGACGAGCGCGTCGAAGGTCTTGGGATCCTCGATCGCGATCTGCGAGAGCATCTTGCGGTTCAGCAGCACGCCCGCGCGCTGCAGGCCGTTGATGAACAGCGAGTAGCGCGTACCGCGCATGCGGCAGGCGGCGGTGATGCGCGTGATCCAGAGCGCGCGGAAGTCGCGCTTGCGGGCGCGGCGGTCGCGCCATGCATAGCGCTTGGCGCGCATGATGGCGACCTTCGCCTGCTGCTTGTGGCGGGACTTCGTGCCGAAGTAGCCGCGGGCTTCGCGGAGAAGCTTGCGGCGGGCCTGCGTTCGTGCTGCACCCTTGCGTGCGCGTGGCATGGTTCGACCTCTCGATGGAGCCCTGTGGCTCCTGCAACTCACTCAGACCGGCGGAGGACGGGACTTCCCGACGCTTCGGACCCGACGATCTCGATGGACGACTGTTGGTTCAGGCCGCTCGTTCGGACGAATCCGCCGGACGGTTCCGTCAGACGATTCCGTCAGACGATTCCGTCAGACGATTCCGTCAGACAGCGACCGCGACCTCGCGGGCCGCCTCGCGAAGCTCGTGCTGCTCCTGCGAGAGGAGCGGGCGGAAGAGCAGCTTGCTCAGGGCGCGGATGTCGCCCGAGCGCGCGTAGCGCTTCTTGCGGTAGCTCTGGATCTGCGTGCCCGTCTTGTTCGACTTCAGGTGACGCGAGTGCGGGCGCCCGAAACGGATCTTGCCCGTCTTCGAGATCTTGATGCGCTTCGCGAGACCCTTGTGGCTCTTGTTCTTCGGCATGGGTGGCTCCCGATGGGGGATCGAAGAGACTAGCAGAAGCCGCGCCCATTGCGCAAGCGGCTGGGCGGCTGGATTCCTGGTTCTCGGACAGATTCCGCGCCTTGGTTGGCGCTCACGGGGCTCCGCGCGCCATGCCGCCGGGCTCAGTGCAGCAGGAAGACATCGAACCGGAGCCAATCCGAGGGGGCGTCGTCCAACGCGCGCTCCGCGGGGCCGCGTGGCGAGGCCGTCATCGGCAGCCAGATGTTCTCGACATGGGCCGGCTGATCTGCGATCGCGGGGACCGAGACGGCGGGGCTCGCCATGAACTCGACCGACACATCGGTGAAGAGCGCGTTCTGGCCCCGCCCGCCGTGCTCGGGGCTGTTGATGATGCACATGCCGACGGGTTCCCCCGCGCGGAGGAGGTCGATCACGGGGTTCCGGTCCGCGACGAAGGGCACGCGCGCCCCGAGCCGCCAGGCCGGGAGAAGCGAGCGGTTGGGCACCTGGTAGGCGTAGCCCTCGCCCTTCGGGTCGTTCGGGCAGCAGCGGCAGCGCGCGTCGCAGTAGTTCTGCTCGGAGAGGGGCTCGAGGTGGCGGTTGTTGCCGAGACCGACCCACGAGCCGAGCGTGCCGAGGTCCGGCATCACGCTCGCCTGGAATGGCATCGCGTCGTGATCGCGCACATAGCGGGCGACGCCCGTGCCGAGCGTGCGCAGGTTGTCCGCGCACGCGGCGTCGCCCGCGCGCGCCTGCATCCAGCGCGCGATCGGGAGCCCGACGGCGACGACGATGAGCGCGACGGACGCGAGCGCCCAGAGGTCCGGCCATCGGCCGCCGCCACCGTGCCCGCCGGCGGCGGTCGGAGCGATCCGCATGCGCGCGCCGCGTGCGTCGTCGGCGCGCGCGATCCGCGCAAGCGTCGCGTCTGTCAGCGACGGGTCGGGTGGCTCGACCGCGTGCCGGTCGAGGAGCGCGAGCTCGCGCATCACGGCCTCGAGCCGGGCGCGCTGGCCGGGCGCTGCCGCCGCGGCGCGCGCGAGGTCGAACCCGTGCTCTGCGAGGATGTCGAGCGCGTCGATGTCCGCAGGCGAAAGCCGAGCGTTTCCAGGGGAAAGCGCTCCATCGGGCGTGTCGCGCGTCTCGGGCCTCGCGCCGTCGTCCTCTCCGCGGATGTCGTTCTCGTGTCGGGTCATGGTGGTCCGTTGCTCCTCGCGTGGCGCCGTGCATCGCGGCGTCAGCGGTCTCCTCGATCGTTCGTGTCTCTGCCCGTCTCGTCGCGCTCGCGGCGCTCGTCGGGCAGCGAAAGCCCGCGCCGCCCGCACGCGAGGCGATAGCTCGACGCGAAGCTTGCGACCGCCGCGTGGAGCCGGCTCTTCACGGTGCCGAGCGGGATGGAGAGCGACTCCGCGATCTGCGTGTAGCTCAGCCGCTGGAAGTACGACAGCAGCAGGATCTCGCGGAAGTGGTGCGGCATCTCCTCGACGACCTGCTTCACGAGGTTCCGTTCGTCGGCGGCCTCGAGCGGCAGCGCGGGGCGGTTCTCGGCGCCCTCGAGAAGGTCGACGAGCGCGCCTTCGCCGTCGCGCGAGAGGGGGGCGTCGAGGCTCGCGGCGGACCTGCGCTTCTGCCGCCTGAGGTAGTCGCGCCCCTTGTTGGCCGCGATCGTGTAGAGCCACGGGCGGAAACGCCGCGTGCGGTCGAAGCTTTCCGAGGAGAGGTGAACCTGCAGGAACGCCTCTTGGAAGACATCGTCCGCACCCGCGCGCGAGCCGACGAGCCGCGAGAGGAAGCCGTGCAGGTCGTTGCGATAGCGGTCGATCAACTGCCGCAGCGCGTCGGGGTCGCCCTCGCGGTGGGCGACGAGCAGCGCCTCGTCGGAACCCGCCTCCAGTGGCGCGTGGACGGAGCCCTCGGCAGCAAAGGGGTTTGCGTCCGGGCGCGCCGCATCGGAGCGCGGTGAACCGGAGGCTGGTCGAGGTTGGGAATCAGGCTCGTGGGTCAAGTCGCGCGTCCGAGAGGTGCGAAGCAAGCACTGGCGCGACGCGAGGATATCCGACCTGCGGGCCGCACCGCCCGAGCCGGGGCCTCTCGCGAGGCCGTCCGCGAGCCCCCGTGCAGCGGCCGCGACCGCCGCGATCACGGGAAGCTGCGCGGCGCTCGGCACGGCGTGGGTGATGGAGACCGCGGACGAACGGGTCATGGCGCCGCTACGCCGGCGGCCCGCGTCTTGGTTCGGACCTGGAGGCGAATTTGCGCAGAGGATTCGGGGAATCCTGGTGTGTGCCCGTCTCGGAACCCGGTCGCGGAGTTTCTATAGACTCTCGACCCGCTTCAAGAGGTCGGACATTCCTCCTCTCGGGCGCGAGAGCAGTCCGACCTCTCGGTCCGAACCAACGACTCTTCCCCCGAGGTCTCTCGATGGGTGTGCCCCTCAGCCAGATGTGGACGGTCGCGACCTATGTGCTTCGGCAGAAGCTCGCGGGCCGCAAGCGCTATCCGCTTGTCCTCATGCTCGAGCCCCTCTTCCGCTGCAACCTCGCCTGCGCGGGCTGCGGCAAGATCCAGTATCCGGCGCACATCCTCCGCCGGCAGCTCACGCCGCAGCAGTGCTTCGACGCGGTCGAGGAGTGCGGGGCGCCGATGGTGTCGATCCCGGGCGGCGAGCCGCTCCTCCACCCCGGCATCAAGGAGATCGTCGAGGGGCTCGTCGCGCGCGGGAAGTACATCTACCTCTGCACGAATGCGCTCCTTCTCAAGGAGAAGCTCGAGGCGGGGCTCTTCAGGCCCTCGAAGTACCTCACCTTCAGCGTCCACATGGACGGGCAGGAGGAGAACCACGACTTCGCGGTGTGCCGCGAGGGCACCTACGCGAAGGCGGTCGAGGGCATCCGCCTCGCGGTGAAGATGGGCTTCCGCGTCACCACGAACACGACGCTCTTCGAGGGCGCGGACCCGGCGTCTGTGCGCGCGTTCTTCGACGAGATGATGGCGCTCGGCGTCGAGGGCATGATGCTTTCGCCGGGCTACGCCTACGACAAGGCGCCCGACCAGTCGGGCTTCCTCAAGCGCCGCGAGACGAACCAGCTCTTCGAGATGATCCTCTCGAACCGCCGCGAGGGAAGGCGCCGCTGGATCTTCAACCAGTCGCCGCTCTTCCTCGAGTTCCTGATGGGGAAGCGGGAGTACGAGTGCACCCCGTGGGGCATGCCGTGCTTCAACATCTTCGGCTGGCAGAAGCCGTGCTATCTCCTGCAGGAGGGCTACGCCGACAGCTTCCGCGAGCTGATGGAGGAGACCGCGTGGGAGAACTACGGCCACGCGAGCGGCAACCCGAAGTGCGCCAACTGCATGGTGCATTCGGGCTACGAGGCGAGCGCCGTCGACCACACCTTCTCGAGCTTCGGCGGTCTGTTCGCCACCGTGAAGGCGATGGCGTTCAACGCCTACGCGAACCCCGGCGCGAAGGCGCGTCTCGCCGAGGAGGCGAGGAAGCCGCACGGGCCCGCGAAGCACCTGGTGCAGCTGGGGCTCGCGGAGGATGTTGAGACACCAGATGGCAGGCGGACCTACCGATTGAAGCAGGCTGCCGTGTCTTGAGCCGCAGCCGCGCGCGGAAACGGTGCCTGGCACGTGCCGTCTGGTGCCTGGCACCTCCCGGCACGTGCCAGGCACCTTCTCCACAGGAAATGCCTATCGGCGCGGTGGTGGCTGCCGCGGCCGGAATGAGGTCGAGCGACCGGATCGGCGGCCACAGAAAGGGTGGTGCCTGGCACGTGCCGTCTGGTGCCTGGCACCTCCTGGCACGTGCCTGGCACC
>CAYMSD010000118.1:0-9187 GCA_964393015.1 uncultured Klebsiella sp.
CATGGTGCCTGGCACGTGCCGTCTGGTGCCTGGCACCTCCCGGCACGTGCCAGGCACAGTTTCCGTCCGCAGCGGCGACCGCTCAACCCTAGTGCCGGAACCGCCGCACGCCCGTGACGAGGCAGGTCACTCCGCGTTCGGAGCAGAGCTTGAAGGTGTCCTCGTCGCGCTTGGAGCCGCCCGGATGGACGATGCAACGGACGCCAGCGTCGATCAGGAGCCTCGGGCCGTCGTCGAAGGGGAAGAACGCGTCGCTTGCCGCGACCGCAATGCCGGAGCCCTCGCGGACCCGCGAGCCCGCCTTCTCGACCGCGTTGCGGCAGCTCGCCACGCGGTCCATCTGGCCAGCGCCTGCTCCGTAGAGCTGCCCGCCGCGGCCGATGCACACCGCGTTCGACTTGAGATGCTTGACGACCGCAGTCAGGAACGCTGCGTCGCGAAGCACCTCTGCGCTCGGCTCGGGCCCCGCGGCGAGCTGGAAATCCTCCGCCACGATCGCGTGCGTGTCGGCCTCCTGCGCGAGGAATCCACCCGCGATCGAGCGGACAAGCACGGATTTCGGCACGGCGCTCACGGGCCCGACCGCAAGGAGGCGCGCGTTCTTCCACCGCGCCCGCAGGATCTCGAGCGCGTCTGCGTCGTAGCTCGGCGCGACGACCACCTCGAGGAACTTCTCGCCAGCCACGATCTCCTCCGCGCAGGCGCGGTCGACGGGCGCGTTGAGCGCCACGATGCCGCCGAAGGCCGCGAGCGGGTCGCCCGCGTACGCCCTCGCGAAGGCTTCACGGGCCGTCGCCGCGATCGCCGCGCCGCAGGGGTTCGTGTGCTTCACAACCACGGCGCCCGCGGAGCCTGGCGCGACCTCGCGGAGATCCTGCGCGAGTTCAAGCGCAGCCGCAGCGTCGAGCAGGTTGTTGTAGGAAAGCGGCTTCCCGTGGAGAAGCTCGGCTGCGACGACGCTCGGGCCGCGGAAGGTCGGGTCGCGGTAGACGGCCGCCGCCTGGTGCGGGTTCTCGCCGTAGCGAAGCTCGCCCTCGTTCACGCCGCGCAGCTCGAAGACGGGCGGGAAGCGGTTGCCGGCGCGCTGGCTCATCCACGCTGCGATCGCCGTGTCGTAGGCCGCCGTGCGTGCGAAGGTCGCAGCCGCGAGCGTGCGCCTGAGCTCGAGCGTCGTGGCACCCTGGTTTGCGGAGAGCTCGCTCGCCACGCGGTCGTACTGCGATGGATCGGTGACGACCGCGACGAACTCGTGGTTCTTCGCGGCGGAGCGCAGCATCGACGGTCCGCCGATGTCGATCTGCTCGATCGCCTCGTGCTCCTGCACGCCCTCGCGCCGCACCGTCATCTCGAAGGGGTAGAGGTTCACGCACACGAGGTCGATCGGCGGGATCCCGTGCTCCTCCATCGCCTGCACATGCTCCGCCACATCGCGGCGACCGAGCAGGCCGCCGTGGACGCGCGGATGGAGCGTCTTCACGCGGCCATCCATCATCTCGGGGAAGCCTGTCAGCTTCTCGATGGGAACGACTGGAATGCCCGCCGCCGCGAGCGCCGCCGCGGTGCCGCCCGTCGAGACGATCTCGACGCCGAACGACGACAGCGTCTTCGCGAATGGGATGAGATCGCGCTTGTCGCTGACCGAGATCAGCGCGCGTCGAGTCTTGACGAGTCCGTGCATGTCCGAGCTCCCGCGAGAGGGCCTCAGCGGCCCGAGGAACCGTTCGAGAGGGGCGAGAGCCGCAGGATGCGGCCGTCCGACGACCACGCGACGAGGCCGCCGTCCTCAAGCGTGCCCGCCTCGAGGTGCTCGACCTTGGGGAGTTCGACGGTGCGCACGACATCGCCGTTGCGGAGGTCGACGACCGTCACCGTGCGGCCCTTCGAGCACCAGAGGAGGACGGCTTCGCCGCCACCGACCTGGCTCGTGCCGATCGGGCGACCTGCGAGACCCGTCTTCTTCCAGCGCACTTCGCCGCCGAGCTGACCCTCGGGGTTCTGCGTGAAGGCGACGAGGCCTTCGCCGGGGATGTCCTGCAGCACGAGGCCGCCCGCCGCGAAGGGCGAGGTGCTCAGCGGGGTCTGCGTGAAGTACTTCCACAGCGTCGTCCCCGAGCCGAGGTCGAAGGCGTAGAGGTACTGGTCCTCGCTCGCGACGAACGCGATGCCGTTGGCGATGGCGGGCTTCGCCGTCACGCCGCCGAGGAGTTCCTTGCGCCAGAGCGAGGTGCTGTTCGAGGCGTCGAGCGCGACCACCGTGCCCCGGCTCGACCCTGCGACGACGATGCCGTCGCTCTCGACGGGCTGCGCCACCACTGGGCTGCGGCCGAGCGGGCCGTCGACCGTGTAGCCACGCATGTCGAAGCCGCTGCCGCAATCGAACCAAGCGGCCTGGCCGCTGCGCGTGCCGAAGACGAGCGCCTGTCCGACCACGATCGGACGCGTGCTCGGCACATGGCGGAAGTTCCTGCGCAGGACGGACGAGCCGTCCTTGATGTCGAGCGTGTAGAAGCCCGTGTCGGTGGTCACGGCGATGCGCTGCTCGCCGCCATCCGAGGTCGCGACGGAGACGATCTCGGCGGAGAGGACGCGGTCGATGCGCTCCGCCGCGGAGGCCGTCCACGCGCGGTCGCCCGTGTCTGCGCGGACGAGGGTGATCTCGTTGCGGGTGTTGACGGCGAGGACGCCGAAGGGCGAGCAGTCGACGAGGGCGATCGACTGGCCCGCAGCGTTCGGGACGAGCGCCTGCCAGCCGATGGTGCAGCCAAGTTCCGCGGCCTTCGCGGGGCCGACGAGGTACGCCTCCTCGACGCGCGCGGCGTTCTGCGCGGGGAGATCGGCGGCCTGCATCGCGAGGGCGGGTGCGGACACCGAGGCGAGCGCGGTCACGAGCGCGGCCAGCGAGACGGGGAACGCGCCGAGGCGGCCGACGGGGCGGGCTGCGGGGCGAACGGACTGGAGCCGCTGGCGCGGCGCAAGGACTGGCTGGGTGGACATCGTGTGGGTACTCCATCGGCCGTGGGCCGAGACGCGGAGTATCGCCCCCAAGGGGCGCAAGCGTCAAGCGGCGCGGCTCGGGAGCGCACGGGCGGGGAGCCTGTACCCTCCCGCCATGTTCACTGGACTGGTGCAGGCCATTGGGACGGTTCGCAGCGTCATGGACGCCCCCGCGGGGCGTCGGATCCGCATTGGTTTCGGCGGCTGGAGCCACCTCCCAGAGCCTGGCGCGTCGATCGCCGTGAACGGCTGCTGCCTCACCGTGGTCGAGCTCGAGCGGGGAGCCGAGACCGTCGCGGCCTTCGACGCCATCCCGCAGACCTTGGCCGTCACCGCGATCGGGGCGCTCGGGGAGGGCTGCGCCGTGAACCTCGAGCATGCCGCGACGGCCTCGACCTATCTCGGCGGGCATGTGGTGCTTGGGCATGTCGACGGGCTTGCGGAGGTCGTCGGGCTCTCGACGGAGGGCGAGTGGCGCCTTCGCGTGGCGCTTCCTGCCGACCTCGGGCGGCTCGCCGTCGACAAGGGGTCGATCGCGCTTGACGGCGTGTCGCTCACGATCGCGCGCGTGGAGGATGCCGCGCGCGGGGCCGACGGGCGCACGGTGGTCGATGTGTGCCTGATCCCCGAGACGCTTGCGCGGACCACGCTTGGCGCACGCCGCGTGGGCGACGCGCTGCATGTCGAGATGGACCACCTCGCGAAGCTCGTCGCGCGGCAGGTCGAGCGCTGGCACGCGACATCGCCGCGCGCGTGAGCGCGGCTGCGCTTCGGAAGCGAACTTCAGCGGATGACCGTCACGCAACGAGGCGCACGGTCGACGCGTGTCCGACCGAGATGCAGAGGAGCGTCAGGTCGTCGGCCTGGTGCAGCGAGCCCGACTGGGCGTCGATGCGCGAAGCGATCTCCTGGACGACGGTCTCGGGATCGTCGATCTCGGTGAGCGCCGCGAACTCCTTGAAGTGGCTCGGCGAGCCGTCGTCTGTGAACGCCTGCTCGAAGCCGTCCGAGTAGAAGAGGAGCTTGTCGTGCGGCTCGAGCGCGAGCTCGATCTCGCCGTAGACCTCGTCGGGGAAGATCCCGAGCAGCCCGCCGTCGCACTCGATGTGGCGCGGCGCCTCGCCAGGGCGAAGCAGGATCGCAGGGGGGTGGCCCGCCGCCGCGAGCCTGATCGTGCGCTGGCGGCAGTCGAGGACCGCCGCGATCGCCGTGGCGAAGCGCGTGGTGGCGCGCTGGTGCTCGGCGAGCCTCACATTGGCGCGTGCGAGCGTCTCGCCCGGGCCGAGGAGGCGCAGCTGGCCGTGGGAGCGCTCGGTCGTCTCGAGCGAGCGGCAGACGGCCATGCCGAGCAGTGCGGCGGGAATGCCGTGTCCGACGGCATCCGCGATGAAGATCGAGAGTCGGTCGTCGTCGAGCTGCTCGACGTGGTAGACATCGCCCGAGACCTGCGCGAGCGGGCGGTAGAAGGTCGCCACCTGCACGCCGTGCAGTTCGGGCACGGGAAGCGGAAGGAAGTCGCGCTGGACGAGCGCCGCGAGCTGGAGCTCCTCGTTGCGCTCCTCGAGCTCGTTGCGCATCGATCCGACGAAGCGGTTCAGAAGCGCGAGCTCGCGCCGCGCATCGCGCAGCATGGGCGCGCAGGAGAGGATCCCGCGCAGGAACGGCACGAGCGCTGCGTCGGCCGCGCCCACAGGGAGCGCGTCGTAGCCAGGGTGGAGGGCGTCCGCTGCGAGGAGGTCGCTCACGGCGACGATGCGCACGGCGTGCGGCAGGGCGTTCTCGCTCTCGGGAGGTTCGACCGCCTCGAGCGTGACCTTCAGGGCGGACTCGGCGGCCGCGCGCTCCTCGCCCGCGAAGACGACGATCGCCTCGACATCGAGGTGCATCGGCGTTCCCGCAGGGGTGCGCAGGACCTCGCTGCTCAGGTGGACGGCGGTGACGCCTGGCATCTCCCGCACGAGACGGTTGCGCCAGTCCTCGGCGACGGTGAGCATCGACTCCGTGCTGACGAGCGCGATGCGCGTGGTGCTGCGTGCCTGGTCCATGGAGCCCTCAACCCGAAGTGCTCGCCAAATGGGCGATCACCGACTGGACTTCGTCCGAAAACCAATTCGGGAATGGCGTCGTGCGTCCATCCCGCGTCGGGGTATCGACTCATCGGATGTGGGGCTTGAGGGCTGCCGCGTCGAATTCGACCCGGCTCCCGCGTCGGACCCCGAGCTTCTCAAGGGTGCCGGGGGCGACCTCGAGCGCGAACTGCGCGGGCGCGCCCGACGGATAGCGCTTGAGGCGGCCGAGATAGGCGCTCTCGCTCTCGCCTTCCGCGCGGAGCGGCTCCTTCGGCATGGTGTGGACGGCCGTCACAAAGCCCTTGCCGTCGAGGAAGGCGATGTCGAGGTCGATCACGCAGTCGCGCATCCAGAAGGTGCGTTCCTCCGCTGTCGGGAACGCGAAGAGCATGCCCTCGTCAGGCCCGAGCTCGGTCACTCCACCGAGCCCGCGCTCGCGCGACGCCTCGTCGAGCGCGAGGCGGCAGTCGAATCGCTTGCCCCCTGCGGTCACGGCGAGCGAGGTGGGGGCCGCGGCGCGCTCGCAGCCCGTCATGGTCGCGACGATCGGAACGGGCGCGAGCGAGAGGGCGAGCGAGATCAAGGCGGCTGCGATGGTGCGCATGGCGTCATCGTACCGATCGAAGCCACGCGAGATCGCCCGCGCCGAACACGGTCGGCGCGCGTTCCGTGCGCAGCGCAGCCTCGCGCAGCGCCACGGGCGACGAGTGCGCGACGAGCTCCTCCGCGCGGAGCGGGCGCGGCTCCGCCACGAGCCCGAGGCTCCACGCGCACCAGCCGACGAGGCGCTCGGGCGCCACGCCTTCCGCGCGCAGCGCAGCGAGGCCGTGCGCGCCGTTGCGCTTCGCCAGCCGTTTGCCGTCGTCGCCGTAGACGAGCGGCAGATGCCACCAGCGCGCATGGGAAAGCCCGAGATGGCGCGCGATCAGCTGCTGTCGCGCCGCGCTTGCGAGGAGGTCGGCGCCGCGCACGACATCCGTCACGCGCTGTCGCGCGTCGTCGACCACGACGGCGAGCTGGTACGCAGGAACGCCGAGCTTCGTCCACACGACGAGGTCGCCCGCCTCGAGCCCCGGGTCGAAGGCGCGGCGGCCGAGCAGTTCGTCGTCGACCGCCTCGGTCGCGGGCTCGACGCGCAGGCGGTGGTTCGCATCCCATCGCTCGATCGAACGCGGCCAAGGCGCGGGCGGGCGCAGGTCGGGCGGATAGCGCGTCTCGCCGTCCTCCGCGTGCGGTGCGCTGGCGGCGTTGCGGATCTCCGCGCGCGAGCGGTCGCAGCGAAAGACGAGTCCGAGCGCCGCAAGCGACGAGAGCGCCGCGCGGTAGGGCGCGAGGTCCGCCGACTGGACGAGCGGCTCGCCGTCCCAGTCGAGGCCGAGCCAGCGGAGGTCCGCCACGCAGGCCTCGTGCGCGCCTTCCTTCACGCGCCCGAGGTCGAGGTCCTCGAGGCGGAGCTCGACGCGCCAGCCCTCGTGCCGCGCCAGGGCCCAGGTGGCGAGAAAAGTGCGGGCGTTGCCCACATGGAGCGCCCCCGACGGGGTCGGGGCGAGCCTCGTGACGCGTGGCGGGTGCGCCGTCATTTCCGCAAGCGTACGGCAGGTCGCGAGGCCGTACACTGCCCCGCATGTCGCTCACCAAGCTCAGCGATGACGAGATCGCCTCGCGCCTCGAGGGGCTGGCCGAATGGTCGCAGCCGGGCGAGGAGATCCAGCGCACCTACCGCTTCAAGGACTTCGTCGCGGCGATGGCGTTCGTCGCGGCCGTGGCGGAGCACGCCGAGAAGGTCGCGCACCACCCCGACATCCTGATCCGCTACAGCCGCGTGACGCTGTCGCTCTCGACGCACGACGCGGGCGGGATCACGGACAAGGACTTCGACTTCGCCCGCGCCGCCGACGCGCTCGCGGAGGCGCGCGGGTAGCGAGGCGAGTTCACGCGCCGAGCGCGGCGATCTCGCGGTCGAGGAGCCGCTGCGTGCGCGCCGCATCCGCGAGGGTGACGGGTGCGCGCGGGTGTCCATCGCGGATCGCCGTGAAAAGCGCAGCGATCTCGTGGTCGTAGCCTGTCCCGAGCGGGTAGTCGCGCCCCGCGACGACCTCCTGCGCCTCGCCGTCGACGAGCACGACGAGCTCTGGCTCGCGCCCGAGGCGAAAGTCGATCACGCCGCGCTCGCACTCGATCGACGCGACCATCGTGAACGCGAAATTCGGGTCGTCCATCCAGCCGCCCTCCGCCTCGACCACAAGGCCTGCGTGCGGCCCGTCGCGGAAGCCGTATCGCGCGGAGACATGCATGCGCGTGCCGTGCGCGTCGACCGTGTCTGGCTCGCCGAAGGCGAAGCGGACGAAGTCCGCGTCGTGGATGTGGAGGTCGACGATCGCCCCGCCCGAGCGCGCGGGGTCGAGGTAGAAGTCCTGGCTCCACGCGGGCCGCGCACCGAGCCTGCGGAACGAGGCGCGCCGCGCGCGGCCGAGGCGCCCCGCGCGGACCGCGTCGGCCATCCACGCCCACGCTGGCCAGAAGCGCATGCAGTGGGCGGGCATGGCGAGGACGCCCGCGGCATCGGCCTCCTGGCCGAGCGCGTCGATCGCTGCCGCGTCGAGCGCCGTCGGCTTCTCGACGAGGACATGCTTGCGCGCGCGGATCGCGGCGCGGACGAGGTCGACATGCGTGTCTGTCGGCGTGCAGATCGAGACGAGGTCGATGTCGTCGCGCGCGAGGAGTTCGTCGAGGCTCGCAGAGAGGGGAAGCTGCGCGAGCAGGGCGTCGACCCCGCCGCCCGCGGTGATGAGGTTCCCCGCGGCCGCTGCGCGACGAGTCGGGTCGAAGGCCGCGCGCACAGAGCACGCGGGGTTCGCCGCATAGGCGCCGAGATGCGTGCGGCCCATGAAGCCAAGGCCGACGATGCCGACCCCGACGACGCCGACGCCGACCTCCCCAAGGCCGCCTCCCGTCACGCGTGCGGCGTGAAGACCACGCCGCTCTCCATGTAGAAGTTCACCATGTCGCCCGCGTGGAACTCCTGCGCGCGCTGGTCGGTCGCGAGGGTGATCCACATCGGGACGACCGCGTGAAGCAGGATGCGGTTGCCCGCGGGGTCCGTGTCGCGCACGCGGCCCTGCACGATGCGCGGGTGGCCCTCGACGGGCTCGATGAACTCGCCGCCAGCGTGGGTGCGGTGCAGCTTCAGCGCACGGCCCGACACGACGCCCGAGACGCGCTTCCCGAGGGCGACGGAAGTCTCGCCGCCCGCGGCGAGGTCGAGCACATACTCGGTGCCGGGGATCGAGAGACGCAGCGCGCCGCCTGGGCGGGAATCGCGCAGGATCTCCTCGAGACGAAGGGTGGAGAGGTCGGGGGTCGCGTTCGGGGCTGTGTGCATGGCTGTCTCCTCGCGCGGGAAGATACACGGTTCGCGGCCGCGTACCATCCGCGCCCGTGATCCTCCTCATCGACAACTACGACTCCTTCACCTACAACCTCGTGCAGCGGTTCGGGGAGATCGACCGCTTCCTGCACATCGAGGTGGTGCGCAACGACCGCATCACGCCCGAGGAGGCGGAGGCGATGCAGCCGACGCGGCTCGTGATCTCGCCAGGGCCGTGCACGCCGCGCGAGGCGGGGGTGAGCGCTGCGCTCATCGAGCGCTTCAAGGGGCGGATCCCGATCCTCGGCGTGTGCCTCGGGCATCAGACGATCGGCGACTGCCACGGGATGCTCGTGCGGCGCAACGACGAGCCCGTGCACGGGAAGACATCGGAGGTCTTCCACGACGGCCGCGGACTCTTCGAGGGGATGTCGAATCCGTTCGTGGCCACGCGGTACCACTCGCTCGTGGTCGACCCCGCCACGATCCACCCCGACTTCGAGCGCACCGCTTGGACCGCGCGCGGCGAGGTCATGGGCCTGCGCTGGCGCGCGCCCACGGGCCGCTCGCCCCTCGAGGGCGTGCAGTTCCACCCCGAGAGCTTCCTCACGACCGAGGGGCCGAAGCTCCTCGAGAACTTCCTGCGGATGATCTAGGCGTGTTTGAGCGGTCGCGGCTGCGGCCGCTCCCTCTGGCGTGGACCAAACTGGTTGGAGTCGGCAGGCCACGGGTGCCCGTGGACGAAGTCCACGGAACG
>CAYMSD010000119.1:0-8901 GCA_964393015.1 uncultured Klebsiella sp.
TCGCGCGTGCGAAGCACGCGCGACCTCGCCGCCAAGTCGTACCTGGTACCGTTCGGCGCGGGCCTCCCCAATCCCGGATGCACAGCCCGCCTCCCCGCACTCCTCCTCGCTCGCGTATCCTCTCCCCTGCCCTCAGAGCGACCCCACCATGCACCACCTTCTCGCCCTCGCCCTCTCGTTCGCCCCGACGCTGGCCCCCACGCCGGTCCCGACCGGCGACCCCTCGGACCAACGCTGGCCCAACTGGCGCGGTCCCACGGGCGACGGCATCGCCGCGGCCCCGCGCGCCCCGCTCACGTGGAGCGAAGACAAGAACGTGCGCTGGAAGGTGGCGCTGCCCGGGCTCGGCAGCTCGACCCCCATCGTGTGGGACAACCTGCTCGTCGTCACGACGGCGATCCCGAAGGCGGCGGCCGAAGCGCCGGAACCCCAGGAGGAGGGCCGTCGCGGCGGCCGGGGCGAGCGGAAACCGAACCCCGAACACGAGTTCGTCGTGATGGGCCTCTCGCGCAAGGACGGCAGCACGCTCTGGCGCACCGTCGTCGCCGAGACCGTCCCGCACGAGTCGATCCACCAGACGAACTCGCAGGCCTCCGCGTCTCCCATCACCGACGGCGAGCACATCATCGCCTTCTTCGGCTCGCGCGGCCTGCACGGGCTCGACATGTCGGGCAAGCTGCTGTGGTCGAAGGACCTCGGGCGCATGAAGACCCGCAACGAGTTCGGCGAAGGCGCATCGCCCGCGTTGCACGGCGACACCGTCGTCGTGGTGTGGGACCACGAAGGTGATGACTTCATCGCGGCCTTCGACAAGAAGACCGGCGAAGAGCGCTGGCGCAAGCAGCGCGACGAGATCACCGCATGGTCGACGCCGCTCATCGTCCCGGTCGGCGACCGCGCTCAAGTCATCACGACGGCGACGGGGGCGTCGCGCGCCTACGACCTCGCGACGGGTGAGGTCCTGTGGTCGATCGGCGGGATGACCTCGAACTGCATTCCGACGCCGATCCACCGCGACGGCGTCGTCTACCTCATGAGCGGCTTCCGCGGCGCTGCCCTGCAGGCGATCCGCCTCGACAAAGCGCAAGGCGAGCTCGGCGAAGGGCACGAAGCGGTCCTGTGGCGCCATGGCCAAGAGACGTCGTACGTGCCGTCGGGGGTCCTCGTCGGCGAGCACCTCTACTTCCTGCGCAACAACACGGGCGTCCTCTCGTGCCTCGAAGCTGCGACGGGCAAGGTGCTCTACAGCGGCCAGAAGCTCACCGACGTGCGCTCGGTCTACAGCTCGCTGACGTGTGTCGGTGAGCACATCTACATCCCGTCCCGCGAAGGCGCGACCGTCGTGTTCCAGGCCGGGCCCCTCTACAAAGAGGTCGCGGTGAACCTCCTGGAGGATACCTTCGACGCGTCCCCCGTGGCGGTCGGGGGCGAGCTCTACCTGCGGGGCTGGAAGAACCTCTACTGCATCGCGGAAGCGGCCGAGTAGCCCCACGCCCGGATTTTTGGGCCGACTCCTCCAAGGGGGCGGCCCCTCCATCCGTAGGGTGTGCACCATGCTGACCCTCGACCGCCGTGGATTCCTGAGTGCGCTCGGCGCTGCGCTGTTGTGCGGCGGAGCGCGGGGCCGCGATGGGGCTGACGCCCCCGACCTCCGCCGGTTCTACCTCGCGCGTAACCAGTTCGCGCTGGGCTTGCACCGGTCGCTCCCTGCTACGGGCAACCTCTTTCACTCGCCGCTCTCCGTTTGGACCGCGCTGGCGATGCTCGCGGAGGGGGCCCAGGGGGAGACTCGCGTCGAGCTCGAGCGCGCGCTCGGGATGCAGCGTTCCGCGGGCGGGCTGAAACGCGCGGACGATCCGACGGCGACCGGGGTGCGCGACCTCGCGGCGCGTTTGGCTGCGATGGGTGAAGGCGCGGTGCTGCGCCAAGCGGACGCCGTTTGGGTCGATCGGGCGTTCGGCGTGAACCCGGCGACGCTGAAGGCCCTCCAGGATCGTTTCGGCGCCACCGTGGCGGCGCTCGACCTGCGCGGCGCGCCCGAGGCCTCGCGCGGTGAGATCAACCGTTGGGTCAAGGAGCAGACCCGCGACAAGATCGAGGACCTCCTGCCCGAGGGTGCGCTGACTCCGCAGAGTCGCCTCGTGCTCACGGACGCGGTGCACTTCCTGGGCCGCTGGCGCTCGCCGTTCGCTCCGAAGCTCACCCGCAGCGCCCACTTCCGCCGCGCGGATGGCTCCACGGTCGCGGTGCCCTTCATGCACGTCGAAGAGGCCATTCCGGTGCGCGAAGCCGCCTTCGATGCAGAGGGCGCGCCCCGCGATCCGTGGCAGAGCGGCAAAGGCGGCACGACGTGGCTGGAGCTGCCGTACGAGGGTGACACCGCCGCGTTCCTGGCCGTGATGCCCGACGAACCGGACGGCCTACCCGCGCTCGAACGGAGCTTGGACGCGGAGGTCCTGGCGGCTCGGACCGCGGCGCTGAAGAGCTCGCAGCTCATGCTGCGCGTGCCCCGCTTCAAGCTCGCGTCGCGCTGCGACCTCGTCGCTCCGCTGCAGAGCCTCGGGGTCGAGTCTGCGTTCGACGCGAGCCGCGCAGACCTCTCTGCGTTCGCGGCACCCGACGAACCCGAAGGCCGCTCGCTCTATGCGACCGGCGCGTTCCATGCCGCGACCATCGCCGTCGACGAACAAGGCACCGAAGCGGCCGCCGCGACGGGCATCGTCGTCGGCGTGCGCTCGGCGCCCCGTTTTGTGAGCCTCGAGCGCCCGTTCCTCGCATTCATCCGTGAGCGCGAGACGGGCGCGGTGCTCTTCATGGGCCGTGTGACGGACCCGAGCGCTTGAGCGCTCACATCGGCAGCATGCTCTTCACGGCTTTGACGAAGCGCTCTTCGATGTGCGGGGTCGCTTCGTCTTCGCTCATGTTCATCTGGTTGGCCCAGACGGAGAGGCGCACGCCGTACGGCAGGTAGTTCGACGTCTGCTTCACGGTCGCGCTGCGGCCCGAGCTCACGTTGGTGCTGCCGCTTTCACCCGAGCGCGGCCCCTGCGCGCCGCCCGTGCCGGTCGCCGCGGTGGAGCTGCTGGAGAGCACCTCGAACTCGACCGGGCTCTCGGTGCGCACTTCGAGCACGAAGTCCGTGATCAGCGCCCACTCGCGCGGGCGGCTCGCGTTCGATACACCGAGGCCCACGAGGCCTCCGGCGACACCGCCAGCGGCGGCGCCGGCGACCCAGTTGTCCGTCGCGTTCGCGACGAGCGCGTAGGTGCCGACGCCGACGGCTGCGCCGGCGATCCAGCCCATCTGCTCGCCGACCTGGGCGCCGCCCGACTCGGGGTCGACTTCGCCGAAGAAGCGCGCGCGGGCGCGCAGGCGGTACTGCGCCTCCTCAGGGTTCGCCGCGAGCGTCCAGCCCTCGGCGCGCGCGGCGTCGCGCAGCAGCCGGTTCGCGTCGAGCTCGAGGTCCGACCCCGTGATGTCCTGGAAGGAGATGTAGATCGACTTCCGCTCGGGCGCCGGAGGCTCGAGCTCCTGCGGCGGCGGCGCGACCCAAACGACGCCCGAGCGGGCCTTGGCGTACTTGTTCGCGGTGATGCCGCCGATGCCGCGGGAAACGGCGGTGCAGCTCACGAACGCGGGGATCAGGAGCAGGGCGAGGGCGTACGAGCGGGTGCGGGTCATAGCGGATGCGGCGCAGTGCGCGCGCCGAAAGGGTGCACGTGGGGTGCACGAGGGAAGCGGGGCCTGGGGGCGCGCCACGCGGCCGCCCAGATGCTCTACTGCGGGGGTGTCCCGGTCCTCCACAGGCATTTTTCCGTGAACCCGAACCCATCCGCCCGAGCCGCCGCCATGCGCCGTGCGCTGGCGCTTGCCGAGACCTCGGTCGCCTCGGGCGGAGGGCCGTTCGGCGCGGTCGTCGTCCGCGCCGGTGTCGTCGTTGCCGAGGGTCACAACCGGGTCGTCCTCGACCGCGACCCGACGGCGCACGCCGAGATCGTCGCGCTGCGCGCGGCCGCGGCGCGGCTCGGCACACACGTGCTGGCCGGCTGCGAAGTCTTCACATCGTGCGAGCCTTGCCCCATGTGCCTCGGCGCGCTCGTCTGGGCACGGGTCGACCGCGTGTGGTTCAGCGCGACCCGACACGACGCCGCCGCTGCGGGCTTCGACGATGCGCTGCTCTACGACGAGGTCACGCTGCCCCTCGCCGAGCGCAGGCTCCCGATCGTGCCGTTGCTGCCCGAGCTCGGCGCGCTGCCCTTCGACGCTTGGCGCGCGTGCAGCGCGCGCACGCCCTACTGAGCCGCGCCGATGCGCAGCCCGTGACCATCGAAGAGGTGCAACCCGTCCGGGTCGAGGCGCAGGCCGACGGGCCCCGCCTCGGGCACCGGGCCGCGTGTCTCCCGAGGCAGGGCTCGCGCGATCCAAGCGGTGCCATCCGCGAGCGCGAGGCGCACATCGATGCGATCGCCGAGGTCCTCGACGAGCCGCACCGTCGCCGGCAGCGTCCCGGGACTGCCCGCGGCTTCGAGTCGGATGCGGTCGGGGCGCACGCCGACGCAGCGCACCGCCGCGCCCGTCTTCGACGGCACGGACAGTCGGATGGTGCCCGCCGGTGTCACGAACGAACCACCGTCCGCGCCGCCTGCCAGCGCGCCCTCGATGAAGTTCATGGCCGGGGTGCCGACGAAGCTCGCGACGAAGCGGTTGGCAGGGCGCGCGTAGACCTCGCCCGGCGAGGCGCACTGCTGGACGACGCCCCCCTGCATGACCACCAGACGATCGCCCAGGGTCATCGCTTCTTCCTGGTCGTGCGTGACGTACAGCATCGTCGCGCCCGTGCGCCGGTGCAGCTCCTTGAGCTCGGCCCGCATCTCGACCCGCAGTTTGGCGTCGAGGTTCGAGAGGGGCTCGTCGAAGAGGAAGACCTTGGGCTCACGCACGAGGGCGCGCCCGACCGCGACGCGTTGGCGCTGGCCGCCGGACAGGGCCCCGGGTTTGCGATCGAGCAGCCCGGTCAGCCCGAGGGTCCCGGCGGCTGCAGCCACCTTGGCGCGGATCTCTGCCGCTTCCGCGCGGGCCGCAGCGCGATACGAGCTCTGTGTCACACGTCGGAGCCAAGAGCGATGGCGGCGGCGCTGCTCGAGGCCGAATGCCAGGTTCTGCGCGACCGTGAGGTGGGGGTAGAGCGCATAGCTCTGGAACACCATCGCGATGTCGCGGTCCCGCGCGGGGACTTCGTTCACCACGCGGTCGCCGATCGACAGCGTGCCGCTCGAGATCTCCTCGAGGCCTGCGACCATGCGCAAGGTGGTGCTCTTCCCGCAGCCCGAGGGTCCGACGAGCACTACGAACTCGCCGCTCGCCACGGCGAGGTCCACGGCGTCCACCGCTTTGACTCCGCCGGGATAGACCTTGCTGAGTCGTTCGAGGGTCACGCGCGCCATGTCAGCCCTTCACCGCGCCTTTCCCGAGACCTTCGATGAACGCGCGCTGGGCGCTGAAGAACAGGAGAATGCACGGCGCCATCGTCACGAGGCTCACGGCCATCAGGTACTGAACGTCCTCCAGGCCGCCGTACTGATTGCGGAAGGAATTGAGCGCGATCGCCAAAGTGGCCTTCTCTTCCGAGTGCAAGTAGATGAGCGGACCGAGGAAGTCGTTCCACACGAAGATGAACGTGAAGACCGCCGTGATGGCGCTGACCGGGCGGCAGAGGGGCAGCATCACGCGGCGCCAGATCGCGAAGTGGCCGCAGCCGTCGAGGCGCGCGGCTTCGACGAGCGCCTCGGGGACCTGCGCCATGAACTGGCGGTACATGAACACGAAGAACGCGTTGCCGAAGAACGCGGGGATCACGAGCGGCAGGATCGTGTCGATCCAGCCCAAGGACCGGAAGACCAGGAACAGCGGGATCATCGTGACCTGCGCCGGCAGCATCATCGTCCCGAGCATAACGCCGAAGAGCAGGCCGCGGCCCCGGAAGGGGATGCGCGCCAGCGGATACGCGACGAGGCTCGAGGAGAGAACGGTCCCCAGCACGACCAGCACCGTCACGACGATCGAATTCGCGAGCGCATCGAGGAAGCCGTCCCAGCGGCGCGTTCCGACCTCGGCGAGGGCGTCCGGGTAGTTCTGCCACTGCGGGTCGGCGGGCCAGAGCTGCGTGAGCCCGACACCGGCCGTCGCCGCGCCGGCCCGCGCCGGGGTCTCCAGCGAGATCACCAACATCCACCAGAGCGGCGCCAGCATCAGCAGCGCGCCGAGGGACAGCAGGACGATCGTCCACAAGCGCCGGGACTTGTATCCGCTCATCGCAGGGCCTCGTAGTGGACGTGCCGGCGCGACCCGCGCAGGAAGAGCGCGGTCAAGGCCAGGATCACGAGCAACAGCAGCCACGCCATCGCGGAGGCGTAGCCCATCTCGTAGAAGTCGAAGGCCTGGTTGTACAGGTACAGCACGTAGAAGCGCGTCAGATCCCCGGGCTCGCCGCGGGTCATCACGAACGCCTGCGTGAAGACCTGGAACGAGCCGATGATCGCCATGATCCCGTTGAAGACGAGCACCGGCGAGAGCAACGGCAGGGTCACCTTCCGGAAGCGCTGCAGCCCTGTGATGCCCTCCAGCTCCGCCGCTTCGTAGAGCTCCGCCGGGATCCCCTGCAAGCCAGCGAGGTAGATCATCATCGACCCGCCGACCATCCAGAGGCTCATCAGCGCGAACGCGGGCGCGCCGAACGCCGCGGCGTCCGCGCCGAACCAATCGGGCGGTCGCAAGCCGAACGGCGCGAGGAGGGGCTCGAGCGCGGCGTTCATCAAGCCGCCGTCACCGTCGAAGACCCAGCGCCACAGGACCGCGACACCGACACCCGCGAGCACGCTCGGCAAGTACCACGCAGCGCGGAAGAAGCCGATCCCGCGCACCTTCGTGTTCATCAGCAGCGCTGCTCCGAGGGCGATGGCCTGGCCCAGCGGCACCGCGAGCAGCGCGTAGTACGCCGTGACCTTCAGGCACGTCCAGAAGCGTCCGTCGTGGAGCAGGAGCTGCTCGAAGTTCGCGAGGCCGACGAACTCCGCGGTCTCGACCCCGGCGATGCCCGTCCAGCGCGTGAACGAGAGCAGCAACGAGAGCACGATCGGGAAGGCCATGAAGCCTGAGAGACCGAGCACAAGCGGACTGGCCAGGAGCCATCCTGCGCGCTCCTCGGACCGCGCGAGCGGACCCGGACGGGTGCGGCGCGCGTAGAGCGCGACGGCCGCGCCGAGCGCCGCGAGGAGCACCGCCGCCCAGCGCACGAGCGCGCCCCAGGGCATGCGCGGGAAGTGCTCCTTGGCGAGGGGAGAGTCGACCTCCAGCCGCCACGCGTCTGCGAGAGCGCGGGTCGCTTCCGCGACGGTGCGGTCCCCCGTCAGCACGGCTTGATTCAGCCGAGTTTCGAGCAGTGAGTCGAACTTCGGGTTCGGCGGGAAGGCCAGCACCGCGGCGCGCTCCGCCTCCGCGAGGAACACGTCGTCGCGCGCGGGCGGCAACGCGGGGTCGACGAACGCCGGCGACTCGGCGACGGACCGACGCGGCGGAATCGCAAGCCCGAGGCGCGACAGCGCCGCCTGGCTCTCCGCGCTGCAGAGCTCGCGCACGAGCTGCCAGGCCTCATCGGGGTGTTCGGTGCGGCTCGAGACGCACCATGCGACCGCTGCGATCACGTTCGTCTGGACCTCGCCGCGCGGCATCGGCGCGAAGTCCCACTCGAACTGATCGATCTTGCGGTAACTCGGTACGACCCAGCGCCCGAACGGACCCGCCAGTCCGACCTTCCCCGTGAGGAAGACCGTCTCGCCAGATGCCACACGCGACTTGCCGCTCGTCAGGGTGTTGGCCTCGCCGAAGCGCCAATCGGCGAGCTGCTGCAGCGCCGCCTGCACGGCGGGCTCTTCGACCGAGAGCGACCCGAAGTCCGGGGGCGCGACGTCGACGCCGCGGGTCCGCAGGTAGAGCCGCAGCATTCGCGGCCAGGTCACGAACTCGGCCCCGACACAGCCGTCGAGCGCGCCGATGGCGCGCGCGGCCGCCGCGAAGTCGTCCCACGTCCAGTCGGCTGCGGGCTCCGGGACTCCGGCGCGCTGGAACAGGTCCCGGTTGTAGTAGAAGCCGATCGACGTGAAGTCCTTCGGGATGCCGTACAGCGGCCCCGCGCCCGTCCGCTCGCCGTCGTAGCGAAACGCGTCGAGGGTGACGGGATAGAAATCCTCGAGCTCGAAGGGCGTGCCCGCCGCGGCATCGCGCGCGAGCCACGCGTCCACGGGCTGCAACACACCCATCCGCGCGAGCGACGGCAAGCGCTCGTCGCCGACGTAGAACACATCGGGCGGCGTCCCGGCGGCCATCATCGTCTGCAGCTTCGTGTAGAAGCTGCCGGCGTCACCGGGGTTGATGCGTTCGACGCGGATGTTCGGGTTGCGCGCCTCGAACCGCGCGAGGGCGTCGCGGACGATCTGGTCCTCCTCTTGGCCCGCGCCACCGGACCAGTGCATCACGACGAGGTTCGTGCGCGGGTCGCGCGCGGAATCGTTGAAGAGCTCGCGGCGCAGGACGCGGCCGAAGGCCCAGAGGACCGCACAGGTGACGAGCGCAGCGCCCAGCCCTCTCAGCAAGCTCTGGGTGCGGGACGGAGCTCTCGGGTCGACGGTGCGCATCGGCGGCTGCGCATGGTAGGGGAGTCCCCGCGGGGTGTCGACGGACCCCGCGCTCCACCGCTGGGATAAAGGATCGAACGGTACCAGGTACGACTTGGCGGCGAGGTCGCGCGCGCGACCTCGCCGACGACGCGTAACAGGTGCCGTTCGACCGTCGACATGAAGGTGAAAGTGACCGCGGCGGCGTCGATTAAGTTTGATCGCGGGACGG
>CAYMSD010000120.1:0-6263 GCA_964393015.1 uncultured Klebsiella sp.
GTCGGAGTCGACGGCTGACATCACCCGTTCCGCATGCTGAAGCATGCGGGCACCCCGGGCTTTCCGCAGCACCAAAGGGAGCCGCCGCAGCGGCGACCGCTCAGACCTCGACCGCTCAAACCTTGAGCGCTCGCGCGAGCTCCGCGACATCGCGGTCGAAGCGCGTCACGAAGGAATGCACCCCGTGCGCGCCGAGATCGATCGATGCATGCACGAGCGCGCGGACCCCGCAGGCGAGGGCCCACAGCGCGGGAAGCGGAGAGACCGCGTCCCCCGCCTCGGCGGCGGTGCGAGGCAATCGCTCGGGCGGGCGCCATCCTGCGCAGACATCCGGGCGCTCGAGCGCGCCGTCGCGGTCGAGGATGCAGCCATCGAGCGCGGGCAACAGTTCCCAGGGCCGTTCCGCGCGCGCATCGACGACGACTCCCTTCGCGCCTGCGGCCGCCCGCAGGAACGCGTCGACCTCGGTCCAGCGCGGCGTCTCGGGCGACACGACGAGCCGGATCGGCGCGCCGCCGACGACCGCCATTCCCACCGCGCGCACGATGAACGAGAGATCGACCGTCTCCCCGCGCTCGCAGCCGACGAGCAGGGCGATGTCGCGAGGCGCAAGCCCGAGCTCGCGGCGGATCCGCTCACGGCGCCCCTCGGGCCACGCGGGCGCGGGCGGAAGTTCCCGCGGCGCCCCCGCGCGCACGAGCCCGTCGCGAGGATCGGGGTCTGGGTCAGGCCCTGACGAGAGCCGCTCGACGAGAAGCGCGTCCGCCGCACGCCCATACACCCGCGTCTCGGCCTCGGGCGCCAGGAACGCGGGCATCGACCGAAAGCACGCGTCGTGGGACAGATCGATGCTCCCGTCGGCGTTCGCATGTCGCCTGAGTTCCGCGAGAGGCGTCGGCTCGGCCAGGAGATCCAGCCAATGCGGCGGCCCTCCGCGCGCCGTGACCCCGCGTTCGGGGGTTCCCGTCGGGTAGTTCGCGCCGCCGACCCTCGAGATCTGATCGATCGCACCCGCGCACCGAGGCCGGTAGGCGTGGATGCGCGCCGCGAAGGCGGCCGGACCGAAGACGAGCACCCCATCATCCTCGCCCGCCTCGCGCGCGATCCGCTCGAGCGTGCACTCGCCGGAATCCTCGAAGCAGACGACATGCCGCACGGCCGTGGCCGCCCGTGCGCCGCGCTCCGCCGCGTTCACCGCCTGCGCGTCCCGAGGTTCTCGCCGAGGTCGACGCGGTCGTGCTTGTAGAAGAGCCGCGCGACCTCGATGGCCGCGCGCTGCACGAGGCGATCCTCGACCGCGATGATGTTCGAGCGCGACATCGGGCCGCCGAGCGAGGTCTCGCGGATCGTGGCCATGATCTCGCGACCCTCGGGCTGCGACTCCGCGGACGGGAAGACACGCGCCTTCGCGTCGAGGTCGAGCACCTTCACGCGCACGCTGATGGTCGGACGGAGGCCCTGGCTGTCGCTGCGGCCATAGAGGTCGAAGATGAACGGCTGGATGTGGATCACCTGCGCGCAGTCGAGCGCGCGGCCGATCTTCTCGATCGACGCGAGGTTGCGCGCATCGCCGCCCGACATGCCGCGCGCGACGGAGATCGCCTGCGCGGTCGACACCGTCGAGGAGAGGATCTCGCGCTCCATGAGGTCGAAGCTGACGCCGTCGCCGATCGCCGTGAGGAGCGCGCTGCGGGGAAGGATGTTGCGCGGGTCGTCGACGAAGACCACCGTCTTCTTGTCGGCGAGCGTGAACTCGGCCTCGATCTGCCCGGGGCCCTCGATGACGTAGGCGACGGGCGTGACGATGTTGCAGGAGGTGAGCGCGGGCACCGACAGCGCCATCGCGCCGAGCGAGAGGAGGACGCGCGCCGTCGTCATGGAGTTGTTCTTCGGTCGGTCGTGCATGGCGTGTCTCGTCGGCTTCCTTCTCGTGTCCCCGCGCATCGTCCGGCGACGCGTCAGCGGTCCGGGTACTTGTCCTCGATGTGACGGTAGAAGAGCCACGAGGTGCGCTGGATGAAGAGCGTCAGCAGGCCGCGCTCGATGTCCTCGCGCCGCGCGGCCTCGCGGCCGACGCCTTCCTTGTCGGGGAAGCGCACCATCACGTTCGTCGTGTAGACGAACTCGTCGGGCGCGAAGGTGTCGGCCTCGATCACGCCGATCGTCGCGCCCGCGGCGCCGTCCCAGAGATAGCTGTTGCCCGTCGGATTCAGCCGGAACTCGTAGAGATCGATGTGGACGAGGCGGTTCACGCCGAGCTCGCGGGCGATCTCGCCGTAGGCGAGCGCGCGCCACTGCGGAGTGCGGTACTGCCAGTCGAGCACCTCGCCGGGGGGAAGCACCGACGCGCCCTTCACGAAGGCGCGGATGCGCGCCGCGACATTCGCGGTGATCTGACCGATCACGGTCGGGTGCTCGACGAGCGTGGCGTAGTCGGCGTTGACGACGACCGCGACGGTCTGGTTCTCGAGGCCGTCGTACTCGGCGGGCACATCGAGCTTCTTGCCGCGCTCGATCTGCTCGCCGAGGGCGCCGATCGCGCCTGCGACGCATCCCGGCGCCGCGACGAGCGCGAGGACGGCGACGCACGCCGCGGTGACCCGCGCCGCGATGGGGCCACGCGGCGCGCGCGCGGCGGAGGGCGATGACTGTGCGGTCCGCTGTCGTGACATCGTTCGAATCACTCTCCTGTGCGCCCGCCGCGCGTCGGGCGCGGAGCCGTCACTCCATCCAGCCGCGCATGACCGCGGCCTTGTAGCCCCACGCAAGGAGCGCAGCGAGGCCGACGAGCCACGCGCTGCGCGCATTCCAGAGCCGCTCGTAGACGGGGAGGACCGTCTTACCCGAGACGAGCGTCCACACCGAGGCCACGAACGCCATGCCTGTCGCGACCGCGAGCAGGCAACCAAGAGGCTGCGTCATGAAGCTCGCGACGAGGTCGCCCTTCGCCGCGTAGGCGAAGGCGGTCGTCATGCCGCAGGAGGGGCATGGTATCCCGAACTGCGCCGGCCACGAACACGGCGGAAGCCCGAGGGCCTCGTGCGTCCCAAAACCACGGTTCGAGGGCTTCAGCGACCACGCGGTCGAGAGCAGCGCGCCCGTCGCCCCAGCCACGACGAGCGCCGCGAAGCGCCTTCGGCGGCGGTCCTCCGCGCGGGCGTACGCGGCCGCGGACTCAACCGCCGCACCCGCGGGGAAGTCGGGCGGTGCCTGCGGCGGTCGGACCGCGGGGTCTGCGACCAGCGGCGGGGTTGGCTCGGATCCCTCGTGCACGGCGGGGAGCGTAGCGCGCCCGGCGACCTCCTGCGCGCCCTGCCGCTACCGTGGCGCCACCATGACGCACGCGCCGTTCTGGGCCGACGGCCACCTCGACATCGCCTACCTCGCCGTCAACGGCCGCGACATGCGCGCGCCTGTGCCCGACGACGCGCCCCACGCGCTCACGCTCGGGTCGATGCGCGAGGGCGGCGTGCGCGTCGCCCTCGGCACGATCTTCACCGAGCACGGCGGCGACCCAGCGAAGGACCGCGCCGCCTACATCGACTCGGACGACCTCGAGGGCGCGCACCGCGCGGGCGCGCTCCAGCTCGAGTGGTACGAGGCGATGGAGCGCGCGGGCGAGATCGCGATCATCCGCACGCGCGGCGACCTCGCGCGGGCGGCCGCGGGCGAGGGCCCGCTCGGGATCGTGATCCTCATGGAGTGCGCCGACCCCATCCGCTCGCCAGACGAGGTCGCGTGGTGGCACGCGCACGGGCTGCGCGTCGTGGGCCTGAGCTGGGGCCACGGAAGCCGCTACTCGGGCGGCAACGCGCGTTCGGGAGGGCTCACCGCCGTCGGACGGCGCTTCGTCGAGGCGCTCGACGCCCACGGCATCCTGCACGATGCGTCGCACCTTTCGCGCGCGGCGTTCGACGACCTCCTCACGGCGACGGACACGCGCGTGATCGCGTCGCACTCGAACGCGCAGGCGCTGCTCGCGGAGAGCGAGCGGCACATCACCGACGGGCAGATCGCGGCGATCCGCGACCGCGACGGCTGGATCGGCCTCAACCTCTACGGCCGCTTCCTTGCGGCCGACCGCCGCGCGACGATGCACGATGCCGTCGCGCACACGATGCATGTGGCGCGCATCGCAGGAGCCGATCGCGTCGGGCTCGGAAGCGATCTCGACGGCGGCTTCGGACGCGAGGCGCTGCCTGTCGAGATCCAGTCGACGCGCCACTATCCGAAGCTGCTCGACGCCCTCGACGCGGCGGGGTTCGGCGCGCTCGGCGGCACGCGCGCGGGCTTCGCGCACGCCAACCTGCTGCGCGTGCTCGAGGCGGCGCTGCCTGCGTGAGGCGCGGACGCCAGGCGTTCACGACACCGTCTGCGCGAGGTAGCCGCGCCTGCCGCCGACCTCGACGAGGGTGAGCAGGTGGACGACGGCGCCGTCGATCGCGCGGGCGTCGCGCAGGTTCGCGACGACGAGGTCGACGAGCGGCTCCGCGCGCGCGATGCGCGCATCGGCCATCGCGAGAAGCTCCGCATGCTCGCGCGCCCATGCGGAGACGCGCAGGATCGCCTCCGCGTCGCGCGCGCGGCCGACGATGTGCAGTCGACCCTCGTCGTCGAGCGCGAGCTCGATCGACTTGTCGCGCGGCGCGCGGATCGCGATCGCGGAGAGTCCGTCGAGAAGCGACACGAGCGCCTCGGGGAGTTCGGCGTCGATCCTGCGGACGCGCGCTGGTGAAGCGCCCGCGAGCGGCGCCGGCGGCAGCGCAGCGGGCGCGGGGGATGCGGCCGGCGCGGCCGGCGCGGGAGCGGGAGCAGGTGCGGGAGCAAGAGCAGGCTTGGGCTCGACGACGGCGTCGTCGGCCCGCCCGGCGCGTGCGCGCGGAAACGGCAGCGTCGGCGCGAGGCGCATCGCGGCCTCTGCGGAAGGCGCGGCGACGGCGCTCGGCATCGACGCCGCGCGGCGCGGCGGGAGGCGCTCGGGGCGCGCGGCGAACCGCTCGCGTGCAGGCTGCTCGAGGGGCGTCGAGGCAGCGGGCGCAGGCGACGATTCGGTCGCGGCCTCGGCGGCGTCGATCTCCGCGAAGAGGTCCTCGAGCGATGGCTCGCGCGCATCGAAGGTGCCGCGGAAGACGCTCTCGACCGCGGCAACCCGCTGCAGGCCGCCGCGCACGGGAAGCTCGACCTTCAGGAAGGCGCGCATGGTGCGGTCGAGCGTGTTCGAGACGCTGCGGCAGGCCTCGTCGTCCGCGCCGAGGACGGCGACGGACACGCGGGGCGCAGAGCCCGGCAGCGCGGCGCGCGCGGAGCCGCCGCGCGATGGGCGCGCGCGCATCCGCTCGACGGAATCCTTCACAAGCGTGTAGGCGGCGACGACGGCGGGCTCGTCCGCGCCCGTGAGCACCACGACCTCCTCGGTCGCGTCGGGAATCGAGACGCCGCCGGGCGCAGGCGGCACGATGAACCACGCTCCCACAAGGGGCGCGACCGCGCGAAGCGCCTCCGCGAGCGTCGCCTGCGGGCGAATCGCGGGGCGCGCGCCGCCCGTGCGGAAGACCTCGACCTGCACGGCGTCGCGCTCCATGCGCAGCAGGCACACGGGCCCCCTGTCGCGCGCCTCGCGGTCCGCGTACTGCGAGAGCCAGAGGCCGCTCATCATCGGGAGGTTTCCGACGAGAAGCACGGTGCGCGAGCGCGACACGGCCGTGGCCTGCGCGGGGCCGAGGAAGGCGTCGAGGTTCCTGTCGAACGGGTTCTCTCGGGCGATCGTCATCGGCGGTACTCCGATGCATGCAGCGCGGCGCGGTGGTCGGACGCGGTCGCGGCGGGCGCGGGCACCTCGACGAGATTCACGCCGAGTTCGCCCGACTGCGCGGTTCGGTGGAGGTTGAACTCGTCGAGCGTCTCCACGCCGTCGACGACGATGCGGTAGGCGTGGCGGCCGGGGGGCAGCGCGACCTGCGCCTCGAGCCGCGCGCCGTCGGCGGTCGCGCGGAACGGCAGCGCGTCGGGGTGCCAACCGTTGAAGGCGCCGACGACGCTCATCGCGCGCGGCGACGAGGGCTGGGTGAAGACGACGAGGCCGTCGCGGCCAGCGCGCACGCCGAATCCGCCGCCTGCAGGGGCCGCGGCGCGCGCGCGGTCGGGCAGCATGCGCAGCCGCAAGGCGAGATCGGAGGCGCGGTCCGTCTGCGGCGCGGCGCCGCCACGCGCCATGATCGAGTCGGCGACGAAGGCGGGACGCTCGGCCGGCTCGGGACGCGCGG
>CAYMSD010000120.1:6363-8573 GCA_964393015.1 uncultured Klebsiella sp.
TCGGAACGCGCGGCGAAGGTCTCGACGACAGGCGGCTCGCGGAGGGCGTCGCACTCCTCCTCGACGCGGACCGCCGGGGAGAGCCCGCCATACTCGTCGAGCGCCCGGCCGGCGAGCACTTCCTCGCGGAGCCACCGCGCGAGCGCGTCGAAGTCGCGCGCGGCCTCCGACTCGGGCGCGAACTCCGTGATGGCCTGGCCATAGCTCGCCGCGTCGCGCAGTTCGTCGTGCTCGCGCACCGAAATCGGCAGCAGCGCGTCGGGGAAGCGCCGCCCGAGCGTCGCGACGACATCGCGCGAGAGGGCGCGCGACTCGTTCACGAGCGTCGGAAGCAGGCGGAAGGGAATGTCCCGCCCGAATCGACGCACGACGGCCTGGATCGTCTCGATCTGCCGCTCCGCGCCCTTCAGGCTGAAGTACCCCGTCTCGACGGGAACGAGCACGAGATCCGCCGCGCGCAGCGCGTTGAAGGTCAGGAGCCCGATCGTGGGCGGGCAATCGACGACGCACCAGTCGAAGCCGCCGCGCCACGCGGCGAGGACACGCGCGAGGCGCCTGTCGCGGTCAAGCCGCGACGCGAGCGGCCCGCTCGGGGCCTCCAGCGCCGCAAGCGACACGCTCGACGGGAGGAGGCGCAGGTTGCGCGCGACATCCCAGAGATAGTCGTCCGCCGCAGGAGCCGCCGCGTGGTCCGCGAGGATCGCGTCCGCGACGGTGCGCTCGAGCGTCTGCTCGGGCACGCCGAGACCCGCCGCGCAGTGCGACTGCGGATCCATGTCGACGAGGAGCGTGCGGGCGCCGTCGCGGGCAAGGACCGCGGCGAGGTTGACGGCGGTCGTGGTCTTGCCACAGCCGCCCTTCTGGTTCACGATCGCAACAACGCGCATCGCTGCGGATATCGGCCAGACCTCGAAGGTTCGGGCACTTTTGGCAGCGCCCGCGTCACTGCATGGCGCCGATCGCCGCGAGTCCAGCGGCCACCGCGGCGTCCGAAGCGTCGGACACGAGCTCGACCGCTCCGATCGCGCGTGGCAGGACGAGCCGGAGCCGTCGCACGCCCTCGCCTGCGGCGTTCTTCTTGTCGAACTCCATGCGGCGGCGGACTTCGGCTGCGGACACGGGGCGCGGCAACGCCGTGGGAAGCCCGAGCGCGCACAGGAGCGCCGTGACGCGATCGGCGACGGCCGCGTCGAGGCGCGCTGCCGCGACGGCACAGCGGCACGCCGCCACCATGCCGATCGCCACGGCCTCGCCGTGAAGGAGCGCGAGCTCGGGAATCGTCTCGATCGCGTGACCGAAGGTGTGGCCGAGGTTGAGAACGGCGCGTTCGCCCCGCTCGAACGGGTCGCGCGAGACGATTCCCGCCTTGATCGCTGCGGACGCGGGTATCAGTCGGTCGAGCGCCGCGGCGTCGCCGCCACCGAGCGCCGCCGCATCGCGCTCGAGCGCGGCGAAGGCGTCCTCGCCCGAGATCACGGCATGCTTCGCACACTCCGCGAGGCCAGCGCGCAGTTCGCGCATCGGTAGGGTCGAAAGCGTGTCCGCGTCTGCGATCGTCACCTTCGGCTGCCAGAAGGCGCCCGCGAGGTTCTTGCCGAGCCCGCCGCCGGGGAGCTCGAGGTTGACGCCCGTCTTCCCGCCGATCGAGGCGTCGACCATGGCGAGAAGGGTCGTGGGCACCTGCACCAGATCGACGCCGCGCAGATAGGTCGCGGCGGCGAAGCCCGCGAGGTCGCCCACCAGCCCACCGCCGAGCGCGACGACGAGCGCACCGCGGTCTGCTCCCGCCTCGAGCGCTGCAGACCAGACGCGCTCGACCTCGCGCATCGACTTCGCGCGCTCGTCGGCCTCGAGCACCACGACGGCGACGCGGCCCCCTGCTGCCACGATCGCCTGCTCCGCGAGCGCGCCATGCGTGGCGCGAATCGCACCATCGACCGCGAGGACGATCGCGCGGGCCGCGACGGGCACGCCTTCGCGCGCAAGCACCTCGCCGAGCCGCGACACGGCGCCCCGTTCGACGACCAGGCTCGTCGGCGCGTTCGGGATCTCGATCGGGATGCGGAGCGCGGTCACGCGCGCAGTATCGGCGCGATCGCCGCGTCGGGCGATCAATTTCGCCGCAGGACGCGATCACGCCGCGTGCACGAGCCGCGAAGCACGGCGCAGCGGCGACCACGACCAACCGAGGAGAGAGGAGACGCGGTGGA
>CAYMSD010000121.1:0-3947 GCA_964393015.1 uncultured Klebsiella sp.
AGCCAGAGGACGATCACCACCCCGACCGCCGCGCAGAGGCCTGCGAGCACGAGGAAGATCCTGTTCGAGGGCATGTCCCCCTGGCGGAGCGCGAAGAAGAGGCCGCTGCCGATCGCGCCCATGAGGAAGCTGTAGCCGTTCGCGGTGCCGAGCACGCGCCCGCGCAGGTCGTCGGGCGCGAGAGACTGGAGCATCGCCTGCAACGGGATGATGTAGAGCCCCGCGACGAGACCCGTGGCGACGAGCAGCGCGAGGGTGAGCGCAAACGACGCGGGCGCGACCCCGAGGAGCGCGAACCCGAGCGCGAGCCCGCCTGCTCCAAGCGGAATGAAGCGCGTGCGCCGCGCTGGCGTGTCGAGGTAGGCCGCCGCCACGCACCCGACGCCGATCGCGACGCCGAGCGCCGCCATCAGGATGCTCGTCTCGTCGTCCCTGACCCCGAGGTGGCTCGAGTAGTCGGGCAGGATCAAGAGCACCGTCGCCGCGACGAAGTAGAAGAAGGTCCACGCCGCGCACACGGCAAGCAGCGGCGACTTCGCCATCTCGCGCGTGGTCGAGATGTAGGTCGAGAACGGATTGAGGTTGACGGGCAGCGTCGGGTTCTGCGGCCTGAGCCGCGGAAGCGTGAGGCAGGTGAGGAAGCCCAGCACGACGAACGCGCCCATGGCGAGGCCAGGAAGCCATGCGGCGCCTCCTGTCGGCGCGCCGTCGACGAAGCCGTCCTTCCAGCGCTGCGCCACGATTCCCGCGACCACCGTGCCCGTGATGACCGCGACATTCGTGGCCATGTTGATGATGCCGTTCGCGCGCGCGAGGTCCTTCGACGGCACGAGCTCGGCGATCATGCCGTACTTCACGGGGCCGAAGAACGCGCTGACCGTGGCGAAGGCGACGAGCGCTGCAAGCGCGCCCATCGGTGAACCGCGCGCGAACTCGACCGCGCAGAAGGCGCAGACGCCGAGCGAGATCGTCTTGAGGACGACCGTGATGCGCGACTTCGAGCTTCGATCGGCGATGCGGCCGCCGAACGCGGAGAGCAGGATGAACGGCATCGTGAACGCGACTGCGACGACGCCGTTCCCGCCCTTCCCGAAGACCGCTTCCCACGGGCCGCCGACCGCCACCGCGAAGCCGATCGTGGTCTTGATGATGTTGTCGCTCGCAGCCTCGAAGAACTGCGTGGCGAGGAGCGAAAGAAACCCGCGGTTCCACATGCCGCGCGCGTCGGACGGGTCGTTTGCGCGCGCGGGCTCGCTCATCGATCGGCCCCTGCGGCTGGCGTGGCGGCGGGCGCTGCAGCGGGCCGCTCGACGCGCGCGTCGGGCCGGCCCTTGCCGGGCGTCCACGCGGGCGCTGGCACGGTGAAGGCGCGCGTCACGGTCTCGGGCGACTTCGGCCGCCCAGCCGCGGGGTCTGCGAGTTCGCCGTCTGCGATCTTGAGGATCGCCTCCGCGCCTTCGACCGCGTGGCCGAACGCGCAGTATTGGCCGTCGAGCCGCGCGGTCGCCTCGCGCGAGAGGCACACGAACCACTGGCTTCCCGCGCTGTCGGGCCAGTCGCTGCGCGCCATCGACACGACGCCGAAGTCGTGCTGCAGCTTCGAAGGCTCGAGCGGAAGGTCGTAGCCAGGGCCGCCGTCGCCCGAACCCGTCGGGTCGCCGCCCTGGATGACGAACGGCTTGCCGTTGCGGTCCGCGGGCACGATGCGGTGGACGATCGTGCCGTCGTAGAAGCCGCTTGCGGCAAGCTCGACGAAGTTGCGCGCGCTGTTCGGCGCCTCGTCGGGCCGCATCGCGAAGCGGATCGTGCCAGCGGTCGTCTCGAACACCACATCGAGGTCGCGCTCGAGGCGGAAGCCCGACGCAGGCGTCGGGTCGGCCTTCGGCCACTCCGCGGCGAGCTTCTTGTGCGCCTCGTTCGACGGGTCGAGGAGCGACTCGCCCCAGCCGATCACGCGCGTGAACTTGGTGACGCCGTCGGGGCGCACATCGGTCGTGGTGCGGATCGCGGGCCGCGGCATGAGCGGAACCACGACGAGCGGCGAGCCCTGCGGCGCGCCGTCGACGATCGCCTGGACGCGCACGGCGCGCTCGGCCGCGCGGACTGCGGGGAAGAGCGCGCCGAGGTCGATGTCGCCCGCCTCGGCGGCCGCGCGCGCGAGTTCGTTGGCGTCGCGATCGAGGAGCACGAGTTCGCACGGGCCCGCGACGCCCGAGAGCGTGGCGACGAGCGCGCCGTCGGGCTTCGCGAAGGTGGTCTTCGGGGCGAGATCGGCGGAGGCGAGCATGAGGTGGGACGCGAAGGCGCCGAGCAGGGGAGTCATCACGGGCATGGGTTCGTGCATTATGCCCGCATTCCCCACTACCATCCGCCCATGGCGACCACGGCCGACCCGAAGACAGCGAAGATCGCGAAGGCGTCCCTCAAGATCGGCCTCGAGATCCACATCGAGCTCGCGACGCGCACGAAGATGTTCACGCGCGTGCCGAACGCCGCGCACCCCGACCACTTCGACGAGGCGCCGAACACGCTGATCGACCCCGTCGTCTGCGCGCTCCCGGGGGCGCTGCCCGTGATGAACAAGGCGGCGGTCGAGATGTCGATGATGGTCGGCCTCGCGCTCGGCTGCGGGATCGCGAGGTTCTCGAAGTGGGACCGCAAGAACTACTACTACCCCGACCTGCCGAAGGGCTACCAGATCTCGCAGTACGACCTGCCGCTCTGCCATGATGGCGAGGTCGAGATCCCCGCGGCCGCAGGCGGCACGCGCACGATCGGCATCATCCGCGCGCACCTCGAGGAAGACACGGGCAAGCTCGGGCACGAGCTTCCCGGCGGCCACCACTACGCTGGCTCGCTCGTCGACCTCAACCGCGCGGGCACGCCGCTTCTCGAGGTCGTCACGGCGCCCGACTTCGACTGCGCCGACGATGTCGTGACCTTCGCGGAGGAGCTTCGCAACATCTGCCGATTCCTCGGCGTCACCGAGGGAATCATGCAGAAGGGGCACATGCGGTTCGAGCCCAACATCAACATGATCCTCGAGCTCGAGAACGGCGATGTGGTGAAGACGCCCATCGTCGAGGTGAAGAACCTCAACAGCTTCCGCGCCGTGAAGGGCGCGATCGAGTTCGAGGCGAAGCGCCAGATCGAGGAGTGGCGCGAGACTGGCCGCACGATGGGCCGCGGCATGAAGTCGACGCGCGGCTGGGACGATGTGAACCTGCGCACGCTTCTCCAGCGCGAGAAGGAGGACGCGCACGACTACCGCTACTTCCCCGAGCCAGACCTCGTGCCCGTCGAGGTGAGCGACGCGTGGCTCGCCTCCGTGTCGGCGCGCGTGCCCGAGCTGCCGCTCGCGCGGCGCGCGCGCTACATCGCGGCGTATGGGCTCAGCGAGATCGACGCGCTCAACCTCGTCAGCGAGCGCGACACATGCATCTACTTCGAGGCGTGCGTCGCAGCGGCGATCGCGGCCGGCGCCGGCAAGAGCGAGAAGGACGCGGGCTACGCGGCGGGCAAGCTTCTCCTCAATATCGGCGCCAAGCACGCGAACGAGCGCGGGGCGGGCGTCCATGCGATCGGCATCTCGCCCGCGCAGGTCGCGGGAATCCTCGCGCTCCGTGAAGAGGGCGCGGTCGGGCCGCAGTCGGTCGACGCGCTCTTCGGCGCGCTGTGCGAGAGCGACGAAGACGCGAGGGCCGCGGCGGAGCGCCTCGGCTTCATCGTCGTGAAGGACGAGGGCCAGCTTCTCGCGTGGGTCGACGCCGCGATCGCCGCGAACGAGGCCGCCGCCAACGATGTGCGCAGCGGCAAGATGGCCGCGATCGGGCGCATCGTGGGCGCGGTGATGAAGCTCGCGGGCGGCAAGGCCGACGCGAAGAGCGTGAACGACGCGATCAAGTCGCGGCTCGGGGTGTGACGACGATGAACGACTCCTCGATGAA
>CAYMSD010000121.1:4047-8501 GCA_964393015.1 uncultured Klebsiella sp.
CGATGAACGACTCCTCGATGAAGGACTTCTCGACCAGCACCTCAAGCGGCGATCGTCATGAGGACATCGACCGCGTCCTCGTCTCGAGCGCAGCGATCGCAGGGCGCGTGACCGAGCTCGCGCGACAGGTCGGCGAGGACTATGCCCACGCGGACGGCCAGCTCACCGTCGTCCCCGTGATGACGGGAAGCCTGCTTTTCGCAGCGGATTTCGTGCGCGCGCTGCCGCAGCGGCGCCTGCGCCTCCAGCTGACGACCGTGTCGAGCTATGGCGGCAAGAACACCGCCACGCGGGGCAGCACGCTGGCAGGCTCGCTGCCCAAGCACCTCGAGGGGCACCATGTGCTGATCCTCGACGACATCCTCGACTCGGGCGGAACGCTGCGGCTCCTGCGCAGCGAGTTCGAGTCGCGCGGCGCCGCCAGCGTGCGCGCGTGCGTGCTCCTCCGCAAGAAGATCCCGAGCGCGATGTCGACGCCGTGCGAGTATGTCGGCTTCGACATCGACGACGAGTTCGTCGTCGGCTACGGGCTCGACTACGACGACCTCTACCGCAATCTTCCGTTCGTGGGCACGCTGCGGCCCGAGGCGCGCGCATGACGCGCGGTGGTACGATCGATCCCGCCGTGTTGGCCACGCGCGCGATGCCCGCGGCGCAGGAGTCGCCCGCATCGGAGCGCACGGCGCAGGCGGCGCCCGCTGCGGTCGGCGCCGTGGAGGCGCTTCCGCATCTCCTGCAGGCGACGCTCGGGCCCGACGAGGTCGTGATACTGCTGCTGCGGCCGAGCCTCCTCTACATCCCGCTCTCCTCGCTCGGCACGCTCGTCGCGAGCGTCCTGATCGGAACGGCGCTCCTCTACGCGGCGCGCTTCCAGTGGAGCCCGTGGACGGAAGGCGACGCGGCGCTGATCGGCGGCGGACTCGCTGCGCTCAGGCTCGGATGGGCGGCGATCGACTGGTGGTACCACCTCTACGCCCTCACCGATCGGCGCATCCTCGCGCGCTACGGCGTCTTCCGCACGCAGCTCTACGAGGCGCCGCTCTCGCGCATCCAGAACACGGTGGTGGTGCAGCGCCTGCGCGAACGCCTCTTCGGCCTCGGCACGCTCGGCTTCTCGACGGCGGGCCGCGGCAACTTCGATGCGTTCTGGGAGATGCTCCGCGCGCCGTACGCCGTGCACCGCACGGTGCTCGACGCGGTCGAGCGCTATGGCCGCAGGTGAGCGAGGCGCGCGCGCGGGTTCTCGATCGAGCCCGCGATCTCGCGGAGGAGCGACCCTGTCAGCTCGTTCACGCCGCTCGGCGGCACGATCTGGACGACGACATAGAGGTCGCCCGCGGGGCGGCCGCTGCCGGCGGGCATGCCCTTGCCGGCGATGCGGATCTTCTTGCCGCTGGCGGTGCCCGCCGGGATCTTGAGCGCGACCGTGCCGCCCGTCGGGAGCGGCGCGTCGATCGCCGCGCCCAGCGTGGCCTCGACGATCGAGAGCGGAAGGTCGTAGGAGAGATCGCGCCCCTCGCGCGAGAGCCATGCGTGCGGCGCGATGCGCGCGCGCACCACGAGGTCGAGGCGGCCTGGCACGGAGAGAAGCTCTTCGTCCTCGAGCCCCGCGGGAATCGGAAGTTCGACGCTCGTCTGGCGGCCGTCCTCCTCGAGCACGACGCCGACCTTGCCGCCCTTGATCGCGACCTCGAGCGGGATCGTCGCCTCGGCCTCGCTCCGCTCGCGCGCGCGCGCACGCGATCCCGCGGAGGCGCCTGCACCCGCGCGGCCGCGGGCGCGGCTTCCCCGCGGCCCGAACATGTCTCCGAAGATCGACTCGAAGGTGGCGCTGTCCGACGAGGTCCAGTCGCCCGAGTTCCAGCTTCCCGCGCCGCCGTGCTGGCCCGACGCTCCGTCACCGTACGGCGACCGCCCCTGTCCTGCGCCCGCACCCGCGCCGAACGCGCCGGGCGAACCGCCGAGGCGGATGAACTCGTCGTACTGCGAGCGCTTGTCCGTGTCGGACAGCACCTCGTAGGCCTGCTGGATCTCTGCGAACCGCGCCGCCGCGTCCTTCGACTTGTTGCGGTCTGGGTGGAACTCGAGCGCAAGCTTGCGGTGCGCGCGACGGATGTCGTCTGCGCTCGCAGCGCGTCCGATCCCGAGGACTTCGTAGTAGTCGCGCGACGGCATGGAGGGACGCGCAGTATAGGACGGGCGCGATCGCGAAACCGTCCGCCGCGAAGCGCGTAGGATGCGGCCCATGCCGTGCGAGCCGAAGGCGCCCAGCGGCGGCGCGTCACTTTCCCTGCCTGTCGTCGCGTCGTCGACGAGAGCCGCCGACGGCGGCGCCGGCCCGTCCGCGGGCTCGGCGACCCCGCGCTCGCGCATGGGTTGGAAGCGCGCGGCCGTCCTCGGCGCGATCCAGCTGCTCATGATCGTCCATGTCGTCCAGTGGCTCTGGACGGGCACGACGCTGTCCCCGCTCGAGCCGTCGGAGGCGATGCAGACCTCGATGTACGGCGTCATCAACGCGGGCACCGTGCTCTTCGTGGCCGCGCTCGTGTCGACGGCGCTCCTCGGGCGGTGGTTCTGCGGCTGGGCCTGCCATGTGGTGCTTCTCCAGGACCTCTGCGGCTGGATGATGAAGAAGGTCGGCATCCGCCCGAAGCTCTTCCGCTCGCGGCTTCTCCTGTGGCTGCCGCTGTCGCTTGCGGTCTACATGTTCCTGTGGCCGATCGTCTACCGCCTCGCGGTCGCGCCCTACACGCGGCCCGACCTCGCGTGGCCGGGCTTCTCGACGCACTTCATCACCGAGGACTTCTGGGCGACCTTCCCGGGGCTCCTGATGGCGGTGCCGTTCCTCCTCGTGTGCGGCTTCCTCACGGTCTATCTCCTCGGCGCGAAGGGCTACTGCACCTACGGCTGCCCGTACGGAGGGTTCTTCGCGCCGCTCGACGAGCTTTCGCCCGTGCGGATCCGCGTGAGCGACGCGTGCACCCAGTGCGGCCACTGCACGGCGGTGTGCACCTCGAATGTCCAGGTGCACGCGGAGGTGCGCGACTACGGCATGGTCGTCGACCAGGGCTGCATGAAGTGCATGGACTGCGTGAGCGCGTGCCCCGAGCAGGCGCTCCGCGTCGGCTTCGGCGTGCCTGCGTTCCTCGCGAAGCCGCGCGTCGAGTCGCCCGCGAAGAAGCGCTGGGACCTGAGCTGGAACGAGGAGCTCGCGTTCGCGGCGGTCGCAATCGCTGTCTTCTTCGCCATGCGCGGCACGATCGGGCTTCCGCTCCTCTTTGCGTCGGGCGTGGCGGCGTGCGCGACCTACCTCGCGTGGCTGTGCGCGTCGCTCGTCCGCAGGCGCGATGTGCGGCTCCATCGCTTCCAGCTGAAGCGCGAGGGCCGCGTGCGCGCGTCGGGCGTCGTCGTCGCGGCGCTCTCCGCCGTGTCGTTTGCGGGAATCGCGGCGGTCGGCGTCCTCAACGCGTCGATCGCGCTCGGCGACTTCGCCTACGGCAAGGTGCGCGTGCCGCCCGAGGTCGTCTACAGCGGCGCGGGCCTGCGCCCGAGCGAGGAGATCCAGCGCGAGGCGAGGCGCGGCATCGCGTTCTACCGCTTCGCGCTGCCCGCGCCCGCGGGCTTCGGCTTCGACGGCCCGTGGCGCAGCGCGCTCGAGGCGCGCGTCTCCTGGATGCTCGCCGTGACAGGCGAATACGCGGCCGCCGAGGAAGCGCTGCGCGCCGTGGCCGAGCGCGAGGGCATGAACGAGGGCTACGCCGCAGGCATCGCGCGCACGGTGCGCGGTGGCGGCGACCTCCGAGGCGCCGTCGACTTCGCCCGCGCGCAGTGGGAGGCGAACCCGAGCTGGAGCGGCCTCCGCGAGGAGCTCGTCGGATGGCTCGTCGCCGACGAGCGCCGCGCGGAGGCGCTGGCGCTGGCACGCGAGGCGCTCGTGCGCACGCCCGATGAACTCACCGCCATGCGGCGGCTCTCCGTCCTCCTCATCGAGGGCGGCGTGCGCGAGGAGGTCGAGGAGGGCGTGGACCTCGTCACGAAGACGCTCGAGATCGCGCCAGACAACCCGTTCGCCCACAAGATGCGCGCGGAGGGACTCGATCTCCTCGGGCGGCCCGACGACGCGGAGCGCGACCTGCGCCGCGCGGTCGAGCTCGCGCCCGGCGATTGGCGTTTCATGCAGGCGCTCGGCGAGTTCCTCATGAGCCACGACCAGCAGCGCGAGGCGATGCCGCTGATCAAGCGCGCCACCGAGATGCGCGCCGAGGAGATGAAGCGGTAGACGGCGCGCGGCGACGGCGCCCTCTGGCTCAGACCACGCCCATCGGAGTTGACATGCCATGAGTGCCCGCAGACGCGAGTCTGCGGAACCGTTGGCGTCGGAGTCGACGGCTGACATCACCCGTTCCGCATGCTGAAGCATGCGGGCACCCAGGACTTCGGCGTCGCACGGTTCG
>CAYMSD010000122.1:0-8256 GCA_964393015.1 uncultured Klebsiella sp.
CGCGGCTCTGGCGCCGCGAACGACACGCTCACCGCGAACCCCGATGTGCAGCTCGTGGCCATGTGCGACATCGATGTCGAGAAGGCCCGCGGCGTGCGCGACGCGCTGAAGGAAGCGCACTCCGAGCGCGCGAATGTGGCCGACGACCGGATCTTCGGCGGCCTCGACGGCTACCAGAAGCTCCTCGCGCTGCCCGATGTCGACCTCGTGATCCTGGCGACCGCGCCCGGCTTCCGCCCGTCGCACATCGTGGCCGCCGTTGCGGCGAAGAAGCACATCTTCGCCGAGAAGCCCGTGTGCGTCGATGTCGCGGGCTACCACGCCTGCTGCGCCGCGCACGACCAGGCCGTGCAGCAGGGGACCGCGATCGTGACGGGCACGCAGTACCGCCGCCAGACGAGCTTCATCGAGGGCATCAAGCGGATCCGCGAAGGCATGATCGGCGAGGTCGTCGGCATGACGGCGCGCTACTGCTCGAACGGCATCTGGTACCGCGACCGCAAGCCGGGCATGAGCGACATGGAGTACCAGATCTGGAACTGGATGCACTTCATCTGGCTCTCGGGCGACCAGATCACAGAGCAGGCCGTGCACAACATCGATGTCATCCACTGGGTGATGGGCGGCCCGCCGGTGCGCGCGTTCGCGTCGGGCAGCCGCTGGAACCGCCCTGCGGACAGCGAGATGTGGGACTCGATGTCGGTCGACTTCGAGTTCGCCGGCGGGAAGATCTGCTCGTTCGACGCGCGCCACTGGGCGAATTCCGACAACCAGTTCGACAATGTCGTCTACGGCTCGAAGGGCATCGCCTACCTGCGCGCCTTCGACGGCGGCAGCACGATCACCGACCGCGACGGCAAGGAACTGTGGACGACGAAGGGCTCGATCGGCGCCGCGTATCGTCAGGAGCACAAGGAGCTCGTCGAGTCGGTCCTCGCGGGCAAGCCGATCGTCGAGTTGCGCCAGACCGCGGAGAGCTCGCTGATGGCCGTGATGGGCCGCGAGGCCGCGTACTCGGGCCAGGTCGCGACCTGGGACTTCATGACGAAGCAGTCGAAGCTCGACCTCATGCCGAAGGTTGTCGCGATTCCCGGCGATGCGCCGGCGCCGTTCGTGCGCAAGCCCGGCGAGTACCGTCTGCAGTGAGCTCAGCCCCAGCTTGAGAGGAGCGTCGCGAGGTCCGCGCCGTCGACGGAGCCGTTGCCGTCGAGGTCGGCCGCGCAGCCCGCGCACGAGCCCCACGCGTTCAGCAGGATCGCGAGGTCGCCGCCATCGACCGATCCGCTGCCGTCGAGATCGGCGGGGTTCCCTGCGGCCGCGAAGGTCGCGTGCAGCGAGAGCGCCGTGCCTGCGCCGTCGCGCACGCGCACGGCGTCGATCGTCGCCGTCCCGGACGCCGCGATCGGCGAGGTCGCGCGCACCGTGAAGGTCGCGCTCGCGCCGGCGGCGAGCTCTGCGCTCTCCTCGGGATCGAACGACACGGCGAACGCGGCCGTGCCCGCGCGCGGCCGGATCGCCGTCGCGTCGGGGCCGGCATTCGTGACCGTGAGGCTGGTCGTGAGTTCGGTTCCTGCGGCGCCCTTCAGCGACGCGCTCGCAAGCGATGCGTTTGTTCGCGCATCGCGCGTCGTGGTCGTGCCGGCGACGGGTGTCGCTGCGCCCCACACCACCGCGTAGTCGGCCGCGTCGCCGCGCAGGTGCGTGTCGAAGAACTCGAGGAGCAGCGCGCGCGTCTTCGCCAGCTGCTCGGCGCGGGAGATCGAGCCCGAGTCGCAGGCGATGATCGCGCTGTCGATGAATCCGCAATGCGATCCGCCCGTGATCGACACGAACTGCCGCGGCGCGTCGCAGGCGTTGTACTGGTTCTGCGTGGTCGATGGCGCGACGATCGAGTCCTGCGAGCCGACGATGAAGCGCGCGGGGCGCTGCACATTGCCTGCCGCGGCCGCGGCCGAGGGATTCGTCTCCGCAGCCGCGAGCGTGGCCAGGCACTTGATGCGCACATCCGCCGCCGCCGCGAGCGCAGCGGCGCCGCCGCCCATCGAGTGGCCCGACACGCCGAACGCGTCCTGGTTCACGGCGCCGAAGAGCCAGCTCGACTTGAGCGCGTCCTGCTGCTCGAGCCAGGTGAGGCAGTGACGGATGTCGAGCGCGAAGTTCCCATGGTTCGGGAAGAACCCGCCTTCGCTCGTCGTCGCGATCACGATGTAGCCATGGCTCGCGAGGTGGTCCATCGTCGAGTCGTAGAGGTCGACCGCGCTGAGGAAGCCGTGGCCGAAGCTGACGGCGGGCGCTGGGCCGGCCGTCGCCGCGAACGGCGCGTTCGCGGCGCTCGAGGTCGCGGGATAGCGGATCTGCGCGCTGAAGGTGGAGTTGTTCGGCCGCGTGACGGTGACCGTTCGCTGCGAGACGGCGAACGGCCCTGGCTGCGAGCCGTCGGCAAGCGCGATCGACGCGCAGAGGCTCGCCCCGCAGGCTGCGACGGCGAGAAGCGTGCGGCGCGCGGCCGCGCCCCGGATGGACTGGTCGAAGGTCATGCGTCGAGTATCGCACGCGTCGACGCGAGGATGCAGCACGGGCGGTGAATCCCCCGTGAAACGCACGGGCGGGCGGGGCCGACGCCTCCATCGGCCCCGCCCGCATCGCTGGGAGGCTGCTGCCTCGCGTCAGCGGCGGCGACGGCTGCGACCGAGAACGGCCGCGAAGAGCGGCGCGGCGAGCGTGGCGGGGCCGGGCAGCGTGGAGGTCACCTTGTCGGAGCCGCCGTCCGCGAAGCCGCGGAAGCGCGCCGCGAAGCCGACGCCCACGGAGTCGTCGAAGAAGTCGTGCGCGACGAGGCCAGCGAGCACGCCGGCATCGCCGCCCACGGAGAAGTCGAAGCTCCAGGTCGACCCGACCGCGAGCCCTCCGAGCGGCGAACCGCCGCCGAGCCAGCTTCCGCCGAGCGCTGCGCCCGCGTCGAAGACGCCGAACGGAACGGCGCTCTCGTTGAAGACCGCTTCCCACCCGTCCATCGCGCCGTCATACTCGACCTTGATGTCGTGGAGGACATTGAAGACGAACCCCGTGAGGTAGCCGCCGTTCGCGGCGGGCGAGGTGTTCGTCAGCGTGACGGTCAGCGAGCCTGCGTTGCCGCCGAGATAGTTCCACTCCATCGAGCCCGTGAACGCGCCGAGGCCCTCGAGGCCCGGGTCGCTGACGAACGAGACCGTTGATGCGTGCGCCGAAGTCGCCGCGATGATCGCGGCAGCCGCCATGGAGAAGTGCTTCATCTCTTTCCTTTCCCTGACTCGTTTCCGAAGGTGCACCCGAGCCGGTGCCTGCAGGCCGCGACGCAGCCTCTCTGCGCCGCGGGCCGACATGAATCGCGTCGACCGTAGGGGGTGCGCGCGGGAAGGCAAGCCGCGCGCGGCGCTGCGCGCGGCGATCATGGCGATCGCGAAACTTTGCCCGCGGAGGCGCGATGCGCGCATCCTTCCCTGCGCGCGGCGGCATACTGCGCGCCATGCACGCCCTCGTCCCGCACCGACCCGCACGCGCATTCGTGGCAGGCGTCGCGGCGCTTGCGCTGCTCGCGCCGATCTCCGCAACACCGTCCGTCGCGTCGGCCGCCGACGATCCCGCGCAGTCGCAAGCGACTGCGCCCGAGCGCGCGACGACCTCCGTCTTCGTCGCCGGCGAGGGCGGCTACCCGTTCTACCGCATTCCCGCCGCGACGCGACTCGCGACGGGGCCGCGCGCTGGCCGCATCCTCGCGCTCGCGGAGGGCCGCGGGACGCTCGCCGACAACGGCGTGAACGACATCGTCCTCCGCACGAGCGACGACGATGGCGCGACCTGGGGCCCCGTGCGCACGCTCTGCGACATCGCGGGGCGCTCGCTCAACAACCCGTGCGTCGTCGAGGTGCGCGAGGGCCCGCGCGCGGGCCGCGTGCTCGTGATGTTCCAGTCCTATGCCGAAGGGTGCGGCGAGGCCTGCGTGACCGAGGGATTCGAGGCGAAGCCCGATGCTGCGGACGGCAAGGACACCATCTGCCGCACGCTTCTCATCCACTCCGACGACGGCGGCGACACCTGGAGCGCGCCGCGCGAGGTGACGCGCGAGGTGAAGCGCCCCGTGCGCGCGACGAGCCTCGCGTCGGGCCCCGGCGTGGGCATCCAGCTCGTGCACGGCGCCCACAAGGGCCGCGTCGTCATGCCGTTCAACGAAGGTCCGTACGACCGCTGGCGCGTCTACGCGGCCTACAGCGACGACGGCGGCGACTCGTGGAGGATCGGCGAGCCCGCGCCCGACGATGCGCGCGGCGTCGCCAACGAGGTGCAGATGTTCGAGCGCGCGGACGGCGCGGTCGTGCTGAACGCGCGGCAGTTCGGCGGCGCGAAGCGGCGCAAGGCCGCGGTGTCGACCGACGGCGGCGCGACCTTCTCCACGCTCGCCGATGTCGCGGATCTTCCCGACCCGTCGTGCATGGCGGGGCTCCTTGCGCTCGACGACGGCGCGGTCGTCTTCACGGGCTGCGACAGCGAGTCGCGCCGCGCGCTCGGCACCGTGTGGATCTCGCGCGACGGCGGCGGCAGCTGGCCTGAGAAGGTGCTCGTCGAGCCGCAGGGCTTCGCCTACAGCGTGCCCGTCGACCTCGGCCGCGGCGCGGACGGCCGCCACGAGCTCGGTGTCCTCTACGAAGGCGCGGGATACAAGCGCATCGAGTTCGTGCGCGTGTCGCTGCCGCCTGCGCCGCCGGCCGCGGCCGCCCCTGTACGATGAAGCCCCATTTCGCAGGAGACTCCATGAAGCACCGTGCAACGCTCGCCCTCTCGTTCCTCGCATTCGCATCGCTCGGCGTCGGCTCGATCGCAGCGAGCGCGCCGCGCGCGCAGGACGCGCCCGCGGCGGCCTCGGCCGCGCTCGCGCCGTCGACGATCACGCTCGATCCCGTGCACTCGATGGCGGTCTTCCGCATCCAGCACCTCGGCGCGGGCTTCTTCTGGGGCCGCTTCAACGAGGTTGCGGGCACGGTGCGCTGGCCGCTCGACGACAGCGCGGCGCCGTCGTTCGATGTGGTCGTCGAGGTGAAGAAGGTCGACACGGGAAGCGCGAAGCTCGACGGAAACCTGCAGGGGCCGACCTTCTTCAACGAGGCCGAGTTTCCCACGATCGCCTTCAAGTCGACGGGCGCCACGCGCGTGTCCGAGCGGCGCTACGCCGTGACGGGCGACCTCACGCTCCGCGGCGTCACGAAGTCGATCGAGGTCGACTGCGTCGTCACGGGGATCGGCAAGGGTCCGACGGGCCAGAAGGTCGGCTTCGAGTGCACCTTCGCGCTCAAGCGCAGCGACTACGGCATGAAGTGGGGAATCGACGCGCCGAAGGGTGCGCTCGGCGACGAGGTGAAGATGATCATCGCGCTCGAGGGCGATGTGGCGAAGGAGTGAACGCCGCGGGATTCCCGCAGAATCGACGCCATGAGCGAGATCACCCAGTACATCCTCAGCGTCATCGTGATCCCGGCGGCCGTCGCGGCGATCGCGGCCGTGCCCGTCGTTCTCTGGTCGCGGCGCGCGGGTCGCGCGGGCACGGCGATCCTCGAGGGCGGGCTCGCGTTCGCGCTGATGACCGCGTTCGTCCTCAGCTTCACGCGCGAACTGGGCTGGAACGCGATCCTGCGGCAGATGTTCACGATTCAGAACGACGACGCGCCCTTCGAGCGCTGGCACCGCGTCGGCCTCGCGGCGCTCGTGGCCGCGGCGGCGGGCTGGGTGCTCACCGCGGGGCGCGCGGCAGCAGTGCTTTGGCACGAGGGCTGGCTCACGGTGCTCACGGTGCTCGCGGTGGCGTTGGCCGCCGCGTGGGCCGCGCTCTTCGTGCGCTTCCCCGGCATGGACGCGGGTTGGCAGGTCGCGCAGGGCGCGCTCGTCGCGGCAAGCGCGCTCGGCTACGCCGTCTGCGCGCGCGGCGCAGCGCTCTGGGTCGCGTGGGGCGTCTTCGGAGTCCTCGCCATGCTCGCGGGGCTTGGCGGCTTCGCATCGCTCTCGGTCATGTGCGGCGCGATGAGCCTCGGCGCCTTCCTGATCGCAGCGCTCGTCGCGATCGGAGACAGGCGCGCGGCGCGCGATGCACGCGCACCGCTCCTGTCCGCGGGCGGCGCGGTCGCGCTCGCGCTCGGCACGCTCACGGCGCTCGTCGCAACCTGTGGCTTCGCCTACGCGCAGGACGAGTTCCCGAAGTGGGCGTGGCTCGTCGCGGCGCTGCTGCCGTTCGGCGGCTACGCGTTTGCGCCGAAGGCCGATCGCGCGCCCTCCGCGGGCGCATCGACCTTCTGGCGCTTCCTCGGAGCCGCGATCCTCGCGCTCGGGCTTCTCGCGAGCGTCGGACTCGCGCTCAGGGCCGACGCAGGCGAAGCCGCCGACGACGGCGCGGACCTGATGGAGATGTACGGCTGAACCCCGCGCAAGGCCGCGCGGGCGGATGCGCGCAGCGGTCCCTGCGGAATCCGCCCTGATCGGGCGGATGTCGCGTGTCTTCGGGGCGTCGGGTCGACGCGCATCCGGCGCAGCGATAGCGTCGTGCGAGTCGCGAGGCGCGCACGGAGCCCGTCCGCGGCCATCGCGCGATCCTCGACATCCGACTTCGCACGACTTCGCACGACTTTGCACGACTTCGCACGACCGTGCACGACACGCACGCGAAAGGAAGGACGACATGCACACCGAAGCATCCGGGCTGGTGGTGGAGGCGGCCGACGGCCTCGCTCCGATCGCGCTCGCGGCGGCTGAGCCGCTGTCGCGCGCCGAGGTGGTCGAGTGGCTCCTTGCATCGGCGCTCCTCGTCGTGGGTGCCAGCCTTGCGCTGCGCCCGCGCGTGTGGATGCGCGCGTTCGCGGCCGTCGCGCCGCATCCGCTGACGCCTCTTCTCGGCGGCCTGTACGCGCTGTTCGTCGGGCTCGTGATCGTGGTGCTCCACAACCTCTGGGTCGCGGACCTTCGCGTGGTCGTCACCATCCTCGGCTGGCTCGCGGTCGCAAGCGGCGTGGTCATGCTGCTCGCGCCCGAGGTCTACATGATGGTCCTGAGGCGGATCCCGCTGACCACGCGGCTCGTCGCCATCCGAGGCGTGGTGCGCGTGGTGCTCGGCGGCGCGATCCTCTCGTATCTGCTGACGCAGGCGGGATAGCGTCCCATCCGTCGTGAGGGCTATCCTCCGCGCTCCATGCGCGACAACCAGCCATCCTCGCCCTTCGCCCGCATCGGTCCCGCATCCGTCGTCCTCCTGCTCGGTGCCTGCACCGCGCGGCCGCCCGTCGCCGACATGCGGCCGCACACGGTCGCGAGCCCGCATGGCGACCGCGTCGACGAGTACTACTGGCTGCGCGACGACGATTCGGAGAAGAAGCGCCCCGACATCATGCGGCACCTCGAGGCCGAGAAGGCCTACAGCGACGCGATGACCGCGCCGCTCATGCCGCTGCGCGAGAAGCTCGTCGCCGAGATGCGCTCGCGCATCAAGGAGGACGACTCCACCGTTCCCGCGTTCGACCGCGGCGCGTGGTATTGGACGCAGTACGAGTCCGGCGCGGAGTATCCGAGGGTCTACAGGCAGAGGGGCGGCGTCGGCGGGCCGGATGCGGAGGCGCCCGCGGAGCTCCTCCTCGACGGGCCCGAGCTCGCGAAGGGCGAGGACTACTTCTCGATCGGCGACTACTCGGTGAGCGACGACGGCCGCTATCTCGCGTGGACGCAGGACACGAGCGGGCGCCGCATCCACACGCTCTTCATCAAGGACCTCGCGACGGGCGAGCTGCTGCGCGAGCGCATCACGCCCACGCTCGAACCGGTCGAGTGGGCCGCCGACAGCCGCACGCTCTTCTACATCCGCCAGGACCCGGTGCTGCTCCAGAGCGGGCCCGTGTATCGCCACACCGTCGGCACCGAGCCCGCGCGCGACGCGCTCGTCTACGACGAGCCCGACAAGACGCTCTTCACGGGAATCGGCATGAGCGCCTCGGACGAGTATCTCCTCATCCACATCGAGGGCTACGAGACGAACGAGCTGCGCGCCGTGCCGCGCGCGCAGCCCGATTCGCCCGTGCGCACGGTGCTTCCGCGCATCGACGGGGTGCGCAGCTACGCAGACCACCTGAAGGGGCGCTGGGTGATCCGCACGAACGACTCGGCGCGCAACTTCCGCGTGGTGTCGGTCGACGACGCGCGCGCGGCGGACCGCTCCGCGTGGCGCGAGATCGTGCCGCACCGCACCGA
>CAYMSD010000123.1:0-8216 GCA_964393015.1 uncultured Klebsiella sp.
TCCTCGTGCTCGCAGGCCTCTGCGCGGCGGTCGGGGTGGTGATCGTCCTCTGGCTTCGCGGCCGCGGCGCGGGGCGCGGGGCGTAAGCGCATCTGGAACAGGTCTTTACGGACCCAGGCCCACGCCCGTGCTGCGCGGCCGTGCGGTGGCGGCCGCACCGACACTTCGCGGATTTCGGTCGTTTTTCGGGAGCCACCCGCATGGTGGACCCGATTCCCGCGTAGGTTCCAACGGTCTTTCTTCTCTCGCAGGAGTTCACGGGCGCGGAGACCGATGCGGATTGCATCAGGCGAGGTGTACGCCGCTGCCTCCCGTCAGCGCAGCCCCTGCGAAACCCGATTGCTTGGAGAAGCCAGCCATGCGCGCACGCCAGCACCCGATCACCACTCCCCGCCGCGGCGCTGCCCGCGCGTCCCTCGGCCCGATCGCGGTCGCGCTCGCCACGATCGGCTTGGCGAGCCAGCTTGCGGTCGCGCAGTTGACGCCGCCCGTGCCCGCCGCACCGCCGGCGAAGCCCACTTCGCCGGCGCCGAGCCCTGAGAGCCCGGCGCCCGAGACGGTGCCCGGCCGCAACGAGCCGAACGAGCCGATCTCCCCAGATGCGCCTGACCCGACCGTGACGCCCGATCGGCGCGGGCCGGGTGAACCCGCCGTGTCGCCTGCGCGGCCTGACAACGGCCCAAGCACACGACCAGGTCGGCGGGTGCCCGACGGTCGCCCCATCGAGCGCCCCCGCGCACCAGGCTTCGGCAACACGCCCGGCCGCAACGAGCCGGGCGACCCGATCAACCGTCCGCGCGCGCCAGGCTTCGGCAACACCCCAGGCAAGAACGAGCCAGGCGCCCCGATCAACCGTCCGCGCGCGCCGGGTTTCGGCAACACGCCAGGCAAGAACGAGCCAGGCAGGCCCATCGCCCCGCCGCGCGCGCCGGGCTTCGGCCCGAAGGACGGCCGCCGCGCCCCTGGCGACCCCGTTGCTCCGCCGCGCGCGCCAGGCTTCGCGCCTGGCGACGGACGCCGCTCGCCGGGCGCGCCTGTGGCCCCGCCTCGCGCTCCAGGCTTCGGCGACGAGGACCCAGGGCGGCGCCTGCCCGGCAACCCGACGGACCCCAGTCGCCCACCGCTCTTCAGGCCGTGCTGATGGATCAGCGAGGCGCCGCGCGTCGGTCAAGCAGGTGATCGACGCGCGAGGTTTCGCTCCTCCTTCTCTTTCAATCCGCGTGTTTCCCACAGGCCACGGACCTGGCGCGGCGCTCGTGACCCGGAACGCAAACGGGCGAGACCCGGAAGGCCCGCCCGTTCGCGAGACGGATGTGGACGATTGTCTGCGCCCCCCTTCGGGATGATGAGAACCGTCCCGGAAACCCCACCCGATGCTGTCGCACATGAAAGGGGCGATGCGTTCGGGGAAAGGGAGAGACGGCAATCGGGCGTGACGACCTCAGCTGTCGTGACCGAGGTCCTGCAATGCCTCGCGATGGATCTCGAGGAAACGAGGGGCGATTCTCAGTCCGCGCAGTTGCCCCAGGCGACGAGCACCGCCGTCAGGTCGGCCGCGTCGACGGTGCCGCTGCGGTCGATGTCCGCGATGCAGGTGCTGCTCGCGCACGGGCCCCAGTTGACGAGAAGGAGCGCGAGATCCGCGCCATTCACGACGCCATCGGCCACGATGTCGGCGACGCACGGCGGCGTACCGGGGACGACGACGATGTCGCTCGGGTTCGAGACCGTGCCCGCGATGGTCGCGACGCGCGTGTAGATCTTGAAGCCGTTCGTCGTGAGCGTCGCGCCGGCGGGCACGACGAGTTCCTGCGTGTAGACCGCCTCGTTGCCCTTGCCGGGCGCGTTGTTGTGGTTGTTTGCAAGCGACACATTCGCGCCCGCGCGCAGGCGCAGCGCCCCGATCGGGTAGTTCGTCGTCGCGAAGCCCGGGTCGTCGGCGCCCAAGTCGCGCGACAGCACCTCGACCGACTGGAGCGAGCCCGGGCCCACGCCCGTCAGCTCGAGCGTCGCCTGTTCCATTACGAAGCGGGCGGGATCGTTGATCGCGACATCGAAGCTCCCGCCGACGCGCAGCCACCACACGGGGTCGGGCAGCACGATCGACGACTCCGCGCTCACGACATAGTCGCCGCCGATCGAGTAGCCGTCGCCCGGATTCGGGGGCAGGAAGTTCGTGTCGACCTCGCCCGTGATCGTGCCGGTGTTCGTGAGCGTGCCGTAGATGTAGAGGATGCCCCGCTGGACGACGGTGGAGCCGGCGTTCGTGTAGTTCGCGAAGACATCGGTGTCGCCCGCGCAGCGGTTCTGCGAGCCGACGGCGGTGGTGACGGCCTCCGCGAGGATCGGGCCCTGCAGGTAGCAGACGCCGCCAGAGGTCGTCGCGAGGTTCTGGTTCACGAGCAGGGTCGAGCCGCGCTGCAGGAGTTGGCCGCCGCTCGAGACGGTCAGCTGCTCGAAGGTGAGGCTCCCCGCTTGCGGCGCCGAGAGGTCGCCCGCGACCGTGAGTCCGCCTGACGCGACATCGGGCGACTTCTCGAAGACGGTGTTCGTCGCGAGGTTGAGCAGCGTGTTCGCGTTGATGGTGAGCGGCTCGAGCGCCACGAAGTTGAGGCGCTTCTGCGAGGCGTCGATGATGCCGGTGGCTTCCGCGAACGCGCGGCCACCGACGAGAAGGCGGTCGCCTGCGGAGGAACCCGCGATCGCCGAGGCGAGGCTCGGGTAGCCGGTGTTCGTGGTGTCGTTCAGGACGCCGTGGGCGCTGAAGATGCGGACGGTGCCTTGGTCCGAGTTCAACCCGACGGCGTCTCTCGGCCAGCCCATCGCGAGGGTTTCACCCGACAGCGCGATGGCTTCGCCTAGACCGTTGTTCTCCACGCCAACCGCAGCCGGCAGAATCCCTGCTTGGGTCCACGCGCTGCCGTTCCGCAGGAAGGTGCGGACACCGCCTCTCTCTGAGTAAGGCTCTCCGACCACCAGCGTGTCTCCGGAGATCAGCACCACCGAACCGAATCCGTCGAAGGAGTTCCCATCAGGCACCGACAGCGTGGGCTGCGCCGTCCATGTCGTGCCGCTTCGAACGAACACGCGCACGCTTCCCTGGCTCGTGATCTCAGGAACGACCTCGTCACCAGGAGCCCCGACCACCAGCGTGTCGCCGGAGACCGAGACGGAAGCACCGAATGAATCGCCTTCCGCTCCGTCCGATGCCGTGAGCACCTGCTGCGCCGTCCATGTCGTGCCGCTCCGAACGAACACATGCACTCTGCCGAAAGGGGCGACATTGCCGACCGGTACTCCCACCGCCAGAGTGTCGCCATCGAGCGAGAGCAAACGGCCGAAACCCTCGTTCGCTGCACCGTTCGCTGCGATGATGGTCTGCTGATGCGTCCAGACGCCACCGACGCGCCTGAACACCCGCACGGAGCCCTGGGCGATGTTCCCGCCGACCCTGTCGCCCGGCGCACCCACGACCAGGGTGTCGCCGAGGAGCGCAACGGACCCGCCGAGTAGATCGTCACTCTGCCCATCAGGCGCTGTGAGGGTCGCCTGAAGCGACCATGCGCCGCCGCTCCGCGTGAACACGCGCACGGATCCCTGGCGCAGGTTCGCGCCGATCCTGTCGCCCGGCACTCCGACGGCGAGCGTTTCGCCGGACAGAGAGACAGAGCCGCCGAACTCCTCGAAGGCCGCCGTGATTGGATCGGGGTTCACGAGCCGCTGTTGAAAAATCCAAGCGTTGCCGACGCGGGTGTACATGCGAACGCTGCCTTCACCGACGAACTCCCCGACGTCGTTCGGCACTCCCACCGCAAGCGTGTCACCAGAAAGCGAGATCGCTTGGCCGAAGTAATCTTCTTCCTGGCCGTCCGCCGCCGCAATCGCCGCGGACTCGTAGTAGAGGTCCCAGATCGTCTGCGCATGCGCCGTCGCGGCCGGCGCGAGAAGTGCGAGCGTGGCGAGGGTGGCGGTACGGGTCGAGGATCGCATGCTGGCTGCTCCACTGGTGTGCGGCTCGGCGGGAAAGCCGAGGGTCCAGGCCTGAAGAGCCCGGGCACACTGCGTAGAGAGCCAGCCCACGCCGTTGGACGCGGGAATCTCGCGATTCGCTCAAACTGACGATTCCCGGGCGTCGGACTGCCGGTGGCGGGACCGTGGATGCGAACGTCGCAACCCACGCTCCGGTCCGCGGATGCGTCGAGTTTGGCTGGTCGCGTCGCCAGGCTCCGCTTCGTTCGCGCAGCGCCCCCGGCACGCAGACAGACGGGTCTCAAAGGCCCGTCCGTTGGCGTAGACGCGATCGACGACGCGCGAGATTTCAGGGTTGCGCGCGACTCGGAAGCCGGTGTCGCTGCTCAAGGAGCCGGGCGTGACGGCGACGCGGACGGAGCAACGCACACCGAACGCCAATTCGTTCCACGAGCCACCGCGCAGCAGGCGATCCGGACCGGTCGCCGGTCGCGGCGGGTTCGCCGACGGGCTCGACGCGCTCGTCTATCTCGCCGAGGGCGACCCCGCGAACGCCAGCATCTCCGCGCTTGCGATGGTGCCCGTCATCGGCGCGAAGGCGACCGCCGCGCGGCGCGCGGTCAAGGTGGCCGATGTGGTCGGGGAGGCGGGGGGCAACAGCGTCTGGGCCCTGAACAAGTGGGACCGCGGCCGCGCGATCGAGAAGGCGCTCGGCCACACCCTCGGCAACTGCCAGACGATCGACAAGCTCGTCGGCCGCACGGCGACGAGCATCAAGAGCATCGACCTCAACGCCAAGACCTACCAGAACATGGGTCAGCTCGGCGGGAAGCTGCGGAAGTACATCGACGATCTTGCGGACTTCAAGGGGACGACTTACAAGGGCGTCGATTACGTTCCAGGCGAGAACTTCGACGATCGCGTGCTCGAGCTGGCGATCCCTTCCCGCGGGGTCACCGCGGCGCAGCGCCAAGCGCTCGAGCAAGCGATCCGCTACGGCGCGAGCCGAGGGGTCGATGTCCGAATCATTCCCGTCCATTGAGAACGCCATGACCCGCGACTCGATACCCGCCAGCATCTACATGCGCGAAGACCGCTTCTTCCTGTGCCCGAAAGCGCGAACCAGCATCGGCGGCGACGCGGACGTCGAGCCGACCCGCGTCCTGCCCGTGACCTGCAGCGATGCCGCGCTCGGCGCGCTGCTCCTCGAGGTGCTCGACGCCTACCAGCCGACGCCGATCGAGATGGATCCCGTCGACAGCCGCCGTCTCGCCCCGTTTCTGAAGGCCGTCGGCGTCCGCTCCTACAAGGCGTTCATGGTCGGAGCATTCTCGCTCAGGGTGTACCGAAAGAAGGACTCGATCACCTTCCTCCCTTTCATGAAGAAGGGGTCCAGCAGTTTCGTCCCCGTACCCGAGGGACCGCGTTCGCTCGCGCTGCCCGCGTCGTGCGAGGCGATCGGAAGCGCCGTGCGCGAGGCGTTCACCGCCTGCAAGTAACGCGCCACCGCCATCGTCTCCGCCACGCCCGCGCGGCTCTTCGAGGGGACGATCTACGACATCACCGTCGACCCGGGCGAGCCGGGCGGCGGCGACGAGACCACCGTCTCCGCCACCGGCGAGCATCCGTTCCTCGTCGCGCGGGTATGAGCGGGAGGCGCCAGAACCCATGGCCCATGAACAACGCCGAAGTCTCCATCAAGGTAAGCGTGCAGGCAGTCGAGCATCTCGTGAAGACGGGACTGCTCTTGCCTGCTGATTCGCCGGCGCTGTGGCATTTTGAGGCAATCAACGCCGAAGTGGGATGGCTGCGCCTGCGCCGCGCCATGACCGAGCCCATCAGAGACGCGCTGACCGTTCAGCTCGCGGAGAGTGGCTTCGACGAAGCGTATGAGCCGAACGCGGAGGGACGGCTGATCGAGGATCTGATCGATCGGCTCTTCGTGCCGTAGCGCGATCGTGCGTAAGCGCCGCGCTCAACCCAGCGCCTGCTCGAGCGCCGCAACCTGGCGCGCCCACTCGCGCGGGCGGGCATCGCGGAACTGCTCGAGGTTCTGGAGCCGCCATCGGATCGCGGGGAGCTCGTTCGCGTGCGCACAGCCGACGAGCGACCAGTCGGGCTCGACGCGCGCCAATCCGACGAGAAACGCCCGTTGCCGCATGGTCAGCCTCCGCGGAAGCTCGTCAAACAGCCGCTTGCGGGCGGACTCGAGCTCGGACAGCGCGACAGGTTCGCGCGTCATCCCCGCGAACGACGACTCGTACGCGAGGCGAAGGTCCTTCGCCACACCGTCGACCCGCGGCGCGAGCACCTCGTCCATCGGTCGGTTGTGACCGGCGAGATAGAGGACGAAGCACTCGACCATGCCGTCCGTGACGCCGCGCACCCCGTCGATCCCCGCGTCGTACAGCCGCATCACGTCGAAGAGATCGCGCGGATGCTGCCGGTCCATCGCCGCCACCAGCTTGCTGCCGTAGAGTTCGTCGACCGCGAGCATCGGCACCGAGACCTCGGCGCTGAACATGTCGCTGACGACGGGCGAGAGCGCGCGTCGCGTTGTCGGCAGCACGGTTCCACGGAAGACGAGGTTCGCTTCGATCTTGACGAGCGCGTCTCCGCCACGACCTGCGCGCTCGACGAGCAGCTTGCTCTCGCCGAGCCCCTCGGCGCGCACGGTGCGCGCTGAAAGCCCGATTCGCTGCAGGCGGTCTGCGATGGCGGCGAGTTCATCGGCAATCGCGCGAAGCGCATCGGCCCGCGGCGCCGACCAGTCGGGGTAGACGAGATCGATGTCGACGGACAACCGCGGCATGCCGTGCACGAAGAGATTGATCGCGGTGCCGCCCTTCATCGCGAACACGCCGCCGCGGAACACCTCCGGCGCCGCATCAAGAAGCAGGCGGACGGTGTCGATGTAGGTCTGCTGCATGTGGTTCCTTTCCCGATCAACTCGCGCCCGTCACCCGTACGGCTTCAGCTGCAGCAGCCGTCCGTCGGCCATGCGGCTCACCCACCGCGAGGAACTTCCCACGCGAAGGTCGAAGCGCGCGCGCAAGGCGTCGACATCGACCACGCCCGTCTCGCGCGACCATCGTAGGAAGAGACGCACGGCCTTCACGCTGCCGCACCTCGAGAGCAGCTTGCCGACGACCTCGGTGCGCAGGTTGCGGAGACCCTCGAAGACATCGCGTGCCTCCTCGAGCGTCTCATGCACGCCGACCTCGTGCAGCATCTCGAGCGCGGCCCGCTCGGGCGACGAGACGCGGACGCCCTCGAGCACGCCAGGCGGCGTCGAAATGGTCGAGCGTATGAGCACTGCGTCGAGCTTCTCAAAGAGCGGCGCAAAGACCGCGCGCGAGGGATAGCGGTCGCTGAACCACTTCGGCAGCGCGAACCGCCGGTCGGCCCAGAGGACAAGCGTCTCGCGCGCCGAGAGGTTGTGACGGACGCCGCGCAGCGCGAGCGCGCTCTTGCCGCCGACATGCAGCCCATCGACCCGCGCTTGCAGCAGCCGTGCCGCCGCGAGCGGCGTGATCTCGTCGCCCGGCAGCGCGTAGACGCCGTGGCCGAGCCGGACGAGCCAGCCGCTCCGCGCGTAGAACGACGCGAGCTTCGCGTCCGCGCCGCGCTTCGCGAGCTCGTCCATGTCGATCGGCGTGCCGCGCGGCAACCCGTGCAGCAGACGCTTGATTGGACTTTGCGGTGATATTGCCATGGAGTGCGAATTCTATCGCACTTTTCAAACGATCGGGTGCGAGATGTTTGGAATTATTGCAAATGTTCGCGCTGGATACGATTCTCAATACATATTCCAAACATGCGGGTGCCGCCGATCCTCTCGGAGGATGGCTCCTGCAGGCCCGGCGCGGCGACCGGTCGTCGACCACGAACCTCATTCCCCCCGGACGACAGCGTGGCTCGTCTGGACGGCGGCGTCGGTGATCGCCGCGATGACATCATCCCGTTCCAGCGACGGGTAGTCGCCGACGATCTCCTCGATCGTTGCACCGTTCGCGAGAAGCTCGAGAAGGTCGGACACGCGCATGCGGCTTCCGCGGATGCACGGACGCCCTCCGCACTTGCCGGGCTCGATGGTGATTCGGTCGAGGAGGGAGGCGTTCACGACGCGAGCATATCGGCGGACGAACGGCATCGAAGGCCCGACGCGTCGTCGCCGCCGTCGGCCGCACCGGCACCCACGCCTTCCGCGTCGCCTACGACGCCTACGGCGAGGCGCGGCACCTGCC
>CAYMSD010000124.1:0-7959 GCA_964393015.1 uncultured Klebsiella sp.
CGACGGTCTTGCCGACGCCTGCACCACCGAAGAGACCGATCTTTCCACCGCGGACGAACGGGCAGAGGAGATCGATGACCTTGATGCCCGTCTCGAGGATCTCGGTCTTCGGGTTGAGCTCGATGAACTCGGGCGGCTTGCGGTGGATCGGCGCCGTCTTCTGCGCGGCGACGGGGCCGCGCTCGTCGACGGGCTGGCCGAGGAGGTTGAACACGCGGCCGAGGACGCCTTCACCGACGGGCACGCGCACAGGGGCGCCCGTGTCGATGCACGCATCGCCGCGCTTCACGCCGTCCGTCGAGGCGAGCGCGACGCAGCGCACCTGTCCGCCGCCGAGGTGCTTGGCGACCTCGCCGACGAGGGTCATCTTCTGACCGCGCGTCTCGAACGCGACATGCACGGCGTTGTAGATCTCGGGCAGGTTCGCCTCGGGGAACTGCGCGTCGAAGGTCGATCCGATGACCTGAATGACGGTGCCTGTACTGGCCATGTGGGCTCCAACTTTCTCGCCGCACCGATGGCGGCGGCCCCGAGAAGGGGGCGTGCGACGGACAAACAACCGATGAACACGAGCTCCTCGCGGAGTTCGTGACGGATTTCACAGAGGGACGGAGAAGATACCCGCGCGGCGAAGAATCTGCAAAGGGTTCGGGCGTGGCGGGCTGCGGGGCGCGGAGCGGGCGGCGAAGCGAAGGCGCGCAAACGCCCCGATGGTGGTCGGGTGCCGTATCTTCATGCCAAGAAACGACTTCCGTCAGCCGCGCGCGTCGAAAGTGCGGCCGAGCGCGACGGAGGTGGCGACCTCGAGCCGATCCGCCGCGCGGGTGTAGAGCGCGAAGTTGCCCGAAGCCGTGGCGCGCTGGGCGGCGGGCTGGGCCGACGGAGCGGAATCGAAGCCCTGGCCGCGCGAGACAGGCGAGTCGACGGCGCCCGCAACCAGCTTCGCGACCTCCTCCACCGAGGCGGGGACGCCGCCGACGCTTCGCTCCGCCGCGGGCTTGCGCGCGACAAGCGCCGCGCGCTCTTCACGGGTGGCGGGGCGGGCGACGGGCGCCTCGATGCGGCCATCCGCCGAGACGGAACCGCGTGCAGCCGCCGCTCCGCGCGCGGGCGCGAAGCCATCGGCGCCAACCCGTGGGGCGGGTGAGGCGGGGTTCACGGGCGAAACCGCGGATGCGGGGCGAGACGCCGCGCGGCGGGCTCCGTAGGCCTCGGCGGCGCGCTGCGCATGCAGTTGGAACGAGATCGGTCCGAGCGAGTCCATTCGCAAGGGGGAATATACGGGGGCGTCGATTCGTTTTGCGGGACGCCGGGCTTGGCCGCCCGAGATGGCCGCGAACGCCCCCGATCGGCGCAAGAGTTGCCGCGAATGCGTCCGCGAAGTGCGCGGCGTGCGACCGCAGCGGGCGTCAGCGCGCGCTGCTCAGGATCTCGATCGATGGCGCGAGCCCGCGCGCCTCGACCTGCTGCTGCAGGTCGACCCACTTGCGCGGGTCGTCGGCCGCATCGAGGAGACGCTCCGTGAGATCACGCGCAATCGCGACGGTCTCGCGCTCGTCCGCAGGGAGCTTCGGAAGAAGCGCGTCGAGCCTGTCGACGAGCTCGTCGTATCGCACGGTCTCGCGCAGTTCGACCCGGCGCGCCTCGTCGACGAACGCCGTGCGTCGCGCGTTGTCGAGGATCAGGCTCGTCGCGTAGAGCGCCTGGCGATCGTCGACGGAAAGCGACGCCAGCCGCACGCTCGCGCCCGACGGCGTGGCGGGGGGCGCCACTCGGACCGGCGCGCCCGCGAACGAGCCGCCGAAGTCGCCCGGAGCCGCGGGACGGAGCGATTCAGGCGTCCCGCGCGCATTCCAGACGGCGAGGCTTCCCCCGACGGCCGCGACGACGACGGCCGCGGCCGCGATGCGCGGCCACCAGCGCGCTGCACCCGCAGCCTGCGGACGGATCGCCGCAAGGACTCCCGCCTCGATCGACGCGACCGACACGCTGTCGTCGCGCAGGGCCTCCGCCGCCGCGGCTTCGTCGGAGGCGAAGCGCTCGCGCAGTTCGTTGTCGAGCGCCTCTGCGCGCTCGACCAGGCCCCTGCATGCGCCGCAGCCGACGAGATGCGCGTCGAGGCGCAGGCGCTCCTCGCGCGGCAGCTCGTCGTCGAGATAGGCCGAGAGCGCAGCCTTCGCCAGTTCGCAGGCGGTGGGCTCGTTCGGCTGTCCGGTGTGGGTCGTCTGCATGGTGTGTTCCTTTCTCTTCCGCCCTCCACGGTGTGGTGCGTCATCCGCGCGCGGCCGACCGGGGCCGGTCGCGGTAGTCGTCGATGTTGAAGTCGCTCGGGCGAACGCGAGCGCGCTCGCCGTCCGCGTCGTTCCCGCCGCGCGCATCGCCGCCATCGCCTTCGTCGCCGCGAAGCTCGCCGAGGAGCGCGAGGCGCGCCCTGTTGAGCCGGCTCATCACCGTGCCGACGGGCACGCCGAGATGCGCCGCGATCGCCTCGTAGGAGAGGCCTTCGTTCACGCGGAGCATGATCATCGCGCGCTTGTCGGGGTCGAGCCGCTCGAGGGCTGCGCCGACGCGCGCGAGGCTCTCGCGGCGCTCGAGCTCCGTGCCCGGGCGCTCCGCGCGGAGGTCGCGCGCCGTGCCCGATTCGTCGATCAGCGTCCAGGTGCGCTTCTTGCGGCGGATGAGGCTGATCGACAGATTCGTGACCGTTGCGCGCATCCAGCTCGAGATCGCCACCTCGCCCGCATCGGGCGGGGACTTCCACAGGCGCACGAACGCCTCCTGCACGATCTCCTCGGCGCGGTGGCGGTCGTGGCAGATGCCGAACGACAACTGGACGAGCCCCGGGGTGAGGCGCTCGATCCAGTGCTTGAGGACACGCTCTGAGAACGGTTGGCCCATCGGGTTCGTCGCTCCTGCAGCCTCGGGGATCCGAGGCGGCGCGCGAGGGACGCCGCGCGCGCCGGGTTCATTCCACGCTGGCCGATTCAACGGCCCCACGGTAGCGCTGCGGTGCGTGCGTCAGGTCGCCCGATCGAGCGGACTTGGGCAGAACGCCCGCAGGACGGCGCTTCCCGGGCCCAGCCGGACCTCGCCCGGCTCGACCGCCGCAGGGCGGAGGATGGTCGAGCCACGCGGGGCGAGAAGCTCGTCCGAGGCCGTCCGCCAGCGCGTCGCGCCGTCGATCGTCATCCAGACCTCTGGAACGCCCGTCGCCTCGATCTCGATCGCCGCGCCGTCGGCGGTCTCCATCCACTCGAGCCGGAACGCAGGCGCACGGCAGAGGAGGCGTGTCTCGACGCCCGCCGCGGAGAGGGTCGGCGCATCCGCGGCGCGGACCACGCCAGCGACGCCGTCCGACTGCGCATTCCCGAAGAGGATCGATGCGCGCGCTTCCGCCAAGTGGAGGGGACGCGCGGGATCGTTGCGGTTCCAGTCCCACACGCGGAAGGTCGTGTCGCTCGGGGTCTGAACCTCCGCGACCAGAAGGCCTGCTCCGAGCGCATGGCAGGTACCGCTCGGGAGATAGATGCAGTCGCCGCGCGCGACCTCGAAGACCTCGAGGTGATCGAGCACGGTGCCCGCCGCGAGCGCCTCCGCGAATGCCTCGGGCGTCGTGGCCTCGCGCAGGCCCCTGTAGACGCGCGCCCCGGGCGCGGCGTCGACGACCACCCACGCCTCCGTCTTGAGGTGCGCCTTCGGATGGGCGCGCGCGTAGGCGGGGCTTGGGTGGACCTGCACCGAGAGGTTCTCGCGCGCATCGAGGTACTTCACGAGGAGCGGGAACGCGCCGCGCGGGCCACGCGAGGCGATGCCGAGGAGTTCCTCTTCGTGCGCGAGCCGCAGTTCGTGGAGCGAGCGCCCTGCGAACGGCCCCTCGGCCACGATGGAAGTGCCATCGCCGCGCGGCGAGTCGTCGAGGTCCGCGACCTCCCACGATTCGCCGATCGGGACGGACGCAGACGCCACGCCCGCAGATGAAGCGGACGGCGATGCGCAGAGCGGCAGACGCCCTCCGCCCCATGCGCGGGGCTTCAGGATCGGGTGGAACAGAAGCGGGGGAAGCATGGCGGTCGCTCGCCCTTCGGGCTGCGCGTCAGATCGCCATGCCCGTGATCTTGGCCTCGAACACGAGCTTGCCGCGCACGAGTCCCTGCGTCTTCGAGATGAAGCGGCGCGGGCTCGCGTCGATCTCCTCGACGAGGATCACGAATGTGTCGCCCGGCACGACCTGTCCGCGGAAGCAGGTGTCGTCGCATCTCAGGAAACCGAGGAACCCGAGCGCCGGCCACTGCTTGCGGAAGAGCCAGCTCGCGGCCTGCGCCGTCGACTCGATCATGAGGACGCCGGGATACAGCGGGCGCCCCTTGATGTGGTGCTCGCACCAGAACTCGTCGCCGCGCACTTCCTTGACGGCGACGCAGCGCTTGTAGGTCTCGTTTGCCCAGACGATGCGGTCGACCTGCCGCATCGGCCCCGTCTGGGGCAGATACTCGTCGAGGCCTGCGCTGTCGCAGACTGTCTGGGAGAGGTCGACCGTGGAGAGATCGATCAGCGGGGGGCTTGCCACGGCAATCCGACGGGGCTCAGGCCCCGCCTTCCTCCGTGCCGCGCATCTCGAGGACCTTGGCGCGGATCTCCTGCGCCGTCTCCTTGATGTCCTGCATGGCCTTGCGGACGCGGGTGCCCGCGGCCTTGTTGCCGCCGTTGGCCTTCTTCATGTCGTCCTCGACTTCGCGGACCAGGGCGCAGAGCCTTTCGTAGAGTTCCATCGTGATCTCCTGTCGATTGAGATGAGGGGTGGACCGACGCGGGCCGTGCCCCGAGGAAAGGACCGAGAGCGGGGGCTAGGGTAGCGGCAAAGGGGCGCGAAGTGTCTTCACGACCCCCAGAACCGCTTTGAAATGGGGATTCGCGGCGTCGCCGAGAAGTTCGTAACCCGCCGCGAGGACGCCCGTCGGCACGGCTCCCGCGCGCTCGAGGCGCCTCAGCGCGGGGGCGATCTGGTCGCGCTGGCCCGCTGAGATCGCGTCGGTCAGGAGATAGGGCTGACGGCCGCTTGCGAGGAGGTCGAGCACCGTCTGCGCCACGCAGACATGGGCCTCAACGCCGGCGATGAGGATGTCCTCCGCGCGCCGCGAGGAGAGGAACGCATCGACCTCGGGCGTGAGCGCGCTGAAGCGGGTCTTCTCGATGACCGGCGCGCGCGCGCCCGCCGCCTCGCGGATCGCGGGCGCGCTGTGGCCGAGGCCCTTCGTGTATTGCTCGGTCACGATCGCCGGAATCGCAAGCGCCTCCGCGAGCCTGAGCGCGGCGGCGCAGTTCGCGACCACGCGTTCGCCGTCGAAGATCGTGGGCAGGAGCCGCTCCTGGACATCGATCACGAGGAGGGCGGTGCGGTCGGGTGCGAGTCGCGGGATGGGCATGGCGTGGTCAGCTCAGACGCGGAGTTCGGCGTTCGTGCGCAGGGCCGCCGCGTGGCGCGCGCGGATCGGTTCGACCACGGTCGCGATGAAGCGGTCGACCTGCTCGGGGGCGCGTCCGACGAAGCGCGCCGGGTCGAGCGCGCCGTCGAGATCGACCTTCGCGAAGAACGGGTCGGCGCGGAGCCGCGCGATGAGGTCGTTCGGCTTCCCGTGTCGCTTCACTTCCTCGGCGGCGGCCATCGAGTGGACGCGGATCTGCTCGTGCGCCTCCTGGCGGTCCGCGCCCGCGCGCGTCGCCTCGAGCATGATGTTCTCGCTCGCCATGAAGGGGAGTTCCGCGGCGAGGTTCGCCGCGACCGTCGCCTCCCACACGACGAGCCCTTCCGCGACATTCGCCATGATGTCGAGCGCGCCGTCGAGGGCGAGGAACGACTCCGGCAGCACGAGACGGCGGTTCGAGGAGTCATCGAGCGTGCGCTCGAGCCATTGCGTCGCGTGCGTCTGAAGCGGGTCGTTCACGAGGCCCATCACGAAGCGCGCGAGGCCGCAGGCGCGCTCGCAGCGCATCGGATTGCGCTTGTAGGCCATCGCGGAGGAGCCGATCTGGTCCTTCTCGAACGGTTCCTCGACCTCCTTCCTGTTCGCGAGGAGGCGGATGTCTGTGGCGCACTTGTGGATGGCGCTCGCTGCGCCGGCGCGCGCCGCGACGACCTGCGCGTCGACGAGGCGCGGGTAGGTCTGCCCGCACACGCTGAGCATGCGGTCCTGCGGCCAGCCGAGCTTCGCCGCGAAGCGCCGCTCGAGGTCGTCGACCTTCGCGCCGTCGCCATCGAGAAGCCCGAGGTACGACGCCTGCGTGCCCGTCGCGCCGCGGAGGCCGCGGAGGCGGAGTGCGCCGCGCGCGAACTCGACGGTCTCGAGCGCGATGGCGAAGTCCTGCGCCCAGAGCGTGGCGCGCTTGCCGACGGTGGTCGGCTGCGCGGGCTGGAAGTGCGTGAAGCCGAGCGTCGGCAGCGCGCGGTGCTTCGCCGCGAACGACGCGAGGCGGTCGATCGCGCGCGCGAGCTTTCCTGCGACGAGGTCGAGCGCGTCGCGCAGGAGCAGCGTGTCTGCGTTGCAGACGACATCCTGGCTCGTCGCGCCGAAGTGGATGATGGCGCGCGCCTCGGGTGCCGCGTCGCCGAGCGTGTGGACATGCGCCATCACATCGTGACGCAATCGCGATTCGTGGTGCGCGGCGGCTGCGAAGTCGATGTCGTCGAGGTGCGCGCGGATCGCGTCGACCTGCGCGCGCGTGACGGGCATGCCGAGCTCGTGCTGGCTTTCCGCAAGCGCGAGCCAGATGCGGCGCCATAGCCCGAACTTGCGGCGCTCGCTCCAGAGGGCGCGCATCTCGCGGCTTGCGTTGCGCGTCTCGAGCGGGGAGCGGTAGCCGTCGTGCTGGCTGTTTTCGTGGCTCACGGTGATCTCACTTCGTCTCGGCTTGAGTCGCGGCGCCCGCATCAGCGGGCTTCGCGCCATCGTTCTTGCGTCCGACCCGCGGCTCTGTGCCTGCGCGCATGCGCGCGATGTTCGCGCGGTGCTTCCACACCACGAACGCTGCGATCGCGCCCGTCGCCGCGAGGAACGGCACTGCCGCGCGCACGCCCGCGAGGCCGTTCGCGGCGAGCGCAGCGACGAGCACGGAGCAGGGGATCGAGATGGCGGCGACCATCGACGCGAGGCTGATGATGCGGGAGATCGCGAGGATCGCGGCCCAGAGGACGAGCGCGAGCGCGGCGGGAAGCGTGAGGACCGGCCAGATCGCGACGAGCGCGCCGAAGCCCGTGGCGACGCCCTTGCCTCCCTTGAAGCCGATCCAGGGCGAGAGCGTGTGCCCCACGATCGCGGCACCCGCGACGGCGAGCCAGCACCAGGCCGTCTCGGTCGAGAATCTTCCCGCAGCGGCGCCGAGCGCTCCGAGCAGCCAGCCCGCGGCCAGCACGGGAATCGCTCCCTTCAGCGCGTCGATCGCGAAGCACAGGATTCCCCACGAGCGGCCAAGCGTGCGGCCGAGGTTCGTGGCGCCGTAGTTCCTGCTGCCCACGGCGCCGAGGTCGACGCCGCGCGAGCGCGCGAGGAGATGCGCCGTGGGGAAGCTGCCGACGAGGTAGGCCGCGACTGGCAGCACCGCCCAGAGGAACGGCGTCGGGTCTGCGGAGGAAGCCGCCTCGGGCTGCATGGCGCGATCATACGGAAAGCGCAGCGGGGCGGCGGGGGCGCCGCGCCGCAGCACAACCGCGTGCTGCTCGCAGCCTCGCGGCCTCGTTCGACCAGCCTCGTTCGACCAGCCTCGTTCGACCAGCCTAGTTCGACCAGCCTCGTGCCGCTTGGTTCCCCCCTCGTACCCGCTCGTACCCGGCATCAAGCTGGCACGCGGGGAGAAGTCATGGAGGTCGCGTGACTCCAGCGCATGAAGGGCACGGCTGCGTGGTGCCAGGTACGCTCCCGCTTGTACGCGCTCGTACCCGCCAGCGACCCGGCACCGAGTTTGATG
>CAYMSD010000125.1:0-2819 GCA_964393015.1 uncultured Klebsiella sp.
CTTGGTCGTCGTAGCACCAAAGGGAGCGGCCGCAGCCGCGACCGCTCAAACCAGGGGTGCCCTTGGACGAAGTCCAAGGAACGGATGACGCCAGCCGTCGACTCCGCCCCTCGCTACCGCTCGACGCGCGTGCGCAGCGTCGTGCGCAGCGTCTCGTACTCGCGCACGAGGAGCGTCTCGCGGCCGAAGATGCGCGCGTCCTCGACGAGGCGCGGCTGGTCGAGCGTCTCGAGCGCGGCCTTCGTCGACCCGAGCTGGTCGAGCGCGCGCGCGAGCCACACGGCGCCCTCGAGCCGCTCGCGGAAGCGCGTCTCGTCGCGCGCGTGGTAGCGCACGGCGTGGCCGAGGACCTCGAGCGCGAGCGCGGGCCGACCGAGCTGGACGAGCACGCGGCCGAGCGCCAGGCGCTCCTCCATCACGGCCCGTTCGTCGCCCGAGAGGAGCGAGAGGATGAGCGAGCGCACCTCGAGCTCGAGCGCATCGCCGAAGGGCGCCGTCTCGGCGAGCGTGGCCGCCGACTGCCTGAGCTGCGCGAGCGCCTCCTCGCGGCGCCCGAGGTCGAGGTTCGCGCGTGCCAGGTCATGGAGCGCGGCCGCCTCGTCGCGGCGCGCGCCCGCCGTCGCGAACACGGCGCGCGCTTCGGAGAGGAGTTCAGCGGCGCGGCTCGCGTCGCCATCGATCCGCGAGAGCCGCCCGAGGATCGAGAGCGCCTCTGCGAGCGGGCGACCGCCGTTCGGGCGCGCGATCTCCGCTGCGCGCGCGGCCGCCACGCGCGCGTTCTCGCGCAGGGTCGAGCGCGCGGGTTCGTCGAGCGCGGGAATGGCCTGGTAGGCGAAGCACATCGCGGCGATCGCGCGCAGCGCGCGCGCCATCTCCGCGGACTCCGCGGGATACGCCTCCTGCGCCTCGCGGAGATAGCCCTTCGCGAACTCGAAGTCTGCGCGCACGGCGTCGCCGTCGCGCGCGCGGACATCGATCGACATCGCCCGCACAGCGGCGCCCATGAGCGCGAGATGTTCCTCGCGCGAGAGCCGCGGCTTCAGCTGCGCCAGGACCTCGCCGCGGAGGAGTTCGTGCAGCGCGGGCGGCGCGAAGAGGTCGGTGCCGCCCGCCGCGATCTCGAGCACGCCACGGAGAAGCGCCGTCGCCGCGCGCATCTCCGCGACCTCCGCCTCGTGCGCGCGCGCGGCGGCCTCCGCCGCCTCGGTCACGCGCGTCGCGAGCGCTGCGGCCTCCTCGGCGCGCGCCGCGAGCTCCGCCGCGAGACGCTCCGCCTCGTCGCGCGCAGCGACCGCCTGCGCGCGCTCGGCCTCCGCCTTGCCTCGGGCGACCTCCGCATCGCTTGCGCGGCTCTCCGCGCGCATGGCGTAGACGCCCGCGCCGATCGCAACGCCGACGAGAAGCGTTCCACCGAGCAGCGCAAGCGCGCGCCCGCGCCGCCTCGGCCGGCCCGAGTCGAACCCTTCGAAGAGGGCCTGTGCTTCCTCAGGACGCACGGATCAGCACCACCACGGCTTCACTGCCGGCTCGACGATGATCGCTTCCGACAGGAACGCGGCCGCGCGCTCGAGGCCCTCCTCGACCGACATGAGCGCGTCCTCGTGCTCGATCGAGAGCACATGGTCGTAGCCCTGGCGGCGCAGCATCGAGATGAACGGCTTCCAGAACTCGTGGCCGTGGCCGTAGCCGCAGGTGCGGAAGCTCCACGAGCGGTTGTTGAGGTCGCCGTACGGACGCGCGTCGTTGTAGCCGTTGATGCGGCCCTGGTGGAGATGGAGCTCGGTGTCCTTCGCGTGGCAGTAGAAGAGAAGGCCCGCTTCGCCGAGGACGCGCGCGCTCTCGATCGGGTCGATGCCCTGCCAGAAGAAGTGCGACGGGTCGAGGTTCGCGCCGAGGACGGGCTTGCCCTTGAGGCCCGACGCCTTCATCGCGGCGGCGCTCAGGCGGATGAGCGTGTCGGGGTTGTAGACGCAGAAGCCGGGGTGCGCTTCCCACGCGACCTTCACGCCGTGCTTCGCGCAGAGGCGCGCCTGCGCAGACCAGTACGGGACGAGCACCTGCTTCCACTGGTACTCGAGGATCGCGAGGTAGTCCGGCGGCCACGCGCAGGTGACCCAGTTCGGCGTCTTGTCCGCCTTCGAGCCGCCCGGGCAGCCGGAGAAGGTGATGACGACATCGGTGCCGAGCGCGGGCGCGAGCTTCACGGCGTTGACGAAGTCGGTGTGGTCCTTGGCGGCGTGGCGCTTGTCGGGATGGACGGGGTTTCCGTGGACGGCGAGGCCCGACAGCGCGAGTCCGTGGTCCTTGAGGATCGCCTTGATGCGGTCCTGCTCCTTCTTCGAGGCGAGCACGGCCGCGGGGTCGAAGAAAGGCTTGCCGGGATACGCGCCGACGGGGAGTTCGATCGCGTCGAGACGGATCTCGGCGCAGTACGCCGCCACATCCTCGAGCTTGCGACCTGCGAAGAGAGCCGCCATCACTCCGAGCTTCATACGACCTCCGACTTGGTTCGACTTCCTGCGAGCGGCGCCGCACGGCGGGCCGAGAGCCCGAAAACTACCACCGATCGAGCCACCGCGAGTCCGCGCGGCGACCTCGCGCCGAATCTGCATCGCTTCGGGGCGGCTCCGCGTACCATGCGCGCCATGCCCTTCGCGCCTGTCGCGACCGTTTTCCTCGCGACCGTCTTCCTCGCGACCCCGTTCGCCGCGTCACCCGCGGGAGCGGCGGTCGCCTCGCTTCAGTCGCCGCCCGAGCAGCAGACGCCCGAGCCCCAACCCGCGGCGAAGCCAGAAGCCCCGGCGCAGCCAGAAGCCCCG
>CAYMSD010000125.1:2919-7897 GCA_964393015.1 uncultured Klebsiella sp.
AGCCAGAAGCCCCGGCGCAGCCAGAAGCCCCGACGAAGCCAGAAGCCCCGACGCAGGCCGCCGAGTCCGCACCCCCATCGCGGCCCGACAGCGCTGGCGGCGACCCAGCGGGAACGCCCTCGGAGGAGGCGCTGCCCGCCGAGCGGCCGACGCGCGCCTACATCGTGGTCGACCGCGTCTCGACCGCCGCGGGCACGATCGAGAGCGAGGACGATTCGGTCATCGTGCTCCGCGACGACCGCGGGCGGGTGCGCACCTTCACGAAGAACCGCGTCATCCGCATCGTCTACCTCGTCGATGGCCCGCCCGGGAGGCGCGTGCGCGTCCAGTTCAACGATGGCCGCGTGCTGATCGGCTCGCTCGTCGAGGACGGCTACACGCATGTCGTCCTCGAGATCGCGGGAATCCCCACGCGCTACGCGCGCGAGGCGGTCGACCAGGTGCGGCCCTATCCGACCGACGAGGAGCTCTACGAGCGCTTCCGCCTCACGATCGAGCCCGACCAGTACGCGGCGCGCTACACGCTCGCCCTCTGGCTCCACAACAAGCGCATGTATGTCGAGGCCAAGCGCGAGCTCGACAGCCTGCTCGAGGCGACGAACCACTACGAGGCCAAGCAGCTGCTCACCGAGGTGAACGCGCAGCTCGCGCTCCTCGCGAGCCCCGCGTCGGGCGGGGCGGACGAGCGGCGCGAGCGACCCGTGCGCGAGGAGACGGGCGTGCGCGCCGACCTCCTCTCCGCCGAGGATGTGAACCTCATCCGCGTCTACGAGATCGACCTGAAGAACCCGCCGCGGCTGCAGGTGCCGACCGAGCTGATCGAGACCATGCTCGAGCGCTACCCCGACCACGAGCTCATGCCGGTCGGCACGGGCGCGCGCTCGGCGTTCAAGTCGGCGCCGCCGATCGACATCGTGAAGACGCTCTTCGCGCTGAAGGCGCGCGACCTCTACGGCGAGGTCAAGGTCCTCGGCGAGCCCGAGTCGCTCAACCTCTACCGCCAGCGCGTCCACAACTCGTGGATCATCGGCAACTGCGCCACAAGCCGCTGCCACGGCGGCCCCGACGGCGGGCGGCTCTTCCTCCACAACAAGAACTTCAAGGACGATCGGGTGCGCATGACGAACCTGCTCATCCTCACGCGGACGACGATCGACACGCTGCCGCTGATCGACTGGGAGAAGCCGACCGATTCGCTCGTCTACCAGTACGCGCTGCCTGCGACCGAAGCCCGCAGGCCGCACCCCAAGGTGCGCGGATGGGACCCCGCCCTGCCGCCCGCGCGCCGCGGACTGCGCGAGGACTTCGTCCAGTGGGTGCGCTCGATGCAGATCCAGCGCGGCGAGTACCCGATTCAATACACCCCGCCAGGCCTTCGCCGCCCCGAGCGGCAGGAGCCGGGCGGCCCAGATCGCTGACGGCGGGGCCGTTCCGCCTCCGATCCGCGCCCGTTCCGTTACACTCCGCCGCCCGCACGGCGCTTCGGGTCGACCGAGGCGTGGCGGGTGTCTGGCGGGCGGGAACGCGCGCCTCAACGACTCATCTTCGGCGAACCAACCATGGCGTACTTCTTCCAGAGCCTTCGGACCTCCTCGGCGCGCGCGCGCGCCTCGCTCCTCGCCTTCGGCGCCTCGGGCGCCCTCGCGGCGGCCGTGCTTTCAGGCTGCGCAGACCCCGCGGTCGAGCGCCAGGTGAAGTTCGACGCCCAGCTCGCCGAGGTCACGGACGCCTACGCCAAGCTGCTCGGCGAGACGCCTGAGCTCCTGTCGGGCGCGCCCTCCGAGGAGTCGCTCTCCTCGCTGCGCGGCCTGATCGGCCGCGCCAAGGGCCTCTCGGGCGGAAGCGGCGCGCAGGAGACGGCGGCGCGCGACCTCGCCGCGAGCATGTCGCACACGGCCGCGCTCATCGGCCTGATGCGCGCCAACACGATGGAGGCCGACCACGAGACCCGCCGCGGCATCGCGCTCTCCGCAAGCGCCCTCGCCGCGGAGCTCGAGGCGATCGCCGCGGCAGCGGGCTCGATGGACCTCGCCGCCGACCGCGCGACCGCGCAGGCCGCCCGCGACGCGGCGAGCCGCAGCGCACGCGCGCTGCAGGAGTCCGTGCAGGCCGTCGAGGCGCCGATCGGCCAGCTCTCGACGCGCATGTCGGAGTCTGCGGCGCGGCTCAACGAACTGAACCAGGAGACCGCCGTCCTCCTCCGCAAGGCCCGCGAGTCGAACCCGCCCACGGCGCTTGCGTTCGTCGAGGAAGCGGCGACCGTGCAGGAGTCCGCGCGCTCGACGCGCACCGCCCTCGAGACCGATGGCATCGCCTCCGCCGACCTCACGCTTGAGAAGTCGCTCACGGAGGGGAAGCGCGCCGCAGAGCAGGCCATGCAGGCCGCGGCGTCGCGCGCGCTCGACCTCCTCTCCTCGTTCGAGGCCGATGTCCAGTCGCAGACCGCCAAGACCGCTGAACTCGCGCGCGAGCTCCGCGGCCAGGCCAAGTCGATCATGCAGGCGATCGCAGACGAGCGCAACGGCGCGCTTCGCGCGGTCTACGACCAGCTCGCCGAAGACCTCGGCTCCGTCGGCGCGTCCGCGGGAAGCCTCGCGGACGCCGTCACCACGGACGAGATCCGCGCTGCGATGACCGAGCTCGCGGGCCTTGGCGCCGAAGGCCGCATGCTGCTCGCGACCGCGGGCAGCGATTCGGCTGCCGTCGGCGAGATCAAGGCCAAGGCGGAAGCGCTCCTCACCTCGCTCCGCGAAAAGGTGACGGCGGCGTCCGATCGCCTTGGCGCGGCGGAGGACGAGGCCGTCGCCTCTCCGATGCGCGCGTTCGTGAACGGCGTCAAGACGCGCCTCGACGGCCTCACCGTCGACAGCCTCCTCACGCCCCCCGCCGTCGTCGAGGCTCCGCGCGCCGCGCAGCGCCCGCGCGGCGCATCGAGCGGCCGCTCGCTCGCGGGCTCGTCGTTCGGCCAGAGCGGCGTCGACGACATCGACGCATTCATCGCGCGCTACAACGAGATGCTCACGAGCGACCCCGTCGGCGCAACCAGCCACATGATGGGCGCGATCGACGAGTCGAAGCCCGGCATGCGCTCCATGAAGCGCATCAGCCAGATCTCCGCGGACGCCATGCGCCCGATGATCGACGCCATGATCGAGCGCTTCGGCGTAGAGTCGCTCGCAGGCCTTGCGCAGGGCATGGCGGGTGGCATGGGTGGAGGCATGGGTGGCGCGATGGGCGGCATGGGCGGCATGGGCGGCATGGCTGGCGGTGGTGCCGCCACCCCGCTCACCAAGAAGTCCGAGGACGGCAACCGCGCCGTGTTCGCCTCCGCGAGCGGCCAGGAGACCGTCTTCACCAAGGTCGGCGGCAAGTGGGTGCTCGACCTCGGCGAGGCGGGCGCCATGAGCGAGGAACAGCTCGCGGCCATGGAGCAGATGGCTCCGATGATCGACATGGCGATCGGCCCGATGAAGACGGCGGCCGCGACCGTGGCCGCCAAGATCCGCTCTGGCGAGATCACCTCCGCCGATCAGGTCATGGCCGCGTTCCAGCAGGAGATCATGGCGTCGTTCGGCGGTGGCGGTCGCGGGCGCTGAGCCTGCCCGCTGCCGAGGCCTGTGTGCGCGCGGTCAGCCGCGCCTGACAGGCCGAGGATGATCCGAGAGGCGCGCCGCCACCGATCGAGAGGAACTTGGTCATGGCGGCCTTCGACCCGACCACTCCCCCCGCCTCCAACCGCCCGCAGCGGTTCTGGGTGTACCTCGCGCGCGCGAAGGCCGTGTTTGCGCTGGTCACGGTGCTGATCACGATCGCTGGCTCGTTCGTGCTGGCGCCGCTCCTCAGGCAGGTCGCAGTCGAGCAGAATGTCGAGCTTTCGTGGCTTGCGACCGTCTACCTCGCGCGGCCGTGGATCGGCGCGCTCCTCGGCGTGCCAGCGCTGCTTGCGTCGATTCCGCTCTGGATGGGCGCGCGGCGGCCGTTCCTCTGGGCGACGCTCGTCACCATCCTCGTCCTCGTCCCGATCGGCTTCCTGCTTGGCGCGTTCCTCGGGGTGATCGCGCCGCTCTACGAGTACCGCGAACTCTGACATGGCGATCGATCGGACGGCGCTCAGGGAGGCGGTCGAGGCGCGTGCGCACGAACTCGGCTTCGCGCTCGTCGGCGTGGCGCGGGCTGCGCCGGCTTCCCGCGCCGCGGAACTGCGGCGCTGGATCGGCGACGGCAAGCACGGCGACATGGACTGGATCGCAGCGCGCGTCGAGCAGGCGGTCGATGTGCGCACGATGCTCAGGAACGCGCGCAGCGTCGTCTGCGTCGCCGACCGCTACCACGACGGGCGGCCCGACCGCGTGGCTGCCGACGCGGCGCACCCGCGCGGACGGATCGCGCGCTACGCCCGCGGCAAGGACTACCACGATCTCGTGCGCGACCGCCTCCGCAAGCTCGGGCGCACGATCCGCGAGCTGTCGCCAGGAAGCGAGACGCGGCTCACGGGCGACATGCACCCGATCCTCGAGCGCGAGCAGGCGGCGCGCGCGCTCCTCGGCGCGATCGGCAAGCACACGCTCCTGATCCACCCCGCGCGCGGAAGCTTCTTCCTCCTCGGCGAGATCGTGACGGATGCCGACATCGCGGCAAGCGACGAAAGTCCGCGCGCGCGTGCGATTCCCGAAGGCGACCTCTGCGGCGCCTGCACGCGCTGCATCGACGCGTGCCCGACCGAGGCGATCACGCCGTACTCGGTCGACGCGCGCAGATGCATCGCCTACCTCACGATCGAGCACCGCGGCGAGATCCCGGCCGAGTTCTTCGGGAAAACGGCGGACTGGTGGTTCGGCTGCGACATCTGCCAGGAGGTCTGCCCCCACAGCCAGCCGACGCGCGCCTCGCGCCGCACGGGCGCGAACCCCGCCTACGCACCGCGCCTCGATTCAGTCGATCTTCTCGAAGTCCTCGGCTGGACCGAAGAGGACCGCGC
>CAYMSD010000126.1:0-2957 GCA_964393015.1 uncultured Klebsiella sp.
ACTCGAACCAGTGACCTCACGGGTGTGATCCGTGCGCTCTAGCCAGCTGAGCTAAGCGCCCGATGGCGGGGAGTATAGCGCACGGATGGGCGGAAGGAAACGCCCCGCACGGCGGGATAAAAGGCGGACCCACGGCGACATCCCCGCGGCTCAACGCACCTTGGCGAGGAACTTCTTCGTCTCGGCGCGCGAGGCCTTGATGATCGCGTCGGCTCGCTTCGGGTTCGCCTTCGCCTCGAGGAGCGCGGTCAGCATCATCGGCGCCACGATGGTCGCATCGCTCTCGACGACGAACATCGGGGTCTTCTCGGTGAGCTTGTCCCAGGTGATCTTCTCGTTGGGCGTGGCGCCCGAGTACGAGCCGTACGAAGTCGTCGAGTCGCTGATCTGGCAGAAGTACGCCCACGGACGCACGGGTTCCTGCAGGTCGTACTTGATGCTCGGCACCACGCAGATCGGGAAGTCGCCGGCGATGCCGCCGCCGATCTGGAAGAAGCCGATGCCCGCGCCCTTCGACAGCCGCTTGTAGTCGTCGTAGAAGCCCGCCATGTACTCGATGCCGCTCTTCACGATCTGTGCGCTGCACTCGCCGAACTTCACGTGCGACGCGAAGATGTTGCCGAAGGTCGAGTCCTCGTGCCCGGGCACCACGATCGGCAGGTTCGCCTTCGCGGCCGCGAGCAGCCAGCACTCGTCGGGGTTCCCCTCGAACTTCGACTTCGGCAGCGACAGGACGAGCTCGTAGAAGTACTCGTGCCAGTAGCGGCGCTCGCCGTTCTTCGTCGCCTTCAACCACATCGGGACGAGGATCTTCTCGACCGCGCGGAACGCCTCGTCCTCGGGGATGCTCGTGTCGGTGACGCGGCGCATGCGCTGCTTGAGGATCTTCGTGTCGTCCGCTTTCGTGAAGTAGCGGTACTCGGGGAAGTCCTTGTAGCTGTGGTGCGCCACGAGGCGGAAGAGCGACTCCTCGAGGTTCGCGCCCGTCACCGAGAGGCCGTGCACGAGGCCCGCGCGGATCGCGGGCGCGAGCGTGATGCCGAGCTGCGCCGAGCTCATCGCGCCGGCGACGGCCCAGTACATCCTGCCGCCCTTCGAGACATGGTCCCAGTAGGCGAAGAGCGCGTCGCGCGTCGAGCGCGCGTTGAAGTTCCTGTAGTTGCGCGCGACGAACTCGAGGATGGGAAGCTCTTGCGTTGGCATAGGGGGAGAAATGTACCCGAGCGGGGGAGCGCGGTGCGGGGCGGGATACACTGCGTTTCGTGGCGATTCCCCCGTCGTCCATCCTCGTGACCGGCGGCGCGGGCTTCATCGGCAGCGCGCTGGTGCGCATGCTGACCGAGACGACCGACGCGCGCATCGTCACGCTCGACAAGCTGACCTACGCAGGGCACCGCGAGAACCTCGCCGGGCTCGCGCAGCCCGCGCGCCACGCCTTCGTCCACGGAGACATCTGCGACAGCGCGCTCTGCGCCGCCGTCCTCGCCGAGCATCGCGTGGGCGCGGTGCTGCACCTCGCGGCCGAGTCGCATGTCGACCGCTCGATCGTGGGAGCCGAGGACTTCGTGCAGACGAACATCGTCGGCACGCACCGCCTGCTCGAGGCGACGCGGGCGCACTGGCAGTCGCTGTCCGCCGACGAGCGCGCGCGCTTCCGCCTCGTGCATGTGTCGACCGACGAGGTGTACGGCAGCCTCGCGCCCGACGACGCGCCGTTCACCGAGGAGTCGCCGATCCGCCCGAACAGCCCGTACGCGGCGAGCAAGGCCGCGGCCGACCACCTCGTGCGCGCGGCGCACCGCACCCACGGGCTGCCCGTCGTCGTCACCAACTGCTCGAACAACCACGGCCCGCGGCAGATGCCCGAGAAGCTGATCCCCGTGGTGATCGAGCGCGCGCTCGCCGGGAAGTCGATCCCGATCTACGGCGACGGCCAGCAGGTGCGCGACTGGATCCATGTCGAGGACCATTGCCGCGCGCTCGTGCGCGTGCTCGAGTCGGGCCGCGTGGGCGAGGTCTACAACATCGGCGGCGACTGCGAGCGGACGAACCTGGCGCTCGTGCGGGCGCTGTGCGCGGTGCTCGACCGCGAGCGCCCGCGCGCGGACGGCGCGAGCTATGCCGCGCAGATCGCGCATGTCGCCGACCGGCCCGGGCACGACAGGCGCTACGCGATCTCGAGCGCGAAGATCGCGCGCGAACTCGGCTGGCGCCCCACGGTCGCGTTCGAGGATGGGCTCGCCGAAACGGTGCGCTGGTACCTCGCGAACGGCGCGTGGCTCGAGGCCGTGTCGAACGCGGAGCACCGCGCGTTCCTGTCGCGCCAGTACGGCGGGTGAAGTCAGGGCTTCGACGGCGACTCCGTGGCGTCTGGGCCGTCGCGCGCTCGCATGCCTCGAACTTCAGCGGCGGCGCGGCTTGCGGCGCTTGCCCTCGGCGTGACTTCGGTCGTCCCCACCGCCGCCGTGCTTCCCTGACGCCCCTCGGGCGGCGCCGAGCGGCTGGAACATGAAGACGCACCCGACTTGCGGCGGGTGCGTCCGTTGATTCGTCGAATGAGGCGCTCAGTGCTGCTCGGTGCGGCTCTGCGTGCCTTCGGGTGCCTGCATCACCTGGTCGCCCGGGAGCGACTTGCGCGCGGCGCCGTCGTCGCGCTTCACATCGTCCTCGACTTCCTTCAGACCCTTCTTGAACTCCTTGATGCCCTGGCCGATGGAGCGGCCGACTTCAGGGAGCCTGCGTCCGAAGAGGAGGAGGCCGATCACAAGGAGGACGATCCACTCCCAGCCGCCGGGGAGACCGAAGGCAAGCAGGGCGTTGGAGGTGAGCAGGTTCATGGGAGGCTCCAGACGGACGGTGATGCGACCACGCGCGCGAGCCCGACGAGGCGGGCCTGTTGAACACGCAGTATACGCTGCGGTTGCAGCCGCGCATGAGATGATTCCCTCGTCGCGGCG
>CAYMSD010000126.1:3057-4578 GCA_964393015.1 uncultured Klebsiella sp.
CGGCGGCTTCGGCTCACGCGGGGGAGTCGAGCGGACGATCGGCGCGGACCGTGCGCCCTTCTGCGGGGCCGCCCGCTGCGCGGCGCGAAGAACGCGGGGAATATCGCCCGTTGCGCCGTTCTTCGCGGTACTGTTCCGCCATGCTGGCTCGATTTTCCCTCCGCGGCGCACGCCGCACCGCTTCCCTCGCCGCCGTCGCCCTCCTCGCGCTCACGGGCTGCCGCTCCCAGCAGGAAGTGCCCATCGACGCGAACAACCCGACGGACGGCCCCGCGCTGATCCGCCTCGGTCCAGACGATCCGAAGCCGCCCGTCGCCGCCGCGTTCGACGCGATGGGAGGCCAGACCTTCTATCTCGACCGCTCGGTCGGCGAGAGCATCGGCTGGTTCACGAAGCCCTCGAGCAGGCAGTGGTTCCCGTTCAGGAACCAGGGCACGCAGGAGATCGTGTGCACCCACGAGCAGGCCGAGGCGAGCGTGCACGCGTTCAAGGAGCTGCTCGCGACCTCGTCCTCGTCCGCGGAGTTCGAGTCGCGCTTCTTCGAGCTCTTCGAGGTGTGGCAGTCGGTCGGCTACAACCAGAACCGCGATGTGCTCTTCACGGGCTACTTCTCGCCGACCTTCAAGGCGAGCCGTTCGCCCGACGCGCGCTTCCGCCACCCGCTCTACACGCGGCCTGCGGACCTCGTCACCGATCCGTCGACCGGCCAGCCGCTCGGCAGGCGCATGGCCGACGGCTCGCTCGCGAAGTGGCCGTCGCGCGCCGAGATCGAGTCGAGCGGCATGTTCGCCGGCACCGAGCTCGTCTACCTCGAGAGCAAGCTCGATGTCTACATCGTGCAGGTGAACGGAAGCGCCAAGCTCATCATGCCCGACGAGTCCGTCATGTACGTCGGCTACGCGGGCAAGACCGACGGCCAGTACTACGGCCTGGGCAAGTCGCTGATGGACGAAGGCGTGCTCACGAAGAGCCAGCTCTCGCTTGCCGCGATCCGCAGGCTCTACCGCACCGACCCGACCACGATCGACAGGCTCATCAACCGCAACGACTCGTATGTGTTCTTCCAGGAGTACGACCGCGACGCGTGGCCGGCGGGCTCGCTCGGCACGCGCGTGAACGAGGATGCGTCGATCGCCACCGACAAGTCGATCTTCCCGCGCGGCGGGCTGGTCATGGTCGACACGCGCGCGAACACCTTCTCGCGTGGTCAGGTCGAGTACCGGAAGTTCATGCTCGACCAGGACACGGGCGGCGCGATTCGCGCCGCGGGCCGCGCGGACCTCTACATGGGCGCCGGCGCTCCTGCGGAGCTTCTCGCGGGCGGCCAGTATGCGACGGGCAAGATGTTCTACTTCTTCCTGAAGCCCGAGCATGTGCCGCAGTTCCTGCCGCAGCCAGCGGTGGGGAAGCAGCCGCAGGCGCCGAAGCCGATCGGTCGCTGATCGGTTCGCTGCATCAATCGGGGTTCGGGCGCGTTTCCGCGGCCTCGGACTTGCCCTCGACTTCCGCATCGACTTCCGC
>CAYMSD010000126.1:4678-7719 GCA_964393015.1 uncultured Klebsiella sp.
TCGACTTCCGCATCGACTTCCGCGTCGACCGTGGCGTCGCCCCCGCCGCGCCGCTCGCGCCGCGTCGACCAGCCGATTCCGCGCTCGCGGAGCGCAGGGTCGGCGGGCTGCCAGTTCCGGTCGCGGCGATCGACGGCCCACGCCTCGCTTTCGTAGACGCCGTCGGCCGTGACCGTCATGCGCGCGAACGACGAAGGGAACGCGCGCGGGCGGGTCGAGGGGCGCGTCGCGTCGCGCGCGGTCTCCTCGATGAAGCGCGATTCGTCGAGCCTGCACCACGCCTCGCCCGCGGCGCTTCCCACGACGAGCGCCGCGAGGAGGATCCAGCAGAAGCGCTTCACGGGGCGAAGCGAGAGCGCCCACGGCTCGAGCGGCTCGGTCACGAGGCCGCACTCCGAGCAGAGCGCGCGGCCTTCGTGCGGATAGCCGCAGTGCGGGCATTGCGCGCGGCGGGTTCGGCGGTCCGCGGGAAGGTGGATCCACACGATCTCGGCGAAGTCCGCGAGCGGCGCGAGCCACCAGAGGAAGATCGACGCGAGCGCCGTGGCGAGGACGGCGGCGAGCACGGTTCCGACCCCGACCCCGAAGCCGCCGATGAGGGCCCGCGACCAGCAGTAGCTGACGAAGAGGAACGCCGCCGAGAGCAGGAAGAGCGCTGCGAAGGCGGTTGCGTTCGCCCCGGGTGGAGGCGTGAGCCTGTCCGCCGCGGCTGAGGCGCGTCTGTGCGGAGCGTTCACGGCGCCCGAGGGCGTTTGGTCCATGGGCGCACGATATCCACGCAAAGCGCGCGCGCCTTGAAAACCCGTGGCTGCCCTTCCCTACACTGCGCCCCCATGCACGGCGGCACCAGCGTTCCCAGCGCGCCAGACCCTGCCCGCCCGCCCGCAGGCGGACTCGCGGGCGACCCCGCGGACAATCTCGCGATCAACCTCGAGGAGGTGACGAAGACCTACGCGGGCCGCGTTCGTGCGCTCGACGGGGTCGCGATGAAGGTCGCGCGCGGCGAGATCTTCGGGCTTCTTGGCCCGAATGGCGCGGGAAAGTCGACGCTCGTCAAGATCATGACCACGATCGTGCGGCCGACGACGGCGAAGGGCACGATCCTCGGGGCCCCGATCGGGCACCGCCCGACGCTCGCGCGCGTCGGATACCTGCCCGAGCACCATCGTTTTCCGCAATACCTGACGGGCCTCCAGTGCGTGGAGTTCTTCGGTGCGATGAACCTGATGCGCCGCGCCGACCGCAAGCGCCGCGCTGCGGAGATGCTCGATGCCGTCGGGATGGGTGCGTGGGGCGACCGCCGCGTCGGCACCTATTCGAAGGGCATGCAGCAGCGCACGGGGCTCGCGGCCGCGCTCGTCAACGACCCGCAGCTTGTGATCCTCGACGAGCCGACCGACGGCGTCGACCCCGTGGGGCGCCGCGAGATCCGCGATCTCCTGCTGCGGCTGCGCGCGGAGGGGCGCACCGTGTTCCTCAACAGCCACCTCCTCGGCGAGGTCGAGCTCGTGTGCGACCGCGTGGCCATCATGCTGAAGGGCCGCGTCGAGAAGCAGGGGTCGCTTGCGGAGCTCACGCAGGAGAGCCGGCGCTGGCGCCTCACGATCGAGGGCGCGGCGCCCGCGTGGACCGCCGACCGCGGCGCGACCAGCACTGCCGTCGAGCGCGGGCGCAGCGTCCTCGAGTTCAGGACGGAGGACCTCGCGGAGGTGCAGGGCTTCATCGACCGCCTGCGCGCGGAGGGCGTGACGATCGTCGGCCTCGCGGAGACGCGCGAGAGCCTCGAGGACCTCTTCATGCGGCTCGTGCGCGATGTCGACGGGCGCGCCGCCGCCGTCGGCGCGGCGAACATCAACGCCAGGATGCGAGGGTCATGATGGACGCCTTCGACCACGCCCCGCGCGCGAGGCTCACGCTCTCCGACTACGCCGTGCAGACGACGGGCGTGCTCCTCGCCGCATACCGCGATCTCAACGCGCGCAAGCTCTTCTGGGTGGCGCTGGCGCTGAACGCGGTCGTCATCGCCGCCATGGCCGCCGTCGGCGTCGACGAGAAGGGCGTGACGATCCTCGGGTTCGAGCTGCCCATCCCGATGGTCAACACCACGACCTTCCCCGACGGAAAGGTCTACAAGATCATCTTCGCCTCGGTTGGCGTCGCCATCTGGCTCGCGTGGATCTCGACGATCCTCGCGCTTCTCTCGACGGCGTCGATCTTCCCAGACCTTGCCTCGGGCGGCGTCGACACGATGCTGTCGAAGCCGATCGGCCGCGGGAGGCTTCTCCTGACGAAGTTCGTCGGGGGCCTGCTGTTCACGGCGCTTCAGGTCGCGACCTTCGCGCTCCTCGGGTTCCTCGTCATCGGCCTGCGCGGCGGGTCGTGGGAGTGGGGGATCTTCGTCGTCGTGCCGCTGATGGTCGTCTTCTTCAGCTATCTCTTCAGCGTGCAGGCGCTCGTCGGCATGGTGACGCGGTCGCCCGTCGCGTCCGTCATCGTGACGCTCCTCTTCTGGCTGTTCGTCTTCCTCATCCACACGGGAGAGCAGTTCACGCTGCTTGGCCGCACGGCATCGCGGCTCGAGATCGAGGCGATCGAGGCGCGCATCGCCAAGGTCGACGATGCGGAGCGCAAGTCGGGCTTCGTGGCGCGCCTCGAGGAGCGTCAGGAGACCGATCCGAACTGGCGGCTCGCGCATGACATCTTCTACGGCGCGAAGACGGTGCTTCCGAAGACGACCGAGACGGTGGCGCTTCTCCAGCGCGCGCTGGCGCTCTCGACGGACATCGAGATCGAGGAAGACGATGGCGCGACCGAACGCGGCCAGCGGGGCCTCTTCAGCACGCAGTTCGTCTCGGAGCGCAGGCTCGAGGCGGAGATGGTGAAGGCACTCGAGTCGCGGTCCGTCTGGTGGGTCGTCGGCACGAGCCTCGGCTTCGAGCTGATCGTGCTCGGGATCGCGATCGGGTACTTCAGGAGGAAGGACTTCTAGGGAGCGGCGGCTGCTGCGGCAGCCGCCTTTGGCGGGGGCGGGTGCGCCGCTC